>JBIJCA010000462.1:0-3411 GCA_044344935.1 Aquimonas sp. | reverse complement strand
CATCACCTCCAACGCCGGCGCGCTGGAGCACAAGCCCGCCACCAGCACGATCAACTGCACCGTCTCGGGCACCATCCCCGATTCGATGGACGGCATCCTCGAGAAAGTCCACGAAGCCGGGCTGACGCTCAAGGCCGGCTGCGGCATCGGCTACGAGTTCAGCACCCTGCGCCCCAAGGGCGCCTTCGTGGCGGGTGCCGGCGCCTACACCTCGGGCCCGATGTCCTTCATGGATATCTACGACAAGATGTGCTTCACCGTCAGCAGCGCCGGCGGCCGCCGCGGCGCGCAGATGGGCACCTTCGACGTGTCCCACCCCGACGTGAAGGACTTCATCAAGGCCAAGCGCGAAGACGGCCGACTGCGCCAGTTCAACCTGTCGCTGCTGATCACCGACGAATTCATGGACGCAGTGGCGAAAGACGCCGAGTGGCCGCTGGTGTTCCCGGTGAACAAGAAGGAAGCCGACGAAGTCGACCTCGCCAACGCCGAACAGGTGGTCTGGCGCGACTGGCCGGCCTCGACCACCTACATCACCCGCGACGACGGTCTGGTGGCCTGCAAGGTCTACGGCCACGTCCGCGCGCGGCATCTGTGGGACATGATCATGGTCTCGACGTACGACTACGCCGAGCCGGGCTTCATCCTGATCGACCGCGTCAACGAGATGAACAACAACTGGTGGTGCGAGAACATCCGCGCCACCAACCCCTGCGGCGAGCAGCCGCTGCCGCCGTACGGCGCCTGCCTGCTCGGCTCGATCAACCTCACCACCTTCGTGCGCGATGCGTTCACCGACAAGGCGCGCTTCGACTGGGAGGAATACAAGGAAGTCGTGCGCGTGTTCACCCGCATGCTCGACAACGTTGTAGAAGTGAACGGCCTGCCGCTGCCGCAGCAGCAGGCGGAGATCCTGCGCAAGCGTCGCCACGGCATGGGCTTCCTCGGCCTCGGCAGCACCGTGACCATGCTGCGCATGCCCTACGGCAGCCCCGAGAGCTGCGAGTTCACCGAAGCCGTGGCCCGCGAAATGGCCGTGGCCGGCTGGGAAGTCGCGCTGTCGCTGGCCGAAGAGAAGGGCCCCGCGCCGATCATGGACGAGGACTTCACCGTCAGCGCCGAGATGCTGCGCAAGCGCCCGGAAATGGCCAAGGACGGCTTCAAGCCCGGCGACACCATCAAAGGCCGCGAGCTGCACGCCAAGTACAGCCGCTACATGCAGAAGGTCGCCACGGTGGCGCCCGAGCTGGTGGCCAAGCTCGCCGAGAAGGGCGGCCGCTTCACCCACCACAGCTCGATCGCACCCACCGGGACCATCAGCCTTTCGCTGGCCAACAACGCCAGCAACGGCATCGAGCCCAGCTTCGCCCACCACTACAGCCGCAACGTCATCCGCGAAGGCAAGAAGTCGAAGGAAAAGGTCGAGGTCTACAGCTACGAGCTGCTGGCCTACCGCAGCCTGGTCAACGCCGACGCCATGCCGTATGCGCAGGAAGAAAAGGCCAAGTTGCCCGACTACTTCGTCGCCGCCGACGACATCACGCCCAAGGCGCATGTCGACATCCAGGCCGCAGCGCAGATCTGGGTGGACAGCTCGATCAGCAAGACCGCGAACGTCCCCACGGATTACCCCTACGAGGACTTCAAGGACATCTACCGCTACGCCCATTCCAAGGGCCTGAAGGGCTGCACCACCTTCCGCTTCAACCCCGCCGCCTTCCAGGGCGTGCTGGTGAAAGAAGCCGACCTCGAAAACACCACCTACCGCTTCGAACTCGAAGACGGCAGCGTGGTCGAGGTCAAGGGCAACGAGCAGATCGAATACGACGGCGAAATGCACACCGCCGCCAACCTCTTCGACGCACTCAAGGAGGGCTACTACGGCAAGTTCTGAGGGCAGCATGGGGTCCACGAAGGCCTCGACCCTCGCCCCACTCGATGAACTCCATAGGGTGGGCCCCGGCCCACCGAAGCCTCGACCCTCGCCCCGGTCACGACCGAAGCGGAAATCGCGCTCCGGTGGGTCAAGACCCACCCTATGACAAGCCCGACGCACGCCCCACCCGATGAACCCATAGGGTGGGCCCTGGCCCACCGAAGCCTCGACCCTCGCCCCGGTCACGACCGAAGCGAAAATCACGCTCCGGTGGGTCAAGACCCACCCTATGACAGGCCCGACGCACGCTCCACCCGATGAACCCATAGGGTGGGCCCTGACCCACCAAGAGCCCAACACCTACCCCGGTCATCCGCCTCACCGAAGCCCCGCTCTTCACCGCTCTCCCGAATGGCGAGGCCGCAACGCCCGCTCCACCGCTGAACCGGCGGAGCAAGAACACCCAGGGCTCGAACCTGAGCCCGGCGCAGGCCACGGACCCGGCCTGCGGCGAAGGGCGCACCCCTTCGCGCGTGCCCGGCCTGTCCCGCCGGGCAGGTGCAAGCCACCGGCGCAGGACGCACCGGCGGCAGTCCATGTTCTCGATACCACTGCCCACCCGGGCAGACCCGACGCCAAGACGCAAGCGCTAAGACGTAAGGAGTGGCACATGAGCAATGGCAATGGGGTAACCGCGACCCTCTCCGACGCGGTGGAAGCCGTCACCGAAAAAGCCCAGGAACTGGCCCAGGACGCCAAGGACGCCGTGGTCGCCGCCGAACAGGCCGTGTCCAAGCGCGCCGCCAAGGTGAAGAAGCAGGCCGAAGGCCAGATCAAGAAGGCCAGGAAGGCCGTCTCGGGCGCCATGAAGTCGGCCAAGAAGCAGGTCGCGGCCGCCAAGAAAGCCGTTGGCAAGAAAGTGGGCGAAGCCAAGAAAGCGGTCGACAAGAAAGTCGGCGAAGCCAAGAAAGCCGTCTCCGGCGCTGTGAAGACCGCCAAGAAGACGGTGGCCGACGCCAAGAAGGCCGTCAGCAAGAAAGCCGCGCCCGCCAAGAAAGCCGCCGCCAAGAAGGTCGCCGCGGTGAAGAAGGCCGTGGCCAAGAAGCCCGCCGCCAAGAAAGCCGCACCCGTGAAAAAGGCCGCCGCCAAGCCGGCATCGGCCAAGAAGGCCCCCGCGAAGAAAGCCCCCGCCAAGGCCGCCACCAAGAAAGCCCCAGCGAAAGCCGCAGCGAAGAAAGCCCCGGTGAAAGCCGCGGCAAAGAAAGCCCCAGCGAAAAAAGCGGCCCCCAAGAAAGCCGCCCCTGCAAAAAAGGCAGCCGCCAAGAAAGCCGCCAAGAAGTAACACCGGAGGGAACACCCGCCGCCGCATGACCGGCGGCGGGTGAACCCACCGCCCAAGCCCCAGGCGCCCACCGCCCAAGGCCGGCAGAACACCCAAAACCAAGGCGCGATCAGGCCCCACCCGCCCCGCGACAGGCACCGATTCTAGCCCCTCTCCCCCGGAGGGAGAGGGGTTGGGGAGAGGGGGAAGAACC
>JBIJCA010000392.1:0-3419 GCA_044344935.1 Aquimonas sp. | reverse complement strand
GCTCGGTGCGACCTGTGTGGGTACGTAGCCAGCAGGCGAACGCCGGGTCCTCGATTTCGTAGCGCCCGACCTCGCCGATCGGGCTCAGCAGGCCGAGCTTTTCCAGCCGCTTCTGCGAAGTCTGCACGCGCGCAGGCGAGGGGGCGCTCGCTTCGCCCAAGAGACTGGCGAGCCGCTGGCGCTCGACCAGGCTGTAGAGACCGCTGCCGCCGTGACCCAAGGCAAGCAGCTGCAGCAGGGCGCGATCCATGGGCTTGAGCTGCTGCCACACGGCCGGAAACGTATCGTCGAAGGCGTCGCCCGCATACTCGGCATGCAAGCCCACGATGTCGGTGCCGCCCGCGATCATCAGCTGCACCAGCAGCTTGTTGAGATGCGCGGGCGAAAACCCGACCTGCTCGAACACTGCACGTACGGCGTCACTGTCGAGGTGCCGACCGGTGCGCTCGCGGAACACCTCGATGCGATCAGTGAGGAAGTCCTCACTCAACGAGGGCATCACCAGATTGATCGCTTGCTCGAACAGCGGCGCGCGGTACTTGCGAAACATCTCGTTCAAGCCGGTGCGGCTGGAGCCGGTGAAGAATACCCGCAGGTACTCCGCATGCGCCTGCAAGCCAGACCGTAGCGCTGCGACAAAGCTTTCGCGCTGGGCGCCCGCCAAAGTCTGAAACTCGTCCAGCGCGATCAGCAGCGGGCCGGCAGCGACCAGCTCGTCCAAGGCTGCGCGCAGGCGCTGTTCAAGACTCAGCGCGGCGCCATCGCTCTCACGAACCCACGTTGCGGTGGCTGCAAGCGGCCCGGCTTTGCCGCTGGCAGAGAGTTCCTTGAGTACAAAGCGTGGGGGCTTGGCGAGTGCGGCTTCGAGGCCGGCCAGCAGCGCGAGCTCGGGTTGGTCGCGTTGCGCCCAGAGATCGATGTAGAGCGCGCGCCAGCCCCAGACGTCGCGGGCGGCGGGCAGCAGTTCGAAGCGCACGAACCACGTTTTGCCCTGCCGTCGCGGGGCGAACAAGGCGACGTTCTGACCCGCCTGGAAGGCCTTGAACACACGCTCCAGCAGTTCGGGGCGGGGGAAGTAGGGCAGTTCGCCGGGCGCGATAGCGAGCGTCTTCATGGTCTTAGATTTGATTAGCACGATCTACCTAATTATGCATGAATGCGCGAGAGTTGCTAATTCTTGGCGACTGCCACTCGACCTGCTGCGGCCGCGGCGCGGAGCGCTCCGCGCCTGCTCTCCCGCCTGTGCCCGATCCGACAGCAGATGCGTACAGCGCCCGTGGAAACGGGTCATCTACGCGGAAACGGGGCAGGTCGATACTTTGGACCGCCATCCGGCGGGGACTTGCCGCGGCGTCCCACTCCTCCGCCTGGCGCCGTGCGCCCGCGACGGCTGGGGGTAAGTCCCATCGGCGGCGCTATGTTTGCCATCTGCGGCCTGGGAGGAGGTGGGTGGGGTGTCGGTCGGTTGGTCTGCCGTCTAGATTTGGCCCCTTTCGCGCGCTGACTCTTTCGCGCGGTTTCGCGGGCCCCGGTTTCGCGACTCGTCCGCGATCATCGCCGCTCCGCGTGTTCCGGGCTCGATCCCGATGCCGCGATCATTCCGCAAGAAATGCCCGCATCAATCGCACGACTTCGTTCTTGCGGCTGGGGTCTTCGAAGAAGTAGTGGTGCGTGCCGCGCAGCACCACCACCTTGCCCTTCGCCACCTCTCTGCGGAAAAGCTCGACGTTGCGCCATTGGTAGGGCTGCATCTCGTTCTCCACGAAGGACTGTGCCCGGGTGCGCGTGTCTTCATCGGCATCGCTGGCGAGGCCCGGATGCGATTCGGCGATCGCATAGAAGCTCAGCGCCGGCGCCTCAATGGAGGCGTACTGCGGCGTGTACTGGTCCATGTGTCGGAAGTACATCGCCTGGATCCTCTCCTCGGGCGAGCGTTCCGCCCACGGCTTGTCCAGCGCCGAGCGGTCGAACAGGGGGTCCTTGGTCTCGAGCGTCGGAACCTCTCGACGGTCGTAGGCGGCATCGAGAAACACCAGCTTGTGCAGGCGTCGTGGATACCGGACCGCAAACTCGATGAGCTCTTGGCCGCCGGCCGAGTGCCCTGCAAGGCTCACCTGCGTGATCTCCAGGGCATCGAGGAACAGCCGGACATCTTCTGTGAGGGTGGCCACGTCGTAGCCCGTGTCGGGTCGGTCCGATTGCCCGTAACCACGCCGCGTCAGAGCCAGCACACGGAAGCGGTCAGTGAACTCGGGCGCCAGTTCGTCGAACGCATGGGCGTTGTCGCCCGATCCCGCGATGAACAGCAGCGTCGCACCCTCGCCGCCCCAGTCCAGATAGTGCAGCCTCACGGCGCCTGCCTTCACGAACCCGCTGGTGGCCGGCGAACGGTCCTGGGGCGCGTCGGGTGTCGGCATGGTCTGCGGAGGGTGGCCGGCCCTCTGGGCTTCATCTGCAGGAAGCCGTGAGTCGGCATCGAGCAAAGGCAACAGCGTGCCGGCAAGCGCGAGAACCATGGAAGACCACTGCATGTCGACTCCTTCGCCCGCGGAACGTGCCTGTCAGGTCGGTGATTCCGCGCTCGAAGCGGATTGCTCGTGCGGGCTCGGCGCGCGGTCAACGAGAGCCCTGTGGGTCTCCGACCGCCGTGCCTTCGCCAGGTCGCAACAAGCCGATACCCGACTTGCCCGTGTACTGAACGGGGAAATCGGAAACCGAGGCTCAGCGAAACCGGGGTCACACCGCCGGATGCATCGTGGGGTCGTTGGTCGTTGTGGTCGAGCATCCACCACCAGGCCGCCTCGCGGACATCGTCCAGGCGAGCTGGCAGGTGCGGGTGCGGGACTTCTTCGCGAAAGGTCAGACGTGGGCGTTCGATGTAGTCGTTCGGGTGGGGCTTGCCGTGCTGGCTTGCGATCCGTCGAGCTGACCCACCCCGCGGATCTCCGTGATCCCGACCTCGACGCTTTCGCGTTGTTGGCTTCAGACCCCGCGCAGAACGTTCGCGACGGGCAAGCACGCTGACGCCCAACGGATCGGTCAGGGTCCGCGGCGCTGGCGATCAGCCGCAGCGACGCCGATTGCCGGACCGACTTCGTGCGGCGCGCAGTCCTAACCACAGGAGCCAAAGAACATGAAGAACCTCGTACGCATGACCGGTTTCGCAGTCATTGCGCTGTGCGGGTTCGCGCCGAGCTCGGGCGATGCCGCGGAGTATCGGGTGACCCGCTTCGACGATCCGATACCGAACGGTTGCCTTCGTTCGGACTGCTCCTTGCGCGAAGCGGTGATCGCCGCGAACGCCACGGGGGTCGCGGACATCATCACCCTGCAGGCGGGAACGTATACACTGACCCAGGTGCTGCCCGGCGCAGATACGGAGCTCAGCCGCGATCTCGATGTCAGTCGGGATCTGCAGA
>JBIJCA010000120.1:0-12715 GCA_044344935.1 Aquimonas sp. | reverse complement strand
AACATCCGCGGCGGCGGCGAGTATGGTCCCCGTTGGCATCAGGCTGCGCTCAAGGCTAACCGCAACAAAGCCTACGAGGACTTCGCAGCGGTCGCGAAGGAGCTGATCGCACAGAACGTCACCGCACCGGCGCACCTCGGCATGCAGGGCGGCAGCAACGGCGGCCTGCTGATGGGCAACATGACCGTGATGTACCCCGATCTCTTCGGCGCCGTGGTCTGTCAGGTGCCGCTGCTCGACATGAAGCGCTACCACCTGCTGCTGGCCGGTGCTTCGTGGATGGCCGAGTACGGCAACCCCGACACCGCCGACTGGGAGTTCCTGCAAAAGTACTCGCCCTACCAGAACGTCAAGACTGACGTGACGTATCCGCCGGTGCTGTTCACCACCTCGACCCGCGACGATCGCGTGCATCCGGGCCACGCCCGCAAGATGTTCGCGCGCATGCAGGAGCAGGGCCACAGCGTTGCCTACTATGAGAACATCGAAGGCGGTCATGGCGGCGCGGCGGACAACGGACAGCGCGCGTATATGCAGGCGATCGCTTACAGCTTCCTCCGGCAGCACCTGTTCCCCAACGGCTGAAAACCGGGCTGCCGTGGCCGGCGTAGACTGCGCCGGCCACGGCAACCCGAACGCCGCGATTCCCGAATCCGACGACCCCGACGCGTTCTCGCGTCAGGGCTTCACATGGAAGGAGACCCCATGAGCATGCATGCCCGAAACAACCGTTTGCCCCACCTCGCCGCGCTGGCGGCCTCAGTCATCGCAATCGCCGGATGCCAGCGTGGGCCGGATGCTGACGCCGGCAGCGTCGCCGCCACTGACGGCGGCCCTGTTCAGGCGCCCGTCGCTGAAACCCGCGCCCACGAAGTCAAGGCGCCGCACGGCGCGGTGCGCCAGGACGAGTACTACTGGCTGCGCGACGACAGCCGCACCGACCCGAAGATGCTGGCCTACCTCGAAGCGGAGAATGCATATGCGGATGCGCGCCTGGCGCCGCTTGCAGCGTTGAAGGAACAGCTTTACGGCGAACTGGTCGGTCGCATCAAGCAGGACGATTCCAGCATTCCCTTTCGCGAGAACGGCTACTGGTACTACACGCGCTTCGAGGAAGGTCGCGAGTATCCGGTCCATGCGCGCCGCAAGGACAGCATGGAGTCCCCCGAAGAGGTGCTGCTCGATGTGAACAGCCTCGCCCAAGGGCAGTCGTTCTATCAGGTCGGGCGTTACGAAGTGAGCCCGGACAACCGCCTGCTGGCCTACTTCGAGGACACCAGCGGCCGTCGCCAGTTCACCCTGCGGGTGAAGAATCTGGAGACCGGCGAACTCCTGCCGCTGGAGCTCAAGGGCCTGTCGACCAGCATCGCCTGGACGGCCGACAGCAGCGGCTTCTTCTACATCGAAAACGATCCCGAGACCCTGTTGAGCACGCGCGTCCGCCTGCACACGCTGGGACTTGCGGAGGGCAACGACCGCCTCGTCTACGAAGAACGCGACCCCAGTTTCTACATGGGCGTCGGCAAGACCACTTCGGAGAAGTACATCTGCATCAGTGTCCGCAGCACGGTGTCCTCTGAAACGCGCTGCACGCCGGCCGCGCAGCCCGGCGAGTTCGAGATCCTGGCGCCGCGCGAGCGGGACTTCGAGTACGACGCCGACCATCTCGGCGAGCGTTGGGTGATCCGGACCAACTGGGAAGCCCAGAACTTCCGGTTGATGCAGGCCAGCGAGAACGACATCCGCGCGCGCAGCCAGTGGCAGGATCTGATCGCGCACGACGCTTCCGTCTTCATCGAGGGCTTTGCCCTGTTCGACGGCTTCATCGCGGTCGGCGAGCGCTCGCAGGGTTTGACCCGCCTGCGCCTGCGCAAGGGCGATGGCAGCGAGCAGTACGTCGCGGCCGACGAAACCGCCTACTCGATGGGCCTGTCGGTGAATGCCGAGCCTTCGACTGATTGGCTGCGCTACACCTACACCTCGCTGACCACGCCCGCGACCACCTACGAGCTGAATGTCGTCACCGGCGAGCGCAAGCTGCTCAAGGAGCAGCCGGTGCTGGGCGGCTTCGACAAGAAGAACTACGTGACCGAACGCCTGTGGGCCACCGCCCGCGACGGCACCCGCGTGCCCGTCACCGTGCTGCATCGCGCCGAGTTCAAGCGCGACGGCAGTGCCGCACTGCTGCAGTACGGCTACGGCAGCTACGGCGCCTCCATGGACCCAGGCTTCAACTCGAACGTGCTCTCACTGGTCGATCGCGGCATGGTCTATGCGATCGCGCACATTCGCGGTGGTCAGGAGATGGGCCGCGCCTGGTACGAGGACGGCAAGCTGCTGAAGAAGATGAATACCTTCACCGACTTCATCGATGTCACCGACTTCCTGGTGGCCGAGAAGTACGCCGCGGCCGACCGCGTCTCGGCGCTTGGCGGCAGCGCCGGCGGTCTGCTGATGGGCGCGATCGCCAACATGGCGCCAGAGAAGTACCGGGCCATCGTCAGCCAGGTGCCCTTCGTCGACGTGGTCACCACCATGCTCGACCCGAGCATCCCGCTGACCACCAACGAGTACGACGAGTGGGGCAACCCGGAGGACAAGACCTACTACGACTACATGCTGGCCTACTCGCCCTACGACCAGATCGAGGCCAAGGCCTACCCGGCGACCTTTGTCGGCACCGGTTTGTGGGACAGCCAGGTCCAGTACTGGGAGCCGGCCAAGTACGTCGCCCGCCTGCGGGCGAAGAAGACCGATGACAACCTGCTGGTCTTCCGCACCAACATGGAAGCCGGCCACGGCGGAAAGTCGGGACGCTTCCAGCGCTTCCGTGAAGCGGCGGAGTACTACGCCTTCCTGCTGGATCAGCTCGGCGTCAAGTAAGTCGAGCGATGGCCGTACAGACGAAAGGCCCGGCATTGCCGGGCCTTTCTTCGTTTCTGGATCCTGCTGTGACTAGGCGCTTGGACGCGGTGCGGGATCGGCAACGGACGCGGAGGGCAGAACCCGCCCCAGCACCCACATCAGGCCGAGCGCCGAAAACAGGGTGATGAACATCAGGTGCAGGTGGTGCAGGGGCGCCCACCAGAAGATAAATCCGGCGTACATCGCGGCACCCAACACCAGCGCGATCTTGGCCGCCCGCGGGTCTGGGCGCTTGAAGAACACCGCGGCGAGGAACACGGCAAGTACCGGCATCGAATACAGGCCGTTCAACTTCTGCAGGGTGGCGATGATGCTCTCCGCGTTCTGGTAGAGGGGCACCAGCGCCACGGCAACCACGCTGGCGACCACGGCGACGGTCTGGCCGATCCTGCGCACGTTGGCGTTTGGATCGATGTAGCGCACGTGCAGATCCAGCGTGTATAGCGCGGCCGCCGAGTTGAGGCAGGAGTTGAAGCTGGACAGCACGGCACCGGCGATCACCGCGGCGAATGCGCCTGACAGCCAGGGCGGCAGCACGTCGCCCACCAGACGCCCGTACGCGACGTCTCCGATATCGCCGTAGAGCTTGTAGGCAATCATGCCCGGCAGAACCACGATCAAGGGAATCACCAGCTTGAACGCGGCAGCGGCGTAGATGCCCTTTTGTGCTTCGCGCATGGTCTTGGCCGCGATCGCCCGCTGCACGATCACCATATTGGTGCCCCAGTAGAACAGATGGGCGAAGAACATGCCTGTCAGCAAGGTCGTCCAGGGGATGTCCGAGTCGGGTCCGCCGATCAGGGTCAAACGCTCAGCGGGCAGGCCGGACAGATCCCAGTCAATCGCCGACATCGCGAAGGCGGTGACGATGAGGCCCATGACCAGCAGGCCGATGCCGTTGAAGGTGTCCGAGATCGCGATCGCGCGCAGGCCGCCGAAGGCCGCGTACGCCAGTCCCGCAGCGGCAAGCGCAGCGGCGATGCCCAGCACCGAGAACTCCAGCCCGAACATCGACTTCATGAACACCGCGCCGGTGTACAGCACCACCGGCAGCAGGATGAACTGGTAGCCGAACAGGAACAGCAGGCCCACGCCCGCGCGGATGCCGGAATCGCCGAAGCGGTGCTCCAGCAGTTCGGTCGTCGTGGTGCAGCGGTACTTGTAGTACAGCGGCACCAGCACCTTGGCCAGCACGATCAGGGCGACCGCGGCGCCGAACTCCCACCAGGCCACCAGCGCCATCTGCGCGCCGTTCATGCCGACGATCTGCTCGGCCGAGATGTTGGTCAGCAGCAGCGAGCCGGCGACGATCGGCCAGGTGAGGCCGCCGCCGGCGAGGAAATACTCGCGCGAAGCATCGTTCGAGTGCTGGGCGCCGCGACAGCGCCACCAGGTCAGCGCGGCGACCAGGGCGGTCAGGCCGATGAAGATGCTCCATTGCAGGGTGCCGCTCGACATGTGCTGACTCCTTGGCCGCCCCCGCGGCTCGGGGCGTACGCTAACCGCTGGGGCCGAAGCGTCCATTGTGCAGTTGCGTTGAATACGTATTCACGGACTTTGTTGCGGAGCCCGTGGCTGTCGAGACCGCCAGGATCGAGAACCGCGTGCAGCGCATCAAGCAGCTGTTCGACTCTCGCGATCCCTCGCCCTTTTGCGAGACGTCGCTGGACGCCGACGTCGAGACCCACCTGCGCGACTGCGCAGGTGAGCGGGCGCCGAGCACGCGCCTGCGCTCGCACATCCACGCGCCGCCGGAGCTGCGAGCGTGGCCGCCGACATCGAGTCGGCCATCCATTCGCATTCCAACTTCCTGCAGCAGGCCGAGAGTCATCGTCGCGCCAGCCAGCGGCGCTGGCCGACATCGAGATTGACTGGCGCGAGGCCGAAGGTATGACGGCCCAAGCGCCTCTGGCCCGCCGCCCGCGCCACGGGTCGACGGACGGCAGCCGCGGCTGAATCGCAAGCTGCACCCGCGCCGAATACGCGCTTGACGCCCCTTATGCTCAAAACTAGCATTACGCCATCGTTATGCTCATATCGAGCATAAGCCGCGACGGCGACACCGGCATGCCTGGTCCGGCGCCGCCGCACTTACAGAACTCCGGAGTGCTCATGAGCCCTGCCAGCCTGTCGACCCTGCCCACCGCCGATGACGCCATGGCGCGTCGCCACGCCGCGCTGCGCGAACGCACCCGCCAGGTGATCTCCGATGCCGAATGGGCCCTGCACCTGCCCTACATCGATGCGATCCAGCGTCTCAAGAAGGAGAAGCGCGCGGTCATCCTCGCCCACAACTACCAGACGCCGGAAATCTTCCACGGCGTCGCTGACATCGTCGGCGATTCGCTGGCGCTGGCCCAGCAGGCGGTCAACGTCGATGCCGAGATCATCCTCATGGCCGGCGTCCACTTCATGGCCGAGACGGCGAAGATCATGAACCCGGCGAAGAGTGTTCTGATTCCGGACACCGCGGCCGGCTGCTCGCTGGCCAGCGGCATCACCGCCGAAGACATTCGCCTGCTGCGCCAGCGCTATCCCGGCGTACCGGTGGTGACCTACGTCAACACCACGGCCGAAGTAAAGGCCGAGAGCGATGTCTGCTGCACCTCGGCCAATGCGGTGCACGTGGTCGAGTCGCTGGGCGTGGACCGCGTGCTTTTCCTGCCTGACCAGTACCTCGGCCAATACGTGGCTTCGAAAACCAAAGTCGAGGTGATCCTGTGGCAGGGCAGCTGCGAGGTGCATGAGCGCTTCACCGGCGCCGAGCTGCGTGACTACCGCGCAGCGCAAGGTGACGTGCACATCCTGGCTCACCCCGAATGCCCGCAGGACGTGCTGGCGGAAGCCGATTTCGTCGGCAGCACCGCAGCCATGATCCATCACCTCGACGCCAAGCGGCCGAAGCGCGTGGTCATGGTCACCGAGTGCTCGATGAGCGACAACGTCGCGGTCAACTTCCCGGACATCGAGTTCACCCGGCCCTGCAACCTCTGCCCGCACATGAAGCGGATCACCCTGCCGAAGATCCTCGATGCGCTGCGTCTGGGTCAGCATGAAGTGCAGGTCGATGCAGAGACCGCGCGCCGCGCCCGTCAGGCAGTGCAGCGCATGCTCGACATCGGCCGGCGCGAGGCGGCGTAAGCGCGATGCGCGCGGACGTGCTCATTGTCGGCTCGGGTATCGCGGCGCTCAGCGTGGCGTTGGCCGCCGCGCCGCGCCGCGCGCTGATCCTGACGCCGGGACGGCTGGGTCTGGATGGCGCGAGCCACTGGGCGCAGGGTGGCATCGCCGCGGCGATCGGTCCGTGCGATTCGCCGCAGTCCCATGCGCAGGACACGCTGGCTGCGGGCGTCGGCCACAACGACGCGCAGCGCGTCGATCAGCTCACTGCGGCTGCGCCCGAACTGATCGACTGGCTGGTCGCATTGGGTGCGCGTTTCGATCGCGATGGCGACGGCCGCTTGAGCCTGGGCCGTGAAGCCGCGCATTCGGCCCAGCGCATCGTGCACGCTCAGGGTGATGCCACAGGCGCCGAGGTGATGCGCACACTGTCCGCAGCCGTGCGTGGCGCACCGCATATCGAACTACTGGAAGGCTTCGAGGCGCGTGGCCTGCTGCAGTCCGGTTCGCGGGTCGCCGGGGTTCTGGCCGAGGACCGCAGTCGGCGGTTCTACGCGCTCTCCGCCGGTGCCGTGGTGCTAGCCACCGGCGGGATTGGCCAGCTCTACCGCTACACCACCAACCCCTCGCACGCGGATGGCAGCGGCCTTGCGCTGGCTCTGCAGGTCGGCGCAGAGCTGCGTGATCTGGAGTTCGTCCAGTTTCATCCGACCGCGCTTGCCGTGCGCGGTCTCGACCCCGCGCCCTTGCCGCTGCTGACCGAAGCCCTGCGCGGCGCTGGTGCTGTCCTGATCGATGACGAGGGGCGCCGCTTCATGGCTGCGGTCGAGGGCGCCGAACTGGCCGCGCGGGACGTTGTCGCGCGCGCGGTCTTCCGCCAGCTGCGCGCCGGCGGCGTCTGGCTGGACGCGCGTGCCGCGCCAGGCGCGGAGTTTCCGCAGCGCTTCCCGGCGGTGTTCGCGCTCGCCGCAGCGCATGGCCTGGATGGGCGCGTCGACGTGCTGCCGGTCGCGCCAGCAATGCACTATCACATGGGGGGCATTGCCGCCGATGCGCAGGGGCGGACGAAGGTTGAGGGTCTGTTCGCAGTGGGCGAGTGCGCGTGCACAGGCGTTCATGGCGCCAACCGCCTGGCCAGCAACTCGCTGCTTGAGGGTCTCGTCTTCGGCCGCGCCACCGGCCGGGCACTGGCCGACGCCACGACCGGGGCGGTTCGCGCCCACCGTACGCCGGCGCTAGAGCCGGAGCCCGCCGGCGCGGCTGCCCTTGCCCTGCGTCTGCGTCACCTGATGTGGGACTGCGTCGGCATCGAGCGCGACGCGCGCGGCCTCGCCGAAGCGCGAAGCTGGCTGCAGGACACCCTCGCCGGGCTGCCCGCCGGCAGCCGTTTCGCCGCACGCGCTCGCGTGGCCGAGGCCATTGCCACCGCCGCGGAGCGGCGCCGCTTCAGCCTTGGGGCGCATTGTCGGACCGAGGCCGAGGCGCGCCGCCACCGCGCTTGACCCGGACGTCGGGACGGTGTCCGTGCCGCCTATACTCGACGCCGGATCAGTGCGGTTGGATCACGGCATGAGAGAACACAGCGAGGACGATGCACCGGTGCGCGATCCCGCTTCGGAGTTCGGCCTGCGGCGGGAGCTGTACTTCTACGCACTGTATCGCGCGCTCGAAGGCGCCCTGCTCGTGTTCGTGGTGTTCAGCCCGATTGCCGCGGACATGGTCCAGCTGGCCAACCCCGCGCTGGCCCGGGGGGCGGCGGTGGTCTACCTCGTCCTCGGCCTCGTGCTGGTCGTCGCGGCCAGCCAGTCGAATCTGCGACTGAACGTGCAGGCCGCGATCGGGCTGATGTTGGATATCGCCATCGCACTGCTCTTCTTCCATGTGTCGGATGGCATCGACACCGCGATCGGACTGATGATGCTGGTCAACATCGGTGCCGGTGCGCTGCTTCTTTCGCTCAACGTCAGTCTGGGCCTCGCTGCGCTGATGGCGATCGGCGGCGTCGCCGAGTTCTTCCTGGGCGGCTTCGGCGCGCGCGGCGCTTCGCGTGACCTGATCGAAGCGGTGATGCTGGCGATCAGCTATCTGGCGGCGGCAGTGCTCTGCAACCTCCTCGGACGGCAGATGCGCGAGGCCAACCTGCTGGCGGCGCAGCGCGGTGCCGACCTCGCCAATCTCTCGCAGCTCAACGAGCTGATCATCCGGCGCATGCGCACCGGCGTGCTGGTGGTGGATGCCGGCAACCAGATCCAGCTGAGCAACGAGGCTGCCTGGAATCTCCTCGGACAGCCTTCGCCCTCCGAGCAGTATCTCGGCACGCTGTCGCCCAGTCTGTCGCGGCGTCTGTCGGACTGGCAGCGCGGCCGCGAGGGCACCAGCCAGCCCCTGCAACTCGCGGGCGAAGGCATCGAGGTCATTCCGCGCTTCGCCAAGCTGTCCGCCAGCGACGGACTGGTGCTGATCTTCCTGGACGACGCCAGTCTCGTTTCCCGACGCGCCGAAGAGCTGACCCTGTCGACGCTCGGGCGCCTGTCGGCGAGCATCGCGCACGAAGTACGCAACCCGCTGGCGGCGATCAGCTACTCGGCCCAGCTGCTCGAAGAGTCGCCCGATCTGCCGGAAACCGACAAGCGTCTGGTCGAGATCATCCTGTCGCACTGCCAGCGCATGAACGGTATCATCGAAAACGTACTGAACCTGTCGCGGCGGGAGCGCTCCCGCCCCGAGCAGGTGGACCTTTCGCAATGGGTGGGCCAGTTCGTCGACGACTACCAGGCCAGCCACCATCTCGACCAGGATCTGCTGATCGCCGCGCCGCCGGCGCGCCGTCTCTACGCGGTGGTCGATCCGGCCCAGCTGCACCAGGCGGTGACTGTGCTGGTCACCAACGCCCTCAACTACGGCCGGCTCCCCGGCGAACCCGCACGGGTCACGGTCAGTGCACGCCAGGCGCTGGACTACGGGCCGCCGGTGGTGGAGGTGATCGATCGCGGGCCAGGTATACCGGCCAAGGTAGCCGCCAACATCTTCGAGCCGTTCTTCACCACCCATGAGCATGGCACCGGTCTCGGTCTCTACATCGCCCGCCAGCTGTGCGAAGCCAACCAGGCCGCCCTGGAGTACGTGCCGGTACCTGCCGGCGGCGCCTGTTTCCGGATCACGTTGGCCAAGTCCCGAAGCTTTGGTCAGCCCAGCGGCGAGACGTAGACCGGACGGTGTCGTATCCTCACGCCGGCTGGATGTATCACCGCCTCGACGGCGCCGCCGCCGGGCCCCGATTTCCTGACAGGTGACCATGTCAACCACGCGCTGTGCCCTGATCGTCGACGACGAGCGCGATATTCGCGAGCTGCTGGTGCTGACCCTTGGCCGAATGGGCCTGCGCGTGGAGACGGCCGCCGATCTCGCCACTGCCCGGGAGCAGCTTGCCCGGCAGCGCTACGACCTCTGCTTCACCGACATGCGCCTGCCTGACGGCAGCGGCCAGAGCCTGATCGAGCTGATCGCGCAGAAGTACCCTGAAACCCCGGTGGCGATGATCACCGCCTACGGCAATGTCGATGCGGCGGTGAATGCGCTCAAGGCCGGTGCCTTCGATTTCGTGTCCAAGCCGGTCGACCTGCATGTGCTGCGACGGCTGGTGCAGAGCGCGCTGCAGCTCGGCGAACAGCGGCGGGCCCAGCTGCAGCTCTCCGCCAACAAGCTGCAGGGCGATTCGCAGGCGATGCAACAGCTGCGCGCCACCATTGCCAAGGTCGCGCGCAGCCAGGCGCCGGTCTACATCAGCGGTGAATCCGGCGTCGGCAAGGAGCTGGTGGCGCGCCTCATCCACGAACAGGGCCCGCGCGCCGAAGGTCCATTCGTGCCGGTCAACTGCGGCGCGATTCCTTCCGAGCTGATGGAGAGCGAATTCTTCGGTCACAAGAAGGGCAGCTTCACCGGCGCGCACGGCGACAAGGAAGGCCTGTTCCAGGCCGCGCACGGTGGCACGCTCTTTCTCGACGAAGTCGCGGAGCTGCCGATCCACATGCAGGTCAAGCTGCTGCGCGTGATCCAGGAGAAATCCGTGCGGCCGGTGGGTGCCAACACCGAGCAACTGGTCGACGTGCGCATTCTGTCGGCCACCCACAAGAACCTCGCCCAGTTGGTGGCCGAAACCAAGTTCCGCCACGATCTGTATTACCGCATCAACGTGATCGAGCTGCGGGTGCCGCCGCTGCGCGAGCGCTCCGGCGACATCCTGCCGCTGGCCGAGGCGATCCTGCGCCGGCTTGCGCAGGAGAACGGCGATCCGCCCTACCGTCTGAACGACGACGCAGCGCTTGCGCTCAAGGCCTATCCCTTCCCTGGCAACGTTCGCGAGCTCGAGAACATCCTCGAACGCGCGGTGGCCCTGTGCGACAGCGGCAGCATCGGCGCCGACGACCTGCACCTGCCGCGTGCGGCGGCGATGTTCGCTCCGGAAGCGGGGCATGCAGCAACCCTGCCGTCGAGCTCGACGGCGGCGCCGTCGGGCCCTGTTGAGCCCGCAGCCGTGGCCGCATCCGGCTCAGCACCGACGTCCGCGCGGCTGCCGTCCGAGCCGCTCACGGATTTCATCGAGCAGGTCGAGCGCGAGGCGATCATGAAGGCGCTGGAAGAGTGCCGTTACAACAAGACCAAGGCCGCCGCCAAACTCGGGATCACCTTCCGTGCGCTGCGCTACAAGCTGAAGAAGCTTGGCATCGACTGACGCGCCGGCCTCGTCGAGGCCGTATGCCGGCCTGGATCCGGCCTGCGTGATCGCCGCTGTCGAAACCCAGGGTTTCGCCTGCAGCGGCCACGTGTTCGCTCTCAACAGTTTCGAGAACCGTGTGTTCCGGATCGGTCTTGAGGATGCCGCGCCGCTGGTGGCCAAGTTCTACCGTCCCGGCCGCTGGAGCGATGCCGCGATCGAGGAAGAACTCGCCTTCACCTGCGAGCTTGAAGCGGCCGAGATCCCGGTGGTTGCCCCGATCCTTCGCGCCGGCCACAGCCTGTTCCGGCATGCGGGTTTCCGCTTCGCGCTGTTTCCCTTGCGCGGTGGGCTTGCGCCCGAGCTTGATCAGCCGGCGACCCTGGAGCAGCTCGGGCGCGCGCTCGGTCGCCTGCATCAGGTCGGCGCGGAGCGCGCCTTCCTGCACCGACCGCGGATCGATCCGATCAGCCATGGTGAGGCACCGCTGAACTTCCTGATGGAGCAGGGCTGGCTGCCACCCGAACTGGAGGCGAGCTTCGAGCAGACCGCCGAGGCCGTGCTGGATGCGGTCGAAGATGCTTTCGAGGACGCCGCACCGCTGGCCGGACTTCGTCTGCATGGAGACTGCCATCCCGGCAATCTGCTCTGGCGCGAGGGGCAGATCCAGTTCGTCGATTTCGACGATTGCGCCTCTGGCCCGGCGATGCAGGACCTGTGGATGCTGCTGTCGGGCAGCCGCGAATCGATGCGCCGCCAGCTCGGCGACCTGCTTGAGGGCTACAGCGTGTTCCGCGCCTTCGAGCCGCGCGAACTGGTCCTGATCGAGGCCCTGCGCAGCCTGCGCCTGCTGCACTACCACGCGTGGATCGCGCGGCGCTGGAGCGACCCCGCGTTTCCGGCGGCGTTTCCCTGGTTCGAGGAGCGCTCGCACTGGGACCGCCTGCTGGGACAGCTGCGCGAGCAACTTGAGCTGATGGAAGGGCCGCCACTGAGGCTTTAAGGCCGGGATTCGGGATTCGGGATTCGAAGACTTCAGGCACGGCACCGCTGTGCGTCCCGGCGCGACCAGTGGTGGCGCGACCGGGATTGCCAAGTGGGCGCGGATGTTCCCGCTTCCGCCGCGTGCTTGAGGCCTTTGCCAAAGGGGTCCACAGTCGGCGCACCCGACCACTGGAGCGCCCCATGCGCCATCTGTTTGCACTGAGCCTGCTGTTCGCCACCGCCGCGAATGCCGACGCCCCCAAGCCGCTGACCAGCGCCGAGGTACTTGCGCAGGCCCCCGCCGAGGCCTGGCGCGCGGTCGATCCGGGCGCGCTGGTGCTGCTTGAGCTCGAATCGGGAACGGTCTACATCGAGCTCGCGCCGGATTTCGCCCCAAAGCACGCCGGTCAGCTACGCGGCCTGATCGGGCAGGGCTATTTCAACGGGCTGGCGGTGCTGCGCTCGCAGGACAACTACGTGGCCCAGTGGGGCGATCCGCTGGCGGATGACGTCGAGCAGGCGCGCGCGCGCGGCGAGCAGGCCGAGCGACTCGCCGCCGAGTTCGACCAGGCCACCGACAAGGTCGGAGCCTTCACCCCGGTGCCCGACGGCGATGTGTACGCCCCCGAAGCCGGATTCATCGACGGCTTCCCCGCCGCGCGCGATCCGGCCACCGGGCGCAGCTGGCTGGCCCACTGCTACGGCATGCTTGGCGCCGGTCGCGACAACGCCCCTGATAGCGGCAGCGCGGCCCAGCTCTATGTGGTCACCGGCCATGCACCGCGTCACCTGGACCGCAATGTCACCCTGTTTGGGCGGGTGCTGGAAGGCATCGAGCACCTGTCCAGCCTGCCGCGCGGGCGTGCAGCGCTGGGCTTCTACACCCCCGAGCAGCCGAAGCCGGCGGTCAAGTCCATGCGTCTGGCCAGCGCGATCGACGCGGCCGAGCGCCCGCGGTTCGAGGTGATGCGC
>JBIJCA010000119.1:0-12760 GCA_044344935.1 Aquimonas sp. | reverse complement strand
TGCGGCCGTAGCCGCGCGCCTGCATGCCCGACAGGGCACAGCGCAGAGCGTGGAAGGTGGCGGAGAGATTGATCGCGAGGATCGCGTCCCAGCGTTCGGCCGGAAAGTCCTCGATGCGTGCGGTGTGCTGGATGCCGGCGTTGTTGACCAGGATATCCAGGCGCCCGAAGCGCGCTTCGGTAGCGCGGATCAGGGCTTCGACGCTCTGGGCCTTGGACAGATCGGCGCCGTGGAAATCGACCTCGACGCCGTGGGCTGCCACCTTGGCGCGCGCCGACTCGATCTGCTCCGGCGTGCCGAGCCCGTTCAGCATGATCCGACAGCCGGCCTGGGCCAGAGCTTCGGCGACGGCCAGACCGATACCGCTGGTGGAGCCGGTGACGATAGCGATGCGCGCCTGATCCATTGCGTCGTCCTTTTACGGGTAGGGGGTGGCAGTGTCTCAGCCGACCGCACATCCCGCCATCGGGCTTTGGGGCAGTCGCGTTCCGTCTGCGTCGGATTCCGTGGTGGATGCCGCTCAGGGGCAGCGATGGAACGCCCCGCGACACGCGGCCCACAAGGCTGTCTTCGCAAGCGGCGCTCTTGCTGGCAGTCTGCGCGTCATGCGAGGCGGTGGCGTCGCAATGCGGAACGGGCCTGAGCCCACACAATTTCACTCCTATCGAGGTTTCGATCATGCCGACTGTTCGCCTGCGCGTGCCCCTGCTGATGGCCTGCGCACTCCTGTTGCCTTTGCTGGGGGCCGCTGAGGCGCCCGTGGCCTCCGCGCTTCCTCCGATCGAGCATTTCGTCGAGCGTGACGCATTTCTCGACGTGAAAATCTCTCCGGACGGCAAACATCTTGCCGCGAACATGCCGGTCGAGCGCGGCAGCGCACTGTTCATGCTGGACACCGAGACCCTGGAGCGGAAGGGGCACTTCTACGCCGGCAAGGATCTGGAAGTCGCAAACTTCTGGTGGTCGAGCGACGAGCGCCTTCTGATCTCCCCTGCCCAACGCTTTCTCGGTGACGAGGCCCCCACGTTCACCGGCGAGATCTACGCGGTCGACGTCGACGGGACCCAACCGGCTGCGTTGGTGGGCTACCGGGCCGATGACGGGCGACGCCACACCCGCATCAAGCAGCGTGAGAGCGAACGCGTCTGGGCCCGGCCGATCGATGTGCTGCCGGGCGCTGAGCGCGAGGCGCTGGTGCAGATCGAGCCCTGGTCGACGCGGATGAGCAACTTCGCGAGCATTGAGCGGCTGCAGACGAGCACGGGACGCCGCGAGAAGGTGGCGATGTCCCCGGTCACGCGAGCGAGCTTTCTGACTGACGCCGAGGGCAACCTGCGCTTCGCCCAGGGCTCCACCACCGAGAATTCGTTCGAGCTCTACCATCGCCCCGCAGAGGGCGGCGAGTGGAGCCTGGTCAACGCGCAGCACATGAGCGGGATGCAGGCCTCTGCGCTCGGCTTCAGCAGCGATGGCGACAGCGCCTACCTGCAGGTCTCCCGCTCCGAAGGGCCGGATGCTGTCGAGCGCTTGGACATCGCCAGCGGCGAGCGAACCGAGATCTATCGTCACGAGCGCAGGGACCCAGCCGGTCCAATCCTCACCCTGGATGGGAGCGCGGTGATCGGCGTCTTCGTCCGCGATCCCCAGCTGCGCATGCATTTCTTCGAGCCCGATCATCCGGATGCGCGGCTCCTGCAAAGCCTTGCCGCGGCCTTCAAGGGGCATGACGTGGTGGTCACCTCAGCGACAGCCGACGGTCGCATGGCCATCCTGTTCGTCTACAGCGACCGCAATCCGGGCGAGTATTTCCTGTTCAACATCGAAACGAAACACGCGCGGCACATCGGCAGCCGTGGCCGTGCGCTCGTCCCCGAACAGATGGGTAGCACCCGTGCCGTGCAGATCGAAGCGCGCGACGGGCTCCAGCTGGACGCTCTGCTGACCCTACCGCCCGGTGCTGGCGAGAAGAATCTCCCGCTGGTGGTGCATCCCCATGGCGGGCCCTTCGATGTCGAGGATACCTGGGGCTTCGATCCGACGGTGCAGCTGATGGCGACGCGGGGCTTTGCGGTGCTGCAGGTCAATTTCCGCGGCTCGGGTGGTTTCGGCAGTGCCTTCGAGCGTGCCGGCTACCTGCAGTGGGGGCGGGCGATGCAGGATGACCTTACCGACGCGACCCGCTGGGCCATCGACCAGGGCATCGCGGCCGCCGGCAGGATCTGCATCTTCGGTGCCAGTTACGGTGGCTATGCCAGTCTCATGGGAGCGGCCAAGGAGCCCGATCTGTATGCCTGCGCCGCCGGCGATATCGGCGTGTACGACCTCGAGCTGATGCACAGCCGCGGCGATGTCCAGCAAGTCAAGTGGGGTCGCAATTTCCTGCGCGATACTCTGGGTGAAGAAGCGCTCCGCGAGCACTCGCCGGTGCATCTGGCGGATCGGATCAGGGCATCCGTATTCCTGACGGCAGGCGAGAACGACCGTCGTGCTCCGATCCAGCACACCGAACTGATGGAAGCCGCTCTGAAGAAAGCAGGCGTACCGGTCGAATCGCTGTACTTCCGCGGCGAGGGCCACGGCTACTACTCGGTGGACAACAAGCTCAAGTTCCACCAGCAGCTTCTGGCCTTCCTGGACCGCCACATCGGCAGCGGCTGGCAGGCCCCCGCACAGGCACCTGCCGCACCCTGATCTCGCGCAGCAAAGGGAACTCCGCGGCCCGATGTGCCTTGCGCACCTCGGGCCGCTACACTTTGCGCCCCTCGCGCGGCTGCCCGCGCTGCACCTCTCAAGGCCTGGAGCCACGCATGAGCATCAAGTCCGACCGCTGGATCCGCCGCCTGGCCGAGCAGGGCATGATCGAGCCCTTCGAGCCGGGGCAGGTCAAGCAGAACGCGGACGGTGAGCGCATCGTCAGCTACGGCACCTCCAGCTACGGCTACGACGTGCGCTGCGCGCGCGAGTTCAAGATTTTCACCAACATCAACAGCACCATCGTCGATCCGAAGCGCTTCGACCCCAGCAGCTTCGTCGATGTCGTCGGCGACACCTGCATCATTCCGCCGAACTCGTTTGCACTGGCGCGTACCGTCGAGTTCTTCCGCATTCCGCGCGACGTGCTGGTGGTGTGCCTTGGCAAGAGCACCTACGCGCGCTGCGGCATCATCGTGAACGTGACCCCGCTGGAACCCGAATGGGAGGGCCACGTCACCCTGGAGTTCAGCAACACCACCCCGCTGCCCGCGCGCATCTACGCCGGCGAGGGCGTGGCGCAGATGCTGTTCTTCCAGTCTGATGAAGTCTGCGAGACCAGCTACAAGGATCGCGGCGGCAAGTACCAGGGGCAGACTGGCGTAACGCTGCCGCGCACCTGAGGGGCAAAAAGGGGATGCCCGCCCGCGGCGTCCGGAGCGCGCTCAGTCTCCGCCTTGCGCGGGTCGATCTGAGGGCTGGACGCTGAGCCCGGTGCGTGCAAAGCCATGCTCCGGTCGTAACGCGACTGACACTGACCAGGACGCAGCGTCAGAAGACCCTGTCGTTCTCGCCGCGAGACTCAGCCGCGAAGACCGCGCAGGCGGTTGAGCAGGCTGTTGCCCGCGGTTTCGGTGGCCGAGGCCTGGGCCTGTTCGGGCTCGGCGAAGCCGATGGTGAGATAGGCGTTCAGCAGGTCGCAGACCTCTTCGCGGCTTGCGCCCGAGGCTGCTGCGATTTCGTCCACGCTGGCCGGTGCTTTCATCATCGCGGTCGCGATCCGGAAGTGCTTCGGAAACTCGCGCTCGATCTGCGGCCATTTGCCGAGCTTGAAGCGGGCGGCTGGATCGAAGCCGATCACTTGGCCTTCGCCGGCGTGCAGGGCAGCCAGCCAAAGCAGGCGCTGGATCGGCTGCGGAGCGCCCAGTTCGCCTTCCAGTCGCTGCAACTCCGCCGCGGTCACCGGCTTGAGTTCGCTGTCGCGTATCGCCGACTTCACATACTCGGCATAGGGCTTCAGGGTGTTCACACCCAGATAGGTCCGAGATGCTGGATCGATGATGAGTGCAGGCGCGGTTCCGCGCTGAAGGCGCACCGGCTGCTGCAGCACACCCGGCTGGAGAAGTTCGAACAGGCTGCGGTTGCGCGTTGGTTCCGCAGGCGCAGATACCGACCGGTTGGGGGCCGGGACCGAGGCCGCCACAGCTGCCGCGGTCTGGGCGGGGGGCTTGGTTGGGGCCGCCTCATACGAGGCCTTGGCGGGTGCGGCAGGCGGGGTCGACGCGGCCGGTGCGGGTCTGGATTCGGCAGGAGCGGTGCGCGCGGGCGGCGTGGGTGTCGGGCTGGCGGCGGCTTCCGGTGACGTGGGCGGCGCCGCGCGTGAGGCTTCGCCAGAGAGCCGGCTCAAGAGACTGGCGAGCGCCGCTTCGGTGACCGGGCTGTCCAGCTTGTGGTCGGCGTCGGCGCGGCTGCCGGCGGTGATCGCGATCAACAGCTTGCCCGAGGCCTGGGCTTGCATGAGGCCCATCTGGCCGTAGATGGAGTCGGCGTCGATGATCAGTGCGTCGGCGTCGACTTCAGCAGAAAGCTCGAACCGGCCCCCTGCGCGTGCGGCGACGGCGTTGAACAAGCTGCTGAAGCTTGCTTCGTCCGCCCGGCTGAAGCCGGACAGTGCGAACTTGCGGATCTGGGCCATGTTTCCCCCCTGGCGTGTGGACCGGCGCGTCCACACGGGAACAATGCTGCGTATGGCCGTCGAAAGCGGCCTCGCGTGAAGCGCGGCAGTGTTGACCAATCGGTCGCGAGCGTCAATTCGCGCGCATGCCCGGGCTTTTCTTGGGCAAATGACTCCGCAGGAACTCCATCTGGTCGGCCAGGATGTTGCGGTTCGAGAGAATCAGATGCTCGACCCAACTCGGCCGATAGGGCACGGCAAGCAGGGGCATGCGCGCTTCCTGCGGCGTCCGGTTGCCCTTGCGCAGATTGCAGTGCAGGCAAGCGCTCACCACGTTGGTCCACACATCGCGGCCGCCGCGCGAGGAGGGAACCACATGGTCGCGGGTCAATTCATGCCGGCCGAAATGCCCGCCGCAGTAAAGACAGATGTGGCGATCGCGCGCGAACAGGGCGGTGTTGTTCAGTGTTGGCGAGGGGTCAATCGCCGCCGGCCGCGCGTGACCGCGCGCAGCCACGATCGGATGCAGCTCGATCAGGCTCTGGCTTCCGCGGGCGCGATTGAAGCCGCCGCGCACGACGGCGCAGGGGTGACCGAGGGTCCAGGCAACGGCGTCGCGCACATACAGGCAGACGGCGTCCTGCCAGCTCATCCAATCGAGAATGCGCCCTTGCGCATCGAGCGAGAGAACGCGGGTGCGATCGAGTTCAGGGGGCTGTGGTGCCGCGGACTGCATGCGCGAGTGCTCCTTTCCGAACCTCCAGGGACGATGGCGCCTCGCTGGTGCGAGGCGCGCAATAGTCGGGAGATCGAAGCCTGCCGCGCTGATGATGCGCCGCGGTGTCGAACACTCAGCCGGCCATGCGCGTTGCGATGAGGCGGCACGCGCGAGCAGGGCCGAGCATAACGGGTTTGCGCGACCCGTGGGTGACCGTGTCGACGGGCTTGCCGGCGCTGTCGGGGGCGGCGTGCGGTGTCCCGCGCGCATCGACGAAACGCAGGGTTCGAAGCGTGGATGCGCCAGGGTTCTCGTCCTGGACCTCGACAACGCGCGCCGCCGCAGCCTGCGTCGGATCCCGCCAGAGCTCAGAGTGGCTTGGACATCCGCAGCAGTTCCACGCCGAAACCCACGCCCTCGTAGAGCTCGCGCGCCCGCGCGTTTCCAGGGAATACGGCAAGCGTGAGCCGCTCGCAGCGATGCTCGCGCGCGAAGTCCTCGGCGTACCCGAGCAGCGCGCGACCAATGCCCTGGCCGTCTGCACCTTTGGCTACCGCCACGTCGGAAACGTGGCAGTTGAGGTGGCCGGTGAAGAAATCGGTGACCGTTTGCAGATGCAGGAAACCCATCCGCTTGCCGCTGCTGGCGTCTTCCGCCACGAACAGGAAAGAGCCCGGCGGCTGGTTTTCCAGATGCTTGGTCAGGTCGCGCCGAATGCCTTCCGAGACCACGTTCTTCTTGCGCCACTTGGGCAGTTCGAAATCGACCAGTCGCTCGACCAGACCCAGAATGAAATCGTCGTCGTCAGCTTCGGCGGAACGGATCAGCAGCTCGGTGTCACCGGCCTGGATGTGCATTGGAGTCGCGCGTGCGAGCAGTGGAGGAGATGCTGTTTTACCCCGTCCGCGCGGGCGGGGGAAGGGCGGGCCGTCGGGCGGCCCGCCGGTTCAGGCTCATGACAGCGCAAACAGCGCTTCGTCGAGGCCCATCAGACTGTCGCTGCCGGCGCGAATGCTTGCCGCATGGCCGAGCGTGCGCGGAAGCAGACGCTTGAACAGGAAGCGCGCCGTCTCGCGCTTGCCGGCGCGGAAATCGTCCGCGTGGCCGCCTGCGTCGGCGGCGGCGACCGCGCGCGCCGACCAGTAGGCGAGGGTGACGTAGCCCGAGTAGAACAGGTAGTCGACCGCTGCAGCACCCAATTCCTCCGGGTTCTTCTGCACGCGCTGGGCGATCTCCAGGGTCAGCTGCTGCCAGTCCTGCGCGGCCTGTGCCAGCGGCGCGATGAACTCGGCCAGCTCCGGCTTGCCGGTGTTGGCGCTGCAGAACTCGACGATCATGCCGAGGAAGAGCTTGAAACCGGCACCCTGCTGCTGGATGACCTTGCGGCCGAGCAGGTCGAGCGCCTGGATCTGGGTCGTACCTTCATAGATCGTTGTGATGCGGGCGTCGCGCGCCAGCTGCTCCATACCCCATTCGCGCACGTAGCCATGGCCGCCGAAGCACTGCAGCGCGTTGTAGGTGCATTCGACCGACGCTTCGGTCAGCACGCCCTTGACGATCGGTGTGACGAAGCTCAGCAGGGCATCGGCCTCGGCGCGGGCTTCCGGCGTCTGTGCCTTGTCGACCAGATCGACCAGGCTGGCGGCGTGCAGGGCCAGCGCGCGGCCGCTCTCGGCGAAGGCCTTGCAGGTCAGCAGCATGCGCCGGATGTCCGGATGCACGATCAGGGGATCGGCCGGCTTGTCCGGGCGCTTCGGGCCGGACAGCGAGCGCATCTGCAGGCGATCGCGCGAATACGCAAGCGCGTTCTGGTAGGCGCGGTCGATCAAGCCCAGGCCCTGGATGCCAACCGCCAGCCGCGCCGAGTTCATCATGGTGAACATTGCGTTCAGGCCCTTGTTGGGCTGGCCGATCAGCCAACCCTGGGCGCCATCGAAGTTCATCACGCAGGTCGCCGAGCCGTGAATGCCCATCTTGTGCTCGATCGAACCACAGCGCACCGCGTTGCGCTCGCCGACCGTCCCGTCCTTGGCCACCTTGAACTTGGGCACGATGAACAGCGAGATGCCCTTGGTGCCGGCGGGTGCGTCCGGCAGGCGCGCCAGCACCAGATGCACGATGTTGTCAGTGAGGTCGTGCTCACCGCCGGTGATGAAGATCTTGGTGCCAGTAACCGCGAAGCTGCCGTCGGCCTGAGGTTCGGCGCGGGTTTTCAGAAGCGCCAGGTCGGAGCCGCAGTGCGGTTCGGTGAGGCACATCGTGCCGGTCCAGCGGCCTTCGACGATGGGCTTGAGGAAGACCTCCTGCTGCCAGGCCTCGCCGTGGTGCTTCAGCGCGTCGGTGGCGCCGTGCGAGAGCAGCGGGTAGTTGCCCCAGCTCAGGTTGGCGGCATCCAGCATTTCCTTGAACGCGGCGCCGACCACCTCGGGCAGGCCTTGTCCACCGAATGCCTCGGGCGCGGTCAAGCCGCTCCAGCCGCCTTCGACGAACTGCGCATAGGCCTCGCGGAAACCCTTCGGCGTGCGTACCGCGCCGGTTTCCTTGTCGTGCGTGCAGCCCTCGGCGTCGCCGCTCATGTTGAGCGGCGCCAGTACCTGTTCGGTGAAGCGCGCGGCTTCATCAAGCACGGCATCGACCAGCTCGCGATTGAAGCTTTCGCCGCCCGGCAGTTTGGCGGCATGGGCTTCGAAACCGACGAGGTCATGCAGGGCGAAGCGCAGGTCGCGGACGGGGGCGCGGTAGGTGTTCATGGCGGGCTCTCGGGGTGCAGGGGATGTCAGCGAAGGACGCCATCCAGACCCGGCATCGGGGTCAGGGCGCTGTCGAATTCGAAACGGTCTTCACGGGTGCCGGGTTCGCTGGTGGCCAGCGTGCCCTGCAGTCGATAGCCGACACCGCGCCGCGTCTGCAGCGCCGAACGCACTGCGTCGGCGGCTTCGGCGCTCGGCTGCAGAACGATGCGCACGACCTCGGCGCTGTTCGGAGGCACGCTGTCGGCGACGACATGATCGATCGATGCCGCCGGGTGGCCTGCCAGAGTGAACTCCGCCTGCAGGCGCTCGAAGCGCATCGCCACGGTGCTGAAATTCTGCAGGCGCAGGTCCACTTCCCAGCGGCCGTCGGCCAAGGCGCGCAGTTCCTGGACGCTGGCGCTGGGCGGAAAGATGCGCTTCTTCGGTCCGCTGGCGCAGGCGCCCAGTAGCCCCACCAGCAAAGCCAGCAGCAGCATGCCCACGGCGGAGCGGAGCATCGCGGGGCGGCGAACGGTTGCGGCGGTAGAGGTCATGACCATGCTCCGGCGTACGGTTAAGAGGATATCAGCCCGGGCTGTGGTAACCGGGTCAAGCCCGCAGTGTCAGGTGTGCGAGGCTACAGGCCGGCCAGCCGCCAGTCGGCCTCGCTTACGCGCAGGACGCTGCCCTGCTCGTACCAGTCGCCGAGGACGCAGCGACGTGCGCCGTCGGCCAGCTCGTGTACCGCCGGGCGGTGGGTATGGCCGTGGATCATGCGCTTCACGCCGTACAGCTGCAGCATCGCCTGCACGGCTTCAGGCTGGGCGTCGGTCAGGGCAAGCTCAAGAGACTGTTGATAGCGCTTGCTCTCGCCGCGCGCCTGCGCCGCGATCGCTTGGCGCTCGGCCAGCGGCCTCGCCAGAAAGGCTGCTTTCCATGCGTGCCCGCGACTGAGGCGGCGGAAGCGCTGGTAGGCGACATCCGCCGTGCACAGCAGATCACCATGCAGCAGCAGCGTAGGCTCGTTGTCCAGCGCGAGCACGCAGGGGTCGGGCAGCAGCTGAAGGCCGCACTGTCGCGCATAGCCGGCGTCGATCAGGAAGTCGCGATTGCCGCGGATGAAGTACAGCGCGGTTCCGGCCCGGCTGCAGGCCGACAGGGCCCGCGCCACATCGTTGCCCAGTGCGCCGGGCGCATCGTCACCGACCCAGGCTTCGAAGAGGTCGCCGAGGATGAAGAGCGAGTCCGCCTGCTGTGCTTCGTCGCGAAGGAAACGGAGAAACAGCTCGGTGATCGCTGGGCGTGCTTCGTCGAGGTGCAGATCGGAGATGAAGAGGTGGCTCACGTCGGGCGCCGATACAGGGTGGAGCGGTCGCCGGGCGGGAGACTGGGTCCGGCCCGGCGGGAGCGGTCAATGCATGTGAGAGAGCTTCGCGCGATGACTGGCGGGCGCCGCTGGGAGTTCTCGGCCGCACATGACAGGCGAACCCGAGGGCGCCTGGCAGCCGGTGACCGCGAAACCACTCCCAGGCTGTCCTGCTGCCACGCGCCTCCAGCGGTGGCTGCGGCAGGCGGCCGGCTCTCTCGGGCCCTCAGCCGGCAGTCGGGGTTTCGACCACCCGCTCTGCGCTTTCGATCACCACCGGCTCGACCGGCACATCGCGCGGCAGGGGGCCCTGGCCCCCGGTCGGAATGGCAATGATCTTGTCGACCACTTCCATGCCCTCCACGACCTTGCCGAACACCGCATAGCCCCACAGGCCGTCCTGCTCGGAGACGAAGTCGAGACGCTGGTTGTCCACTACGTTGATAAAGAACTGCGCGGTTGCCGAATGCGGATCATTCGTTCGTGCCATGGCGATCGTGCCGCGCAGGTTGGACAGGCCGTTGTTGGCTTCGTTGGGGATCGCGGCGCGCGTGGGCTTGAGCTGCAGGTCGGCCGTGAAGCCGCCACCCTGGGCCATGAAACCCGGTATCACCCGATGGAACACGGTGCCCGAATAGAAGCCGTCGCCGACGTACTGCAGGAAATTCTCTGAGGACTTTGGCGCCTTGGCCGGATCGAGTTCGATAACGATGCGGCCGAGATTGGTGTTCAGCGCGACCTTCGGCGCCGGTGCCGGCACGACGTCGGGGGCGGGCGTCGGTGCTGGAGTGGGGGCGGGCGTCGGGGTGGACTCCTGGGCAAGAGCGGCGAACGGCAGGAAGGCGAGGGTCAGTGCGAGGCTGCGAAGCATGGCGGCTCCTGATGGGATGTCGGGCGGGTGGACAGTGCGCGCAGCGGCAAACGCGGGTCGCACGGCGAGGCGCATTGTAGGCATCCCCGCTGTCGCGATGCTGCAGCCGATCTGCGACCGCAGTGCGCGTCCAAGGGTTCCGTCGCGCCTTGCTACACTCCGCGCCCGCTTTCGCTACGGGCTTGTCCGAATGAGCTGCCGCACCCGTTTCGCCCCCAGTCCCACCGGCTACCTGCATATCGGCGGCGCGCGCACCGCTCTCTACTGCTGGCTGGCAGCGCGCAACGCGGGTGGTGAGTTCGTGCTGCGCATCGAGGATACCGATCGCGAGCGCAGCACCCAGGCCGCCGTGGACGCGATCCTCGAGGGCATGCGCTGGCTGGGCCTTGGGGCCGACGAGGGCCCGATCTACCAGACCCAGCGGCTGGATCGCTACCGGCAGGTGGCGTCCGAACTGGTACAGGCCGGCAAGGCCTACTACGCCTACGAGACGCGCGAAGAGATCGACGCGATGCGCGCTCTGGCCATGGAGAAAGGCGAGAAGCCCCGCTACGACGGACGCTCGCGCGAGCTCGGGCTGGCTCGCCGCGATGACCCCAACCGGGTGATCCGCCTGAAGAATCCGCTGGCGGGCAGCGTAGTGTTCGATGACCACGTCAAGGGCCGCATCGAGTGGTCGAACACCGAGCTCGACGACCTCGTGCTGATCCGGTCGGACGACTATCCGACCTACAACTTCGCCGTAGTCATCGACGATCTCGACATGCGGATCACCGACGTGATCCGTGGCGATGACCACGTCAACAACACGCCGCGCCAGATCAACCTGTACGAGGCGCTCGGCGCGCCCGCGCCCCGCTTCGCCCACCTGCCGATGATCCTCGGCGCCGATGGCGCCAAGCTCAGCAAGCGCCACGGTGCGATCAGCGTCATGCAGTACCGCGACGACGGCTACCTGCCGCACGCGCTGCTGAACTACATCGTGCGGCTGGGCTGGAGCCACGGCGACCAGGAGATCTTCTCCATGGAGGAGATGGTGCAGCTGTTCCGCATCGAGGACGTCAACCGCGCCGCCTCGCGCTTCGATTTCGACAAGCTGGCCTGGCTCAATCAGCACTACCTGAAGACCGACGACCCCGCTGCCGTCGCGACCCACCTGCACTGGCATCTGGAGCAGGCGGGTTACGACCTCGCGTCCGGCCCGAACCCGGCGGATGTTGTGGTCGCTCTGCGCGACCGCGTCAAGACACTCAAGGAAATGGCCGAGCGTGCGGCGCTCTGGTACCTGCCCATACAGGGCTGGGATGAAGCCGCCGTCGAGAAGCACATGAAGCCCGCCGCCGCTGTCCTGCAGGCCGCCCACGCGCGCTTCGCCGCACTGCCGGACTGGAGCCCGACGGCCGTGCACGCCGCGCTGGAAGAGGTTGCCGCCGAGCTTGCCCTCGGCATGGGCAAGGTCGCACAGCCGCTGCGGGTCGCGATCACCGGCGGTACGGTTTCACCGTCCATCGAACACACCGTGTATCTGGCGGGTCGCCAGGGGGCGCTGCAGCGACTCGACGCGGCCTTGGCCCGGCTCGGCTGAGGACCGCGCGAATCCACCGCCGCCAGTGCCGGCGGTGGAAAAGGGAAGCGACCGACTGGGCTGCCGTCAGCCCTCGCCCGAGCCCGCCGCACCCAACGAATTCGCCAGAGCGACATAGTCCGCGACCGCCACCGTTTCCGCCCGCGCCCCGGGATCGATGCCGCAGGACTGCATGCGGGTGTCGCTGCATACCGCGGACAGGGCATTGCGCAGGGTCTTGCGGCGCTGGGAGAAAGCGGCACGGACCACCTGTTCGAAGGCCCGCGGATGACACAGCCCCAGTTCCGCGGGATCGCGTGGCTCCAGCCTGACCACCGCAGAATCGACTTTCGGCGGTGGCCGGAAACAGCCCGGTGGGACCTTGAACAGGGGCGTGACCCGGCAGCGCGCCTGCAGCATCACCGAAAGCCGGCCATAGACCTTGCTGCCCGGCTCGGCCGCCATGCGGTCGACGACTTCCTTCTGCAGCATGAAGTGCATGTCGGTGATCACCGACAGGTGATCCAGCGCATGGAAGAGGATCGGCGATGAGATGTTGTAGGGCAGATTCCCCACCAGCCGGATTGGCGCGACGCCGGCGAGCGCGCTGAAGTCGACCGTCAGCACGTCGGCGTGGACGATCGACAGCTCGGCGCCGAGCTCGGCGCCGAGCGCGTTCAGCGGCTCGATCAGGTCGCGGTCGAATTCGATCACGGTGAGCGCGCGGTGGCGCTGCAGCAGGGGCCGCGTGATCGCTCCGGCGCCGGGACCGATCTCGACCAGCCGCTGACCCGGCTTTGGATCGATGGCCCGCACGATCCGGTCGATCATCCCGAGGTCCGACAGAAAGTGCTGGCCCAGCGA
>JBIJCA010000390.1:0-3465 GCA_044344935.1 Aquimonas sp. | reverse complement strand
GGCGAAACGAATACTGACGATCTGTCGCCTGCGCCCGATGCGACCACGCGCCCGGACATCCCGATGCATGCGCTGGCGATGCTGAAAAACAAGCGCGAAGGTGCGGCCTTCGTGCCGGAAGAGGACGGCAAGCGCGGCCCGATCCAGGCCATTCTTGACCTCAAGGCCAAGGGCCATCTGGTGGCCTACGTCGGCGACGTGGTCGGCACCGGCTCCTCGCGCAAGTCGGCCACCAACTCGGTGCTGTGGTTCACCGGCGAAGACATCCCCTACATCCCCAACAAGCGCTTCGGCGGTGTCTGTCTGGGCAGCAAGATCGCGCCGATCTTCTACAACACCATGGAAGACGCGGGCGCGCTGCCGATCGAACTCGATGTCTCCAAGATGGAACACGGTGACGTCATCGAGCTGCAGCCCTATGCGGGCAAGGCACTCAAGAACGGCGAGGTGATCGCCGAGTTCGAGGTCAAGTCCGACGTGCTGTTCGACGAAGTCCGCGCCGGTGGCCGCATTCCGCTGATCATTGGCCGCGGCCTCACCGCCAAGGCCCGCGAGTCGCTTGGCCTGCCGGCCTCTACCTTGTTTCGCCTGCCGCAAGCCCCAGCCGACAGCGGCCGCGGCTACACCCTGGCCCAGAAGATGGTCGGCCGCGCCTGCGGTCTGCCCGAAGGCCAGGGCATCCGTCCGGGCACCTACTGCGAGCCGAAGATGACCACGGTGGGCTCGCAGGACACCACCGGTCCGATGACCCGCGACGAGCTGAAGGATCTGGCCTGTCTGGGTTTCTCGGCCGATCTGGTCATGCAGAGCTTCTGCCACACCGCGGCCTATCCCAAGCCCGTTGACGTCAAGACGCACCACACGCTGCCGGAGTTCATCTCGACCCGCGGCGGTGTGTCGCTGCGTCCGGGCGACGGCATCAGCCACAGCTGGTTGAACCGCATGCTGCTGCCGGACACCGTCGGCACCGGCGGCGACAGCCATACCCGCTTCCCGATCGGCATCAGCTTCCCGGCAGGTTCGGGCCTGGTGGCGTTCGCCGCCGCCACCGGCGTGATGCCGCTGGACATGCCGGAGTCGGTGCTGGTCCGCTTCAAGGGCCGCATGCAGCCCGGCGTCACCCTGCGTGATCTCGTGCATGCGATCCCGCTGTACGCGATCAAGGCCGGCCTGCTGACAGTCGAGAAGAAGGGCAAGAAGAACATCTTCTCCGGCCGCATCCTCGAAATCGAAGGTTTGCCCGACCTGAAGATCGAGCAGGCCTTTGAGCTGGCCGACGCCTCGGCCGAGCGCTCTGCCGCCGGCTGCACCGTGCGCCTCGACCAGGCGCCGATCATCGAATACCTGAACTCGAACATCACCCTGCTGAAGTGGATGATTGCCGAGGGCTATCAGGACGCCCGCTCGCTCGCTCGCCGCATCAAGAAGATGGAGGAGTGGCTGGCCAACCCGCAGCTGCTGCAGCCGGATGCCGACGCCGAGTACGCGGCCGTGATCGAGATCGATCTCGCCGAGATCCACGAGCCGATCGTCTGCTGCCCGAACGATCCGGACGACGCCAAGACCCTGTCGGCTGTCGCCGGTGCACAGATCGATGAGGTCTTCATCGGCAGCTGCATGACCAACATCGGCCACTTCCGCGCCGCCGCCAAACTGCTGGAGGGCAAGCGCGATATTCCGACCCGTCTGTGGGTGGCGCCGCCGACCAAGATGGATGCCGCCGAGCTCACCAAGGAAGGCCACTACGGCACCTTCGGCACGGCGGGTGCGCGCATGGAGATGCCGGGCTGCTCGCTGTGCATGGGCAACCAGGCGCAGATCCGCGAGGGCGCGACGGCGATGTCGACCTCGACCCGCAACTTCCCGAACCGCCTGGGCCGCAACACCAACGTGTACCTGGGCTCGGCGGAGCTGGCGGCGATCTGCTCGCGCCTGGGTCGCATCCCGACCCGCGAGGAGTACATGGCCGACATCGGCGTGATCAACGCCAATGGCGATCAGATCTACCGCTACATGAACTTCGACCAGATCGAGGACTACGCGGACGTCGCGAAGACCGTCAGCGCCTGATTCCGATAGAGGCGAGCGCAGAAGGCCGGCGGAGCGATCCGCCGGCCTTCTGCTTTTCGGCTCAACGCGGTTGCGTGTGGGGGATTTCCGCGCTTCTGTGTGGCCACGCTGGGCTTGCCGTGCGTTGCTCTTCTCTCGCAGCCCCGCGCGGTGTCCAGGCGTGCGTCTTGATGCGGTGGTTCCCGTCCTCCTCCGCGGTGTCCCCCAAGCCGCAGTCCAACTCACACGCATCCGCTTCCACTCTGGAACCGCTCCTACGCCAGCGCTTGTGTGGCACCAGCCCAGCCGGCAGACTTCCGAAGGCTTGCGATTGAGTTTCCCAAGCGCCTGACGAGGACCCGCCGTGCCATTTGCCTGTCTTCATCGGCGCGAGCAACGCGCCGAAGACTCACCGACGAAACAGCGATCAGCCGACGAACAAGGACTTTCGCAGCCAACCCGTTTGGCTGACGCCGCTCGTGCTCCAGCGGCGGTTCTCGGTCATCAGGGCTGAAGCGATGAGCCCGGAACGCTACCAGCAAGTCAAGTCCGTACTGCTGGAAGCGCTGGAGCAACCCTCGGGTGCTCGCGACCACTGGCTGGGGCGGCGCTGTGGTCCTGATGCGGAGCTGCGACGCGAGGTCGAAGAGTTGCTCGTCGGCGAAAACCAGCAGAGTTTCATGGAGCACAGTCCGCTGCCCCTGTCGCTCGATCAGGAGACGGACGCCAGCGGCAGTCGGCTGGGCCGAATCCAGCTGCAGCGGCTGCTCGCCCGGGGGGGCATGGGCGACGTGTACGCGGGCGTGGATGAACTGCTTGAGCGGCCTGTGGCCGTCAAGCTGATGAAGGCCGAGCTCCGGATGTCGGCCGCGCGGCGCAGCGGCTTCCTGGCCGAGGCGCGGGTGTTGTCCGGCTTGCGTCACCCGAACATCTGCGCGGTCTACGATTTCTTCGAAGACCAGGATCAAGACGTGCTGGTGCTCGAATTGATCGAGGGCCAGACCTTGCGCAGCCTGCTGCAGACCAGCAGGCCCGTTGATCCGCTGGGCATCGCCAGTGAGATCGCGGATGCCCTGGTGGCAGCGCACGAACGCGGCATCGCCCATCGCGATCTGAAGCCCGAGAACGTGATGATCACCCCGTCCGGCCGGGTCAAGGTGTTGGACTTCGGCCTCGCGCGCGTCACTGCCAGCAGAGCCGCGCTCGATGCCGGCGATGCCGACGGCGACCCCAAGCAGACCTTGATCGCCGGCACACCGGGATACCTGTCGCCGGAACAGGCGCGCGGCCAGGTCTCCACCACCGCCGCGGATCTGTGGAGCTTCGGACTGCTGTTGGGCGAGTTGCTGACGGGCAAGACGCCCTGGCCGGTCGGGCTGGGCAGTCAGGAACTGCTGCGGCGTGCCAGTCGCGCCG
>JBIJCA010000388.1:0-3470 GCA_044344935.1 Aquimonas sp. | reverse complement strand
GAGCCGCCGCCGAATCTGCTGGTGATTCTCAACGACAACCGGATGTCGATCTCCGAAAACGTCGGCGGCATGACCAAGATGTTCGGCCGCATGACCGCCAGCCGCACCCTGAACGCCATGCGCGAGGGTGGCAAGAAGCTGCTGGGCTCCAAGCGCAGCAATGCCGCCGCGCGCTTCGTGCGGCGCTGGGAAGAGCACTGGAAAGGCATGTTCGTGCCCTCCACCCTGTTCGAGGAAATGGGCTTCCACTACACCGGCCCGATCGACGGCCACGACATGCATGCGCTGGTCAGCGCGCTCAGTACGCTGAAGAACCTCGATGGCCCGCAGCTGCTGCACGTCATCACCACCAAGGGCAAGGGCTACGAGCTGGCCGAGGGCGACCAGATCGGCTACCACGCGGTCGGCCCCTTCGATCCGGACAAGGGTCTGGTCGCCAAGGGCGGCGCGAAGAAGCCGACCTACACCGACGTGTTCTCGGACTGGCTCTGCGACATGGCCGCCGCCGATGCGCAGCTGATGGGTATCACTCCGGCGATGCGCGAGGGCTCCGGCCTGGTCCGTTTCAGCAAGGAGTACCCGGCCCGCTACTTTGACGTCGCGATCGCCGAACAGCATGCGGTGACCCTGGCGGCCGGCATGGCCTGCGAGGGCGCGAAGCCGGTGGTGGCGATCTACTCGACCTTCCTGCAGCGCGCCTACGACCAGCTGATCCACGACGTCGCGCTGCAGGACCTCGACGTGCTGTTCGCCATCGACCGCGCCGGCGTGGTCGGCCCGGACGGCGCCACCCATGCCGGCACCTTTGATCTGTCCTATCTGCGCTGCATCCCCAACATGCTGGTGATGGCCCCGGCCGACGAGAACGAGTGCCGGCAGATGCTGAGCACCGGCTTCAGACACGCGGGCCCGGCGGCGGTGCGCTATCCGCGCGGCACCGGCCCGGGCGTGGCCGTGCAGACCAGCCTCGACACCTTGCCGATCGGCCGCGCCGACCTGCGTCGCCGCGGTCGCCGCATCGCCATCCTCAGCTTCGGCGCCCTGCTGCCGGCCGCAGTGTCCGCAGGTGAGGCGCTCGACGCGACGGTGGTCAACATGCGCTTCGTGCGGCCGCTGGACCGCGAGCTGGTGCTGGAACTCGCGCGCAGCCACGAGGCCTTCGTGACCATCGAAGACAACGCCGTGCTGGGCGGCGCCGGCAGCGGCGTGGCCGAACTGCTGGCGGCGGAGGGCCTGCAGGTCCCGGTGCAGCATCTCGGTCTGCCGGACGAGTACCTGGAGCACGCCGGCCGCGAAGAGCTGCTGGCCATGGTCGGGCTCGATGCTGCCGGCGTACTGGCCCGCATCCGCGCGCGCTTTCCGGAAGTGGCAACCGCCAGGGTGGTTGGCGGCTGAACCGGCGCGGTCTTCCCGCCCCAACGCAAACGCCCCGCTCGAAGCGGGGCGTTTGCGTTTACAGCGCGTCCGACGCGACGGATCAGGCGGCCTTGGCCTGCTCCGCCGGTGCGCTCGCGCGCATCAGGTGGTCGAAGGCGCCGAGTGCAGCGGTCGCGCCTGCGCCCATCGCGATGATGATCTGCTTGTAGGGCACGGTGGTGCAGTCGCCCGCCGCGTACACGCCAGGCAGCGAAGTCTTGCCGTGGGCGTCGATTTCGATCTCACCGCGCGCCGACAGCGCCAGCGTGCCGCGCAGCCACTCGGAGTTGGGCAGCAGGCCGATCTGCACGAAGATGCCTTCCAGCTCGATGCGCTGAATGTCCAGGCTGCCGCGGTCCCGATAGTTCAGACCGGTGACTTTCTGGCCATCGCCCAGCACCTCGGTGCTCTGCGCGTTCACCAGGATTTCCACGTTCGGCAGGCTGCGCAGCTTGCGCTGAAGCACCTCGTCGGCGCGCAGCTTGGTGTCGAATTCGATCAGGGTCACATGGCTGACGATGCCGGCCAGGTCGATCGCCGCTTCCACGCCCGAGTTGCCGCCGCCGATCACCGCCACGCGCTTGCCGCGGAACAAAGGGCCGTCGCAGTGCGGGCAATAGGCCACACCCTTGTTGCGGTACTGCTCTTCGCCGGGCACGCCCATCTGGCGCCAGCGCGCGCCGGTCGACAGCACCACGCTGCGCGTCTTCAGCGAAGCGCCGCTGTCGAGCTTGAGCTCGATCAGCCCGTCCGCACCCGCAGGCAGCAGTTCGGCGACGCGCTGCAGCGGCATCACGTCGACCTCGTACTCCTTGACGTGCTGCTCCATCTGCGCGACCAGCTTCGGGCCTTCGGTGTGGTTGACCGAGATGAAGTTTTCGATGCCCAGGGTGTCAGCGACCTGCCCACCGAAGCGCTCGGCGACCAGCCCGGTGCGGATGCCCTTGCGGGCGGCGTAGATGGCGGCGGAAGCGCCGGCCGGGCCGCCGCCGACCACCAGCATGTCGAAGGCCTCTTTGGCGGCGATCTTCTCGGCCGCGCGAGCCACAGCGCTGGTGTCGAGCTTGGCCAGAATTTCCGCGAGCGTCATGCGACCGCTGGCCCAGGGCTGGCCGTTCAGATAGACGCTGGGCACGGCCATCACCTGACGGCGCTCGACTTCTTCCTGGAACAGTGCACCGTCGATGGCGACGTGCTTCACGCCCGGATTCAGCACGGCCAGCAGGTTCAGGGCTTGAACGACATCCGGACAGTTCTGGCAGGACAGCGAGAAGTAGGTCTCGAACACGTAGTTCCCACTCAGCGCCTGCGCCTGCTCGATGACGTCCGCGTCCTCGCGAGGCGGGTGTCCGCCGACCTGCAGCAGAGCCAGCACCAGTGAGGTGAACTCGTGGCCCATCGGCAGGCCGGCAAAGCCGACCGCCGTGTCAGTGCCGGCGCGGCGGATCTCGAACGAGGGCACGCGCTCGGCGACGAGCGTGCCGACCGCGATCTTGTCGGACAGCGTCGCGATGTCGTCAATCAGCGCGCGCAGCTCCTGCGAGGACTCGCTGTCATCGAGCGCGGCGTTCAATTCGATCGGGAGCTGCAGCTTCTCGAGGTAGGCGGCGAGCTGGGTCTTGAGAGTGGCGTCGAGCATGGCGGAACTCCTGGGGAGGGGAGGCTCGGGGGCAGGCGGGCTTGCGCCTGCGGTCTCGAAAGACCAGAGACGACAGGCGCAAGCGCGCGTGGGGGAAGATCGGGAGAAGCGCCCTGCCCCGTCTTGCGACGCGGCAGGTGCGGCGGAATCAACGAATGCCGTGAGCCCGATCGCCGCGCCCGCAAGGCGCGGGCGCGGCGACGTGCTGCGTGCGGAAAGGATGCTTAGATCTTGCCGACCAGATCGAGCGAGGGTGCCAGGGTCTTTGCGCCTTCCTTCCACTTGGCCGGGCAGACCTGGCCGGGGTTGGCGGCGGTGTACTGCGCGGCCTTCAGCTTGCGCAGGGTCTCGGAGACGTCGCGGGCGATCTCGTTGCTGTGCACCTCGGCGGTCTTGATGACGCCGTCCGGGTTGA
>JBIJCA010000118.1:0-12858 GCA_044344935.1 Aquimonas sp. | reverse complement strand
AACGCGTCGGCGGCAGCGACACTATCCGCTGCAATGTGCGGGTGGTCGCCGCCACCCACCGCAACCTGGAAGAAGCCATCGTCAAGGGCAGCTTCCGCGAGGATCTGTTCTACCGCCTCAACGTGTTTCCGATCGAGATGCCCTCGCTGCGCGACCGCCGCGAGGACCTGCCCGATCTGGTCACCGCACTCACCAAGCAGCTCGAGAAAGCCGGCCGCGGTAGCGTGCGGCTGTCGCCCGAGGCCCTGCAGGTGCTGCAGGCCTACCCCTGGCCCGGCAATGTGCGTGAGCTCTCCAACCTGATCGAGCGTCTGGCCGTGCTGCACCCGGGCGGCCTGGTGCGCGCACGCGACCTGCCGGCCCGTTACCGTGATGGCGTCGAACTGCCCGAGGAAAACGAACTCGACGCGGCGATCGCCAACGAGTCCAGCGGCAGCGTCGACACCCTGCCGCCCGAGGGCATCGACCTCAAGGATCACATCGCCCGCATCGAGATGAGTCTCATCCGGGCCGCGCTCGAACGCGCCGACGGCGTGGTCGCGCATGCGGCCCAGCTGCTGGGCCTGCGGCGCACTACCCTGGTTGAGAAACTGCGCAAGTACGGCCTCGGCCGCGACGGCGACTTGAATTTGACGCCAGATTCCTGACAAGCCCGCGGCACAGCTCTTGCCTCGATGCACCTGAACCCCGTCAGGTTGGTCCAGGCCCACCATGAGCGACGCCAGCATCAACGCCATCCTCTCGCAGATCCGAAGTCTGCAGGGGCAGCTGCAAAGCAGCCGGCCGAGCCCGGTCGAGACTCCGCCGCCAGCGGCTGCCGAAGCGGGTTTCGGCAACACGCTCAAGCGCGCAGTCACTCAGGTCAATGCCGAGCAGAACGAATCGGCCGCGCTGGCCAAGGCCTTCGAGATGGGCGACCCCAACGTCGACCTGGTGCGGGTGATGCTTGCCTCGCAGCAGTCCTCGGTCAGCTTTCGCGCCACTGTCGAGGTGCGCAACCGGCTGGTCCAGGCCTACCAGGACGTGATGAACATGCCGCTGTAAGCACGGACGCCTGGCCATGGATACCCAACTCACCCTGTCGCAGGTCAAGGACATCCCGGCGGTCCGCCAGGCCGGTCTGCTGCTGGCCTTGGCCGGCGCGATCGCGCTCGGCATCGCCGGCTTCTTCTGGTCGCTGTCGCCTACCCTGGTACCACTGTTCACCGGACTTCCCGATCGCGACGCCGCCGAAGTGGTCAGCGCGCTGCGCGCCGCGCAGATCCCCCACGAAGTCGACGCGCTGACCGGCGCGATCAAGGTACCGGAGGCGCAGGTCCGCGAAGCGCGCATGCAGCTCGCCACGCAAGGCCTGCCGCAGTCGGCGCGGCCGGGCGTGGAGTCGATGAACGAGAGCCCTGGATTCGGCACCAGCCAGTTTGTCGAAGGCGCGCGCTACCAGCACGCGCTGGAGATGGAAATCGCCCGCACCATCAGCGAACTGCGGCCGGTGCGCGAGGCCCGCGTACACCTTGCCCTGCCCAAGCCCAGCGCCTTCACCCGCGCGCGCCAGCCGGCCTCGGCCTCGGTGATGCTGCAGCTCTACCCCGGCCGCCAGCTTGAGCGCGATCAGGTCGCCGCGATCGTGCACCTGGTCGCCAGCAGCATTCCCGATCTCGCCACCGAGCGGGTGACGGTCATCGATCAGGCGGGGCGCCTGCTCACCAACAATGACCCCAACGATCCCAACGTGGTTGCCGCCCTGCAGTTCGAGCAGCGGCGGCGGCTTGAGGAAACGCTGGTCGCACGCATCCAGCAGCTGCTGGAACCCTTTGCCGGACCCGGCCGGGTCAGCGCCCAGGTCAGTGTCGACATGGACTTCTCGGTCATCGAGGAAGCGCGCGAGAGCTTCGTGCCCGACCCCACCAAGCTGCGCTCCGAACAGGTTGCCGAGAGCACCACCAGCGCACCGCCCGACGAGGGCGTGCCGGGTGCGACCGCCAATACGCCACCCGGCGCCGCCGCCGAGGCGCCCGCTGACGGACCCCAGAGCGCCTCGCGCTCGGCCACGCGCAATTTCGAGATGGACCGCACGCTCATCCACAGCCGCAACAGCAGCGGGCGCGTGCAGCGCATCACCGCAGCGGTGCTGATCGACCACGTGATGTCGGTCCCTGACCCTGCAGCCGCGCCGGTGGCTGCCGATCCCGCCGCGGACCCCGCAGCCGATCCGGCTGCCGACCCCGCCGCCGACCCGACCACGGTCGCGACTGCACTGCCCGCCCTGCAGCCGCTGACAGCGGAGCAGCTGGCCCAGGTCGAGGAGCTGGTCCGCCAGGCGATCGGTTTCAGCGAGGCGCGCGGCGATGCGGTCAGCGTTATGAATGCGCCCTTCCTGCGCGAAGCGCCGCTGCCGATCGACGAAACCATTCCCTTCACCCAACAGCCCTGGTTCTGGCCGCTGCTGCAGTACGGCGGCGGTCTGCTGCTGGCGATGATGCTGATCCTGTTCGTGGTGCGGCCGGTGATCCGCTCGCTGCTGGCGCCGCCGCTGCGGCGTAGAGACGCCGCGGACGAGGGCGAAGAGCTGCCGCTGCTCAGCGGCGAGATCGAGGGCGGCGACGAGGAGGGCGCGCCGCGCCTGCTGCCGGGCCAGGTCAACAATACCCGCGAACAGCGCGAAGCGATGGTCGCCTCTGCCAAGACGCTGGACGAGAAGCTGCAGCTCGCGCGCGGCACAGTCGCGCAGGACCCGAAGATCGTCGCGCAGGTGGTGAAGAACTGGGTGGCCGCCGATGCCTGACAACAACGAGAAGCTGACCGGGACCCAGCGCGCCGCCGTGCTGCTGATGTCGCTGGGCGAGACCGAGGCCGCCGAAGTGCTGCGCCAGCTCAACGCCAAGGAAGTGCAGAAGCTGGGCATGGCGATGGCGACGATCAACAACGTCACCAAGGACCAGGTCATCGAAGTGGTCGACGAGTTCGTCGAGGACCTGCAGAGCCAGACCGCATTCGGCCTGGGCGCCGACGACTACGTGCGCAAGGTGCTGGTGCAGGCGCTGGGCGAGGACAAGGCCGGCAATCTGATCGAGCGGATCCTGCTGGGCCGCAACAGCAAGGGCCTGGAAACGCTCAAGTGGATGGACCCGCGCTCGATCGCCGACCTCATCCGCAACGAGCATCCGCAGATCATCGCGATCGTTCTGAGCTTCCTCGAAAGCGATCAGGCCGCCGACGTGGTGAAACTGTTGCCGGCGCGCACGCGGGTCGACGCGCTGATGCGTATCGCCACGCTCGAGGGCATTCCGCCGAACGCGCTGTCCGAGCTCAACGACATCATGGAAAAGCGCTTCGCCGGCAACCAGGGCATGAACCAGAGCCAGGTCGGCGGCATCAAGGTCGCTGCCGACATCATCAACTTCCTCGACACCAACACCGAACAGCAGATCAGCGGTGGCATCCGCGAAATCGACCCCGAGCTGTGCAACTCCATCCAGGAGCTGATGTTCGTGTTCGACAACGTCGCCGATCTCGATGACCGCGCCATCCAGACCGTGCTGCGCGAGGTGCAGGGCGACAAGCTGGGTCTGGCGCTGCGCGGCGCGGACGCCAAGGTCAAGGACAAGATTCTCAAGAACATGTCGCAGCGCGCCGCGGCGATGCTGGTGGAAGACATGGACGCGCGCGGGCCCGCGCGGCTGTCGGATGTCGAAGCCGCGCAGAAGGAGATCCTCACCATCGTCCGCAAGATGGCCGACGCCGGCGAGATCCAGCTGGGCTCGAAGACTGAGGAACTGCTGTGAGCGCGGCGCCGGTCGGACCGGTGCGCATGCTCGGCAACTCGCCCGAGCTCAAACGCTGGGAAATGCCGACCCTGGATGCGCCCGGCAGCGCCCGCAATCCCGCGGAGATCGAGGAGCCGCTGCCACAGCCGCCCTCGCTGGAGGAAATCGAAGCGATCCAGAACGCCGCCCACGAAGAGGGCTTCGCCGCCGGCCACGCCGAGGGCCTGGCCCAGGCGCAGGCCGAGATGCGCCGTCTGCAGGCGCGGCTGGAGGGCATCCTCGACGCCTTCTCGCGCCCGCTGGGTGATCTCGAGGGCGATGTCGAGCAGGCCCTCAGCGAACTGGCCGCGCGCATCGCTGGCGCGCTGGTGCGGCACGCCTACACGCTTGACCCCGCGCTCATCGCAGGCCTGACCCGCGAGGCGCTCGACAGCTTGGGCGAGAAGCCCCGCCAGGTCGAAGTGCGGCTGCATCCGGAGGATCTGGACGCGATCGCACCGCTGCTGCCTGCCGCCAGCAGCGTGCGCATGGTCGCCGACCCTGCGCTGGCGCGTGGAGACCTGCGCGTGCACGCCGAGGACGTGCGTCTGGATGCGCGGCTGTCGACCCGGCTCGAACAGATCCTGCCGCGACTGCTGGCGGCACCCGCCGCGGACGGCGAGAACAGCGCACGCGGAGAGCCGCGATGAGCGTGAATGCCGAGCCGCTGGCCCGCCGTGCGCGTCTCGCCGCAGCGCTGCGCCGGCACGCGGCGCCCGCACCCGGCAGCCGCGAATTCCTGCGCGAGGGCGTTCTGAAGCGCGTGGTCGGGCTCACGCTCGAAGCGGTCGGCTGCGAGGTGCCGCTGGGCGCCAACTGCCGCCTGCAGACCGCTGATGGCAACTGGGTCGATGCCGAAGTGGTCGGCTTCGCCGGCGAGCGCACCTTTCTGATGCCCAGCACCGAAGTGCAGGGCCTGCTGCCGAACGCGCGGGTGGTGCCGGTGCCCGGCGGTGCCGCCGGCGTGCGCGTCGGCGACGCCCTGCTCGGCCGCGTCATCGATGGCGAAGGGGTGCCGCTGGACGGCCGCGGCGAGCTGCGCTGCGACGCCACCGTGAGCCTGACCGGCCCGGTCATCAATCCGCTGCAGCGCGAGCCGATCCACCAGTCGCTGGACGTCGGCGTGCGCGCGATCAATGCGCTGATCCCGATCGGCCGCGGCCAGCGTGTCGGCCTGTTCGCCGGCTCCGGCGTCGGCAAGTCGACCCTGCTCGGCATGATGACCCGCTACACCTCGGCCGATGTCGTCGTGGTCGGCCTGATCGGCGAGCGCGGCCGCGAAGTGCGCGACTTCGTCGAGAACACCCTCGGCCAGATGGGCCTGAACCGCGCGGTGGTAGTTGCCACCCCGGCCGACCGCCCTCCGCTGGCGCGCCTGCACGGCGCCTGGCGCGCGACTGCGATTGCCGAGTACTTCCGCGATCAGGGCCGCAACGTGCTGCTGCTGATGGATTCCCTGACCCGCTTCGCCCAGGCGCAGCGCGAAATCGGCCTGTCGGTGGGCGAGCCGCCGACCACGCGCGGCTACCCGCCCAGCGTGTTCGCGCGCCTGCCGCAGCTGGTCGAGCGCGCCGGCAACGGCGCTGCCGGCCGCGGCTCGATCACCGCGTTCTACACCGTGCTCACGGAAGGCGATGACGTGCACGAACCGATCTCGGACGCTGCCCGCGCGATCCTCGACGGCCACATCGTCCTCTCACGCGCAGTCGCCGAAGGCGGCCGCTATCCGGCCATCGATGTCGAGGCTTCCGTCAGCCGCGTGGTCAGCGAGATCACCGACGCCGACTGGCGCGCGCAGATCAGCCAGGTGCGCCAGCTGATGTCGGCCTATTCCAGCCACAAGGATCTGATCTCGATCGGTGCCTACCAGCGCGGTTCGGATCCGCGCGTCGACGAAGCGCTGCGGCGCTGGCCATCGCTGATGCGCTTCCTCAACCAGGATGTGGCGGACGCCGCAGACATCGGCAGCAGTCGCGCCGCACTCTCGCAACTGATCCACGAAGGCAGCTGAGGACCCTCGGCATGGACAGCAATCGCCTGCGCCCCATCCAGCAGATCGCCGCCGACCGCGAGACCGAGCGCGCACGCGCGCTGGCGGAACGCAGCCGCCATCTCGCGACCCACCAGCAGCGCCTGGACGAACTCTCGAAGTACGCCCACGAGTACGCGCAGCCACCGGCGGAGCTGACCAGCGCCGCCCAGCTGCTCAACCGACGCGCTTTTCTCGACCGCCTCGACGACGCCCTGAAACAGCAGCAGCAGGCCGTGCGCCGCGCCGAGGAGAACTGCGATCTCGAACGCACCCGCCTGCTGTTGGCCAGCCGCGAGAAAGCCGTGCTGGAGAAACTGTCGGCCGCCTACGCCAAGCGCGAGGCCCATGTCGACAACCAGCGCGCCCAGCGCGAACTCGACGACCACGCCGCGCGCCAGCACCTGCGCGGCAGCAGAGACCCGGCATGAACACGCCCCCCGTATCGGCAGGCACCCTGAGCGGTGCCAGCGCGCGAGTCGCCGAGCGCAGCAGCGAAAGCACCGCCGCGGCAGGCGGATTTGCAGCGCTGTTCGCCCAGCTTGAGCCGGTCGATGCGCCGAGTGGAGTCGCACTGCGCGCCGCCGCTGCGGCGGACGATGACGCACTCCCTCGCGAAGAAGCGACACCCGCAGAGGGGCCTGATCCAACGCTACTGGCGGCCCTCGGACTTTCGCCGCTGCCGCCGCTGCCGATCGCAGCCGGGCCGGTGCTACCCGGCCTGAGCGCCTGGTCGGGCCCGCTGACGGGGAGCGGCAGCACGCCATCGGGCGAGACGGCGGACGCGGCTTCGGCGGGTTCCCTCGCCGCAGCGCGCACATCGGCGATCCCCGCCGCTTCGGCGGCCCCGCTGGCGTCGCTGGCGGAAGCGCTTCCCCTCGTCGCCGTCGCGGCTGCCGCGACGCATCCGCCCGCCCCGACTGCTCCTGCATCGGCCCCGATGTTCGACAACGCCACGCCCTTGCAGGCGCTTGCCGGCGGCGTGTTGGCGTCGACCGCAGGCGGCGTGGCGGGCGCGCTCAACGCACCGCTGGCGGACCCGTCGGCGCGCGCAGCCGAGCCGATCACAGCCCTCGGCACGAGCGCATCCACCGGCAACACCACCACGGTGTCGATCGCGCTGGCGACCGCGCGCACGCCTGAGCCTGCCGCTGATGCCGGGCGGGACGATTCACCCATGAACACAGCGCCGGCGCAGCCGGCACTCGCCCCGGCTGCGCCGCGCGCCGCGGCGGACTTCAGCAGCAGCCCGGCCGCCCCGTCGGCCGCGGCAGGCCCACTCGCGGCAGCCCCGGGTCCTGCCCTCGCCTTGGGCGCGGAAGCGGGCCCAGAAGCTCTGCTGGCCAGCCTCGGCCGCGCGGAAGCGCTGCTTACGGCGCGCCGCAGCGCGCTTGATGCGAATACCGGTGGTGCGCCGCTGGCGGCCGCAGCGGGCGCTGAGCGGGCCGAGCTGGCGGCCAGCCTGCGCGAATCCCTGCTGCCCCCGAGCGCCGCGCTTCCGATGGCGCGGCTTGAGCCGGGCGCGCCGCAGTTCAGCGCCACCTTGAGCCAGCAGATGCTGTGGATGGCCTCGCAGCAGGTCAGTCGCGCCGAACTCAAGCTCTCGCCCGACGAACTGGGGCCACTCGAGATCAGCGTGGAGATGAACGGCGACGAGATCCGCGCCGAATTCGCCAGCCGCAGCGCCGAGGTCCGCAGCCTGCTCGAAACCCAGATTCCGCGTCTGCGCGAACTGCTCGCCGAGCAGGGCTTCAGTCTTGCCGATGCACAGGTCGGCCAGGAGCGCGCGGCCTACCAGGATGCGCCGCAGCAGCGCGAGGGCTTCGCCCAGCGCAACACAGGCGAAGGCGGGGCGGAGCAAAGCAGCGGAACAGATGCGCCCGCCGCCGTGGCCCATCGCCGCCACAACGGCCTGATCGACGATTTCGCCTGACTGCCGGGAATCGGGAATCGGGAATCGGGAATCGGGAATCGGGAATCGGGAATCGGGAAGATCATAGGGTGGGCCCTGGCCCACCGTGAACCCCACGCCCGCCCCGGTCCCGCTCGTCGCAGGAAGCCGGGTAGCGCCCAGCAGCACCCAGGGGAGATCCGAGCTTGATCTCTGGCGCTCGCTTCGCGCCCGGGCGGCGAGCGCATGAAGGAGACTCCTCCCGCTGCGACCGGTGCGGCAGGGGGTGCGGAGATGCCCAAGGCGGCGAATGAACTCAGCCAGCCGCGGGGCGGGGTCTGAAGCTCGGTGGGCCAGGGCCCACCCGATGGCCTGCGGTAAGCGGCCTGCCCCGGAGCCACCCGGCTCGCCTACTTCGCCCCGCGCATCTGGCTCTGCTGATAGCGCTCCAGCCCGATCATCCGGATCAGCCGCAGCTGCTGCTCCAGCCAGCGGGTGTGGTCTTCCTCGGTGTCCTTCATCTGCGCCAGCAGGATTTCGCGGGTCACGTAGTCACCGTGCTGCTCGCACAGCGCCACGCCGCGCGCGAGGTGGCCGCGCACCGTGTACTCGAGCTGCAGGTCGCGTTCGAGCATCTCCTCGACCGTGCGTCCCGGCTCGAAGGCATCGGGCTGCATGTCGGGCTGACCTTCGAGGAAGAGGATGCGCCGCAGCAGCGCGTCGGCGTGCTGCCCTTCCTCCTCCGCTTCGTGGTTGATGCGCTCGTAGAGGGCTGCCAGGCCCAGGTCGTCGTAGCGACGCGAGTGGATCAGGTACTGGTCGCGCGCAGCCAGCTCGCCGCGCAACAGGAACCTCAGATACTCGACGACTTCAGGATGCCCTTGCATGGCGCTGCCTCTACGCAAAACAGGGCGGCAGTATGCCCAAGCCTGCGTGGAGGCGACCGGATGAGAAGCGTTCAAGAGCTGGGATTGGGGGTGAGGCGGCGCGCTTGCGCGGCACTGCCGCGCGCGCCGACGAACGCCCGAGCGCTTTGCGCGAGGGCCAGGCAGGGATTCGCAGGCCGCGCTCCCGAGGTGCTCACCGGTGAGGTGATCGCCGAAGGCCTTCAGGCCTGACCACCATTCCGACCGTCGGCCAATCCCCAATCCCGAATCCCCGCTCCTCACCCCCTCATCGCGCTGCGCACCTGCGCTTCCACCGCGGCGATCGCGCTCATGTTGACCACGCGACGCACGGTGGCGGACGGCGTCAGCACGTGCGCGCTGTGCGAGACGCCCATCAGGATCGGCCCCAGGCCGACGCCGTCGGTCATGCTGCGAACCAGGTTGTAGGCGGTGTTGGCGGCGTCGAGGCTGGGGAAAACCAGCACGTTGGCGCGTCCTTTCAGGCGTGAGTCGGGGAACAGGTGGTTGCGGATGTCCTCGCTGAGCGCCGCGTCCACATGCATCTCGCCCTCCACTTCGAGCTTCGGTGCACGCACGCGAATGCGCTTGAGCGCTTCGCGCATCTTGATCGCGCTGGGGCTGTCGTGGCTGCCGAAATTGCTGTGGCTGATCAGCGCGACCTTGGGCTCGACGCCGAACAGCTTGACCCGATAGGCCGCCTGCAGCGCGCTCTCGGCGATCTGTTCGGCGGTGGGATCGACCTGCATGTGGGTGTCGGTGAAGAAGAACACGCCCTTGTCGTTGAGCACCGCCGAGAGCGCGGCGACCTTGTCCTCGCCCTGATCGGTACCGAGCACATCCAGCACATGCTTGGCTTTCTTCTGGTAGCGGCCAACCAGACCGCACAGCAGGGCGTCGGCTTCACCCCGACGCACCATCAGCGAGGCGATCACGGTCGCGCGCGAGCGCACCACCGCTTTCGCCGCGGACGGTGTGACCCCGCGCCGCTGCATGATCTGGTGGTAGAGCTGCCAGTACTCGTTGAAGCGCGGGTCGTCATCGATATTGGTGACCTCGACATCCACGCCCGGCCGGATGCGCAGCCCAAGGCGCTGAATACGCGCTTCGATCACGGCGGGGCGCCCGATCAGGATCGGCCGCGCGATGCGCTCGTCGACCACCGTCTGCACCGCACGCAGCACGACTTCCTCTTCGCCTTCCGCATAGGCCACGCGCTGCGGCTGGGCCCGTGCGCGGTCGACCAGCGGCTTCATCAGCAGGCCGGTGCGGAACACGAAGGTGTTGAGGCGCTCGCGGTAGGCCTCGAGGTCGATGCTGCGGCTCGCCACGCCGGAGTCCATCGCCGCCTGCGCCACCGCCGGCGCCAGCGAGGCCAGCAGACGCGGATCGAAGGGCCTCGGAATCAGGTATTCCGGACCGAAGCTGGGCGTCTCGCCGGCGTAGGCCGCACCCAGATCGCTGGCTTCCTTGCGGGCCAGCTCGGCGATCGACTTGACGCAGGCCAGCTTCATGGCCTCGTTGATGGTGGTGGCACCGACATCGAGCGCGCCGCGGAAGATGTAGGGGAAGCACAGCGCGTTGTTGACCTGGTTCGGGTAGTCCGAACGGCCGGTTGCGATGATGCAGTCAGGCCGCGAGCTGCGCGCCAGCGCCGGGTCGATCTCCGGGGTCGGATTGGCCAGCGCCAGAACAACCGGGCGATCCGCCATCCTCGCCAGCATCTCCGGCTTCAGAATGTTGCCGGCCGAGAGTCCGAGAAACACGTCGGCGTCGACCAGGATGTCGCCGAGCGAACGCGCTTCGGTCTCGCGCGCATAGCGCTTCTTGTCGGGATCAAGGTCGCTGCGCTGCGCGTGCAGCACCCCGTCGCGGTCGATCGCCAGGATGTTCTCGGGCTTCAGGCCGAGCGCCACCAGCATGTCGAGGCAGGCGATGCCCGCGGCACCCGCGCCCGAGGTCGCGAGCTTGACGTCTTCGATCTTCTTGCCGACAACGTGCAGGGCATTCAGCACGGCCGCTCCGACGATGATCGCGGTGCCATGCTGGTCATCATGGAACACCGGAATCTTCATCCGCTCGCGCAGCTTGCGCTCGACGATGAAGCACTCCGGCGCCTTGATGTCTTCCAGGTTCACGCCGCCGAAGGTGGGCTCCAGCGAAGCGATGATGTCGACCAGCTTGTCGGGGTCGTTCTCGCTGATCTCGATGTCGAACACATCGATGCCGGCGAACTTCTGGAACAGCACGCCCTTGCCTTCCATCACCGGCTTGGCCGCCAGCGGACCGATGTTGCCGAGGCCCAGCACGGCGGTGCCGTTGGTGATCACCGCCACCAGATTGGCGCGTGCGGTGACCGTGGAGGCCTCGGCCGGGTCGGCGACAATCGCCTCACAGGCTGCCGCCACGCCGGGCGAATAGGCCAGGGCCAGATCACGCTGATTGACCAGCGCCTTGGTGGGCGTGACCTTGATCTTTCCCGGCGGGTGCTGACGGTGGTAGTCGAGGGCGGCTTGCTTGAAGGCGTCGTTGTCGGACATGTCGGGCGCAGGGCTCAGAACGGCGGGGTCTTCCATGGTAGCGCCCCGCGACGACACTGGCCGCCCGTGCCCCGGCGTATGTCGAATGTGCCGCCGGGAACCCATGGCCGCGCCCATGGTGGGCCAGAGCCCACCGTCGCTTTGACCCCCGCCTCGTGCTTGCGAACCCATAGGGTGGGCCCTGGCCCACCATGGGCTCCCGTCTGGCCAAGGCGTGTGCATGACCGAGCGTTGGTGCGAACCTGCGCGACCCTTGTGATGACCGGGCCGGTGTCGAGCGCCTGGTGGGCCAGGGCCCACCCTATGCTTCGGCCGCGCCCCTACAGGCCGAGCGTCAGATCCTCGGCTTCGACGCGATCGATGCGGATGCGGTTGGCGAACAGCGAGAAGGCCAGCACGCCAGCCAGTCCGTTGGCCCGCTGCGCCCACGGCGGCAGGTAGAGTGGCTCGGCGATCACGCCGTCTTCGAACAGTGGCTCCAGGGTGAACACGTCGTGCAGGGCCATCTTGCCGGCGAACAGCAGATGCGCGAGGCGCGGACGCCGGTGGCGCAGGGTCCAGCGGAAGAAGGTGTGCACGCTGAGCATGCCGTGCAGGTAGACAGCGTCCTTGGTGAACGCCGCGCCGCCGCCGGTGGGGCAGCCGCGGAACACGCGCTGGGCGGAGGCGAAGCTCTCGGACTCGCCCTGGCCGGCGTCGAGAAAGTAGCGGAACACCTGGATGAAGTCCGCGCCCGACAGCGCCATGTCGATCGCGAGGATGCGCAGCGACAGCCGCTTCAGTCGCGGCAAGTCAATCGCGCCGGTCATCAGCTCGGCGAACGTCGCAAGACCCTCCTGGGTCGCGGTGACCCGCGGCGCGCTGCGGGCCAGGCTCTTCAGATGCGGCTGTTCACGCCCGTTGAGTGCGGTCAGCGAATGCACGAAGGCTTCGTGCTCCAGCAGCTGGCGCAGGTCGTACTCGCTGAAGGTCGCGCCGCCGCGCAGGCGTATGCGGGTGGGCCCTGCCGCCGCCTTGGCGATCAGCTCGGGGTCGACCTCGACGCGCACGCGATGGCCGACGAAAAACGCGTCCAGTGCCGCCTGCAGCTCGGCCGCCATGGCTTCGGCGCTGTACACGGCTTCGCCGTCCTCCGGTGGCAGGGTGCCGCTGACCTCGTCGGCGATCTCGATGAAGTGCCTCGCCGCATCGATATTGGTGTAGGTCGAGCCAGGCAGCGCATCGCCGGGACGCCCGAACAGCTGGATCGAATGCCAGCTCGCCGCTTTGCTGCCGGCTGCTTCGATCAGCCAGGCCGCGTGCAGCCAGCTCTCGGCGCTGCGCTGCAGGTACTGGCCAAGGGGATGCTGGGCATCGGCGGCATCGCGTATGGCCGCGAGCTCGGCGCGCGCGGCCGAGAGGTCGCGGCTGCGATAGGCCGGCTGCGGCAGGCGGGCCTGTCCGCGGCGGAAACCTTCCAGGAAGACCTCCTGCTCAGCCACCGGCCAGCTCACCGCCTGCAGCAGGCGGATCGCACCCACGGCCTCGACAAGGCGGGCGTCGAGGGCGATGTGGTGGGCGAGTTCGGGTGACATGGCCGCACTCTAACCAATGCGCCCCCCGGGATGGGGCCGGCTAGGAGCCTGCGCGGCAGAGCCCAACGCGGTGTTTGATTGCGCGACACTTGGGGCATGACGACTTCGTACCTGCC
>JBIJCA010000386.1:0-3483 GCA_044344935.1 Aquimonas sp. | reverse complement strand
GTGGCGATCGCGAAGATGTTCGGGTCGAAGATGATGTCTTCGGGCGGGAAGTCGAGCTTGTCGCGCAAGAGGTGATAGGCGCGGGTGCAGATCTCGACCTTGCGGGCGCAGGTGTCGGCCTGGCCCTGTTCGTCGAAGGCCATGATCACCGCGGCCGCGCCGTAGCGCTGCACGAGGCGCGCCTGCTCTAGGAAGGCTTCCTCGCCTTCCTTCATGGATATCGAGTTGACCACGCCCTTGCCCTGCAGGCAGCGCAGGCCGGCCTCGATCACGCTCCACTTGGAACTGTCGACCATCACCGGAATGCGCGCGATGTCGGGCTCGGCGGCTATCAGGTTCAGATAGGTCACCATCGCCTTTTCGGCGTCGAGCATGCCCTCGTCCATGTTGACGTCGAGGATCTGCGCGCCGCTCTCGACCTGCTGGCGGGCGACCTCGACGGCCTCGTCATAGCGCTGGTCCAGGATCAGCTTGCGGAACTGCGCCGAGCCGGTGACGTTGGTGCGCTCGCCGATGTTGACGAAGTTGGTCTCTGGCGTGATGACCAGTGGCTCGAGGCCTGACAGACGCGTGTAGCGGGGCGTGCTCATGCCGCGACCTCCGTGGTCTGGCCGGGCAGCGCGCGGGGCGGGATCGCGCTGACCGCCTGTGCGATTGCGGCGATGTGCTCAGGCGTGGTGCCGCAGCAGCCGCCGACGAGGTTGAGCAGGCCGGCTTCGGCGAACTCGCGCAGGGTGGCAGCCATTTCTTCCGGCGTTTCGTCATAGCCGCCGAACGCATTGGGAAGGCCTGCATTCGGATGCGCGCTGACGTGGGTCGGCGCGACCTGCGCGAGGATGTCGACGTGCGCGCGCAGGTCCTTGGCGCCCAGCGCGCAGTTCAAGCCGATGGCGTGCGGTCGCGAATGCGCCAGCGAGTACCAGAAGGCCTCGGCGGTCTGACCGGACAGCGTGCGTCCGCTGCGATCGGTGATGGTGCCGGAGATCATCAGCGGCAGCCGCGCGCCGCGCTGCTGGAACACTTCTTCCACCGCGAACACGGCGGCCTTGGCGTTCAAGGTGTCGAATACGGTCTCGACCATGATGATGTCGGCGCCGCCGTCGATCAGGCCTTCGGTGGCTTCTCGGTAGGCTGTGGCCAGTTCCTCGAAGCTGGTCGCGCGATACCCCGGATTGTTGACGTCGGGGCTGATGCTGGCGGTGCGGCTGGTGGGGCCGAGAATGCCGACCACGAAGCGCGGCTGGTCTGGGGTTCCGGCTTCGATGGCATCGCAGCACGCGCGGGCGAGGCGTGCGCCTTCGAAGTTCAGCTCGCGCGCGAGATGCTCCAGCTTGTAGTCGGCCTGCGACAGCGTAGTACTGTTGAAGGTGTTGGTTTCGATCAGGTCGGCGCCCGCTTCGAGATAGGCGGTATGGATGGCGGCGATGATCTGCGGCTGGGTCAGCGTCAGCAGATCGTTGTTCCCCTTCAGGTCGCAGCCGCAGCCCTCGGCATGCCCATGGCCTTCATGTCCGCAGGGCGGCTGTGATTGCAGGGCATCGAGGCCATCCTTGAAGCGCTCGCCGCGGTAGTCGGCTTCGCCGAGCTCGTGGCGCTGGATCATCGTGCCCATGGCACCGTCGATGATCAGAATGCGGCTTCCGAGTGCGGCTTCGAGCTTGGCGACGCGGTCGGGCTTGAGCCAGGGCAGGGCGGCGAAACTGGGCATTGCGTGGTCTTCCTGGGCGGCGCCTGGGGAGGGCGGGCGTTCGGGGTTCGGTGGTTGAACGAGGGCTGCGCGGCTTTCGTTCAAGGAAATCGGGCGTGGCTTGGTTTCTATCGGGACCGGGGTAGGGCGGAGCTCACGGTGGGCCAGGGCCCACCCTATGGGCAGGTGCGACTACGGTCGGTCGATCAGGTCTTGTGGGCGATCAGGGCGATCACCTCGAAATGCGGCGGACGACGTTCGCGGGTGACTGTGCTGGCGGCCTGAACGCCCAAGCCCGCCTTCTCGGCGAAGCGCTTCAGTTCCTTTTCGCTGAAGCCGAGGTTGACGTGGCCATAGGGCGCGACCGCCGCCTGATGTTCGTGCCTGGCGAGGCTGGTGAGCAGCAGCCGGCCGCCTGGCCGCAGCACGCGCGCGGCTTCGGCCACGGCCTTGGCCGGTTTGTCGGCATAGGTCAGGGCGTGCATCAGCACGACCAGGTCAAAGCTGCCGGCGGGATAGGGCAGGGCGTGCATGTCGCCTTCCACAACTTCCACGTTGGCGTGGCGCGAAAGCCGTTCGGTGGCGGCGCTGACCACGCGCGCACTGGCGTCGAGGCAGATGTAGCGATCGGCATGCGGGGCCACCAGTTCGGCAAGAACGCCGTCACCGGACGCGATATCGAGCACCTTGCCCGGGCGCATCAGCGGCAGCGCGGAACGCGCCAGTGCCTCCCAGGTGCGGCCGGGCGAGTAGTGGCGCTCCATGTCGCCGGCGACGCTGTCGGCCCAATTCTCTTCTGCCGCCCGCAGTGCCAGAACCTCCGGCAGGCGTTCGGCGTCCTGCCGCAGCAGCGGGTCGTCGGCGCCGCTGCGCAGCGTGTCCCACAGAGCGCGTTCCGCCGGTGCCAGGGCCTCGTTGAACCGGTAGTAGGCGGACACGCCAGCGCGCCGGTCCAGCACCAGTTCGGCCTCTTTCAGCTTGGCCAGATGGGTGGAGACACGCGGCTGCGCCAGCATGGTGATGGACGCGAGCTCGGCCACGGTGAGCTCTTCGCGCTCCAGCAGGGCCAGCAGGCGGACCCGGGTGGCATCCGCCAGCACGCGCAGACAGGCCGACCAGGCGTTGAGATCCATGGGTATCGCTTCATCCGAATTCAAAGATGAAGCAGGGTAGGCAGGGGCTGGGGATGCGTCAAGTTGAGCGAAGCCGCGGCTTGTCTCAATCGAACCGGGGCGGGGTGTTCTCGCAGGCTGCGGCGCAGCGGTTGCCCGCAGGCACGAGTCGGCTGTCGCGTCGGACGTCAAGACGGTCTTGATCCGGCGGCCGCCTGAACCGGGTTAAACTCGCAACGCTTTCAATCGACCGTTTGAAATTTCGCCTCACGCCCAGGAGCCCCCATGGACTTCAACTTCACCGAAGAGCAGCTGATGATCCGCGATGTTGCGCGACGAATCGCGCAGGAGCGCATCGCGCCCACCGCCGCGCAGTTCGACCACAGCGGTGAGTTCCCGCTGGAGAACATCCGCGTGCTCGGCGAGAACGGCCTGATGGGCATCGAGGTCCCGCCGGAGTACGGCGGTGCAGGACTGGATTCCATCGGCTACACCTTGGCGATGTTCGAGATCGCCTACGCCGACTGCGCGCACTCCACGATCGTCTCGGTCAACAACACGCTGTACTGCAACGGCCTGCTGAAGAACGGCAGCGAGGCGCAGAAGCACAAGTACGTCACTCCGATCGCCAGCGGCGAAGCGATTGGGGCCTATGCTTTGACCGAACCGCATTCCGGCTCTGAC
>JBIJCA010000117.1:0-12891 GCA_044344935.1 Aquimonas sp. | reverse complement strand
GTCGCCCAGAGCAAGCACCTCGCGCTGCGCCAGCAGCAGGGCGCGGCCGTCAGCGCGCAGCACCACGTCGCGCGCGAATTCATGGGTGTCCAGGGTTTCATTCAGCAGGCTCAATCCGCCGCTGCCGAACTGCGGGTCCAGGCTGCCGCCGCCGTCGAACTGCAGCAGGCCGACGTCGCGGTCTTCGCGAGCGCCGGCGGCAGTGGCGAAATGCGCGGCCACCAGGATGAGACCATCCGGACGCACTGCCACCGCGCTGAAGTGCTGACCGATCGGCAGCACCTCGGGAATCAGCGGCGTGACCAGCCCCGTGCCGGCGCCGAACTCGAAATCGATGCTGCCATTGGCGAGCAATCGGGTGAGGAACGGGCGCGCCGCGAACCCCGGCCCGACACAGTTGCCGATCACGACGAACTTGCCATCGGCCGCCTCGGCGACATCGGCGACCAGACAGGTTTCCTCGCTGCCGAGAAAGCTGCGCAGCTGCGCGCAGCCGCCGCTGAAGCCGGCATCGAGATTGCCGGCCACCGCCAAGCGGCAGACCAGTCCCGGAAACGCGCCGGTCTCGCCGTTGACGGGGCGCAAACCGCCGAATACCAGCGGCTTGCCGTCGGCCTGCACCAGCGCACCTTCAACCGCCCAAGCCTCGGTCTGCGGAATCAGGTTGGCCGGCAGCGCGGTGCGCCGTTGGCCGCTGCCGTTCGCGCCGAAAGCCGGGTCCGGGCTGCCGTTGGCCAGGCTGCGGCTGATGTAGAGCTGACGGCGGTCGGCGCTGTCATCGCCGAACATCCAGCGCAGGCCCGAGGGCGAGCGGGCGAGCGCGCGCAGCTGCACGCTGTCGGACTCGATGAAGCCGACGACCGTTCGGCCGTCGATGCCGTAGCTGCGGTCGAGTTCGCCGTCGGCCTGCGTCGGCAGACTGGCAAGGCCGAAACAGAGGGCAGCCGCAGCGTGCAGGGCGGTGCGCGGTGAAATGAACACGGTGGAGCTCCTGGGGACCGGTTGGATTGGGAATGCGCCTGCATACGGAGAACACCCCGCCCAGGGATCACGCCTTAGCAACGCGGCCTCTTCGAAGCCGTCGGCGAACCGGCCGTCGAGGTTCACCGTCATCAACAGCGGGCGCCACAGCCGGGCCAAACCCGCGCGCCCGAACAGCACCGCACAGCGGCCATCGCTGCCCAGCTGCGCGCACAGAGCGGGCACGCTGGCCGGGCCGAATTGGCCGTCGACAAGGCTGGAGTTGAAGCAGTTGACGCCGCCGAATCCGGATCGGCTGAAGAGACTGCCCTTGGGAGTCAGCCGCACCACCGCGTTGTCGATCGAAGCCGGCGACTACGCTGCCGTGCTGACCTCGATGCGGACGAACCACCAGCAGCTTGCCGTCGGCTTGCACCAGAGCGCCGCGTGAGGTGCGCATCAGGCCGGCGGCCTGGAGTCACCGCTCCGGGCCGAACGTGCGCTGCAGCGAGCGTCAGGCTTTGGTGGTTCAAGACCCACCCTATGGGTCGTCTGCGGTGGTGGCGTTTGGGTGGGTAAACACCGACCCTCTCGGTCGTACGGAGTGGTGGCGTTTGGGTGGGTCGGGCAGCCATGGGGTGGGTCTCGACCCACCGGAGCCCGAACATCGCCTCGGTCCAGGCCACAGCAACAACCCGCGACGGTCCGCCGAGAACCCCTTGCGCGTCCTTGATCGCGCGCCTCGGTGAGGTTCGGCCGTCGCGACTACTCCCCACCCCGCCCCGCGGCATCCGTGATCTCGCCCAGCGCTTCCAGCACGCTGGTCGCGAATGCACCCGCCGGCAGGAAGAACTCGATCCGCAAGGTCACGTCATCCTCGAAGCGCCACACCAGCTCCCGCACCGGCAGCCGCAGCGCGCGACGCTCCTGCTTGAGATCGATCGACTCCAGGCCCGCACGCAACGCCTCAAACTGCGCGGCGCAGGCGGTTTCCACAGCCGCGATATCCCCCGCGCAGCGCAAGGCACCGGTGCCCCACAGCGGCCCGGTCGGATGAATGTCGATTCCCTGCGCGCGCGCGACCAGCTCGGGCGTGATCGGCTCGGGCCCGAACACGCTGTGGCTGCCGTCGAGCATGCAGACCTCGCCCTCGGCCAGCTGGTCCCAGTCACCGCGCTGCACGCGCGCACCGAGCACGGCGTTGAAGATCGCCGAGCGCGCGGACGAGAGCAGGATCGAGCGCTCCTCGCGATCGACGCGACGCCCCGCGAACATCGCCTCGGCCGCCTGGAGGTTGCGGCCGTCGCGACCGAAGCGCTGTGCGCCGAAGTAGTTCGGCACGCCGCGCGCGGCGATGTCGGCAAGGCGCTGCTCGATGGCCTCGCGGACGCCGTCGACCCCGCGCAGGCGCAGGTGGAAGCGATTGCCTTTCAGCGCGCCGCGCGGCAGCTTGCGGTTGTGCCAGATCTGCTCGATCAGCACGGCTTCCGCGTCGGCAAACGGCGTCGCCGGGGCGATCCGCTTGGGCAGGTGCAGGCTGAACCACTGGCGGGTCACCGCATGGCGATCCTTCAGCCCCGCATAGCCCACGCCCATCGGCGCGATGCCCGCCCACTTGGCGAGCTGCTTGGCGATCCAACCGGTGTTGGCCTGACGCTTTTCGACACAGACGAACAGGTGCTCACCGCCGCCGCCCGGGGCGAAGCCCAACACCTCATCGACGCGGAAATCCTCGGGCTGCTCGCGGATGCGTGCCGTCAGCACGGCCTCACCCAGCGCGCGCGGACGCTCCGGCACCGCGCTCATGCGCCGACCTTCTGCAGCAGGGCCACAGCTTGGGCGGCGATGCCTTCCTCGCGGCCGGTAAAGCCCAGCTTCTCGCTGGTGGTGGCCTTGACGCTGACGGCGTCGCCGTCGATCTCAAGATCCGCCGCAAGAATCGCGCGCATAGCCTCGATGTGCGGCAGCAGCCTGGGCCGCTCGCAGACGACGACGCTGTCGATATTCACCACCGCCCAGCCGCGCGCCTTCAGCATCGCCAGCACGGCGCGCAGCAAGTCGCGGCTGTCCGCGCCTTTCCAGCGATCGTCCGAGGGCGGGAAATGCTTGCCGATATCGCCCAGCGCCAGCGCACCCAGCAGGGCATCGCAGAGGGCATGGATCAGCACATCGCCATCGGAGTGGGCAACGATGCCGCGGCCGTGCGGAATGCGCACGCCGCCGAGGGTGACGAAGTCGCCGGGGCCGAAGGCGTGGACGTCGTAGCCGGTGCCGATGCGGAACATGGCGATTTCCTTGGGACGCGGGACGCAGTGAAGCGGGGCGCGGATGGTGGTGCAGGTGGTGGCCGGCTGCAAGCGCTCCGTCGACGCGACGAGGGTCAGAACAGACCGGGTTGCTCAGGCGCGGGGGACGAACGCGGCCCGCGTGGCGAGGCCGGCGGCGCGCACCCGCGCTCGACCTTCAGCACAGGCGTCTGCAGCGACAGCGCGAAGGCTTCGGCTTCGAGCAGGGACAGATCCAGCCACTGCCGCGCGTCTTCGTGCGCGACCAGCACCGGCATGCGGTCATGCACCTCGGCGACCTGTCCGCGCGCTTCGGTGGTCAGAATCTTGAAGCTCTCGACCGCCTCATCGCCGCGCTGCCAGCGCTCCCACAGGCCGGCGAACAGCAGGGCACCGCCCGCGGCGGGCTCGAACAGATGCGGGATCTTGCGTCCGGCCTCCTCGCGCCACTCGTACCAGCCCGAAGCCGGCACCAGGCAGCGGCGCGCGCGGAAGGCGCCGCGGAACACCGGCTTCTCGGCCACGCTTTCGACGCGCGCATTGAAGGCCGAGAACCTCGTCGAGGGCGTGTCCGACCAGGCCGGCACCAGGCCCCAGCGCAGGCGTGCAGCGCGCAGGGCGCCCTCGGCATCGGGCCGCAGCACCCAGGCGAGCGCGGTCGGCGCGATGTTCAATTCGATGCCGGGTGTCTCCGCGGGCGCGAGCACTGGCAGCGGCGTCGAAGCGGCGTGGACCTCGGCCCAAGTGGTGGCGTTGGTGTAGCGACCGCACATGGAAGGCTCGGCGTGAGGCGGGCCTCTAGGCTAACGCGCGGTGCAGGAGGAGTACCGCCCTGGCGGACCTGGCGCTGCGCGGCGCCGGCAACTCTGGCTTGCACGTGGATGGCAAAGCGCACCCGCAAGGATTCACGGCCCCTCATCCTTGCGGCTGGGCCCCCGCCTGCGCGGGGGCGACGAAGCAGGGGCTGTCGGTGGCGTCAGCATTGCAAACGGCGCCGATCGAATTGGGCTTTGGGCTTTGGGCTTTGGGCTTTGGGCTTTGGGCTTTGGGTTTTGGGTTTTGGGTTTTGGGTTTTGGGTTTTGGGCTTTGGGCTTTGGGCTTTGGGCTTTGGGCTTTGGGCTTTGGGCTTTGGGCTTTGGGCTTTGCGATGCCGATAGCAGTCCCTTGTTCCGTGCGGGTGACTGCTGCCCTTCTCCCCACGGGAGAAGGTGGCGCGCAGCGCCGGATGAGGGGCCGTGCGGAGCGCAGCGCTCCGGCGCCCCCGGGCCTGCGGCACACTGCCCGACCCACGCCACGACGAGACACACCGCATGCGCAGACTCGGCCTGATCGGCGGCATGAGCTGGGAGTCCACCGCGCTCTACTACCGCGCGCTCAACGAGGGCGTGCGCGCGCGGCTGGGCGGCCTGCATTCGGCCGAGCTGCTGCTGCACAGCGTCGACTTTGCCGGCATCGAAGCCCTTCAGCGCGCCGGCGACTGGACCCGCGCCGGCGAAGTGCTGGCCGAGTCGGCACTGGGGCTGCAGCGCGCCGGCGCCGAAGGCCTGCTGCTGTGTACCAACACCATGCACAAGATCGCGCCGGCCATCGAAGCGCGCTGCGCGATTCCGCTGCTGCACATCGCCGACGCCACCGGCGCCGCCGTCCTTGCTGCGGGCATCACGCGCGTGGCCCTGCTCGGCACCCGCTTCACCATGCGCGAGAGCTTCTACCGCGAGCGACTGCAGGAACGCTTCGGGCTCGGCGTCGACGTGCCGGATGAGGCGACGCACGCCGAGATCGATCGGGTGATCTTCGATGAGCTGTGCATCGGTCGCATCGAAAATGCCTCGCGTGCGCTGTATCGGGACGCCTGCGCGCGCCTGCTGGATGCCGGCTGCGAAGGCGTGATCCTCGGCTGCACCGAGATCGGTCTGCTGCTCAAGCCTGAGGACGTCGCCGCGCCGCTGTTCGACACGGCGGCGCTGCACGTTGAGGCCGCGCTCGATTGGGCGCTGGTGTAGCCGCTCCGGATCTGTGCCCGGCATGTCCAGCGCGTTGGCGCCACGCCCCCGGATCAACGCGGTCATGCGCAACGGACCGCCGAAGACGATGACCGAGGCCACTGCGGGCTCAGGCTTGGCCGGGGCCCACCCCATTGGAATCCTCCACCACGAGCCCATAGGGTGGGCCCTGGCCCACCATGGCGTGGAGGCTCGCCCCACTCAGCGACTTCTCGATGTTGCCTGGCGGCCCGCCCCGGTCCGTCGCTTTCCGATTCGTTAGGAGGCTCACCCCGCGCGGCCGCACATCGCAGACCAGGCGTGGCTGCCTGCGTACACACTGTCGATCCCTCCGAATCGAGTGTTACTGTGTTTCAAAATCTGCCGGAGCTTTCGCATGCGCGCCTTCGAAACGAGCCCGTTCAACGTGCGCGGCCGCTGGCTGGCGCTGCTTCTGGGCCTGCTGGTGGGCATGCCCGGCCCGCGCCCAGCGGCCGCCCAGCCAGCCCCGCCCCCCATACGAGCAGCGACCCCCGAGACCGTGTTCCAGGCGGACGTCAGGTTCAAGGCCCGCGACGGCGTCGAGCTTGCCCTTCGACTCTGGCGTCCGGACACCGGCGAGCGGGTGCCGGTGGTGCTGCAGCACACGCCCTATCTGTCCGACGAAACCCATCTGCGCGCGCAGAAGTTCGTTGCGGCCGGCTTCGCCTATGCCAGCCTCGACCGTCGCGGACGCGGCGTCTCCGGTGGTGACTACGTTCCGCTGGAGGACAGCGGCCCCGATGGCGCCGATGCCGTGGCCTGGCTGGCTGCGCAGCCCTGGTCCGACGGCCGCGTGGCGAGCATGGGTGGCTCCTATCGCGGCATGACGCAGTGGCAGATGCTGGCCGAGCAGCCTCCGGCGCTGATGGCGGCCGCACCGACCGCATCGGTCTACCCGGGCTGGGACTTCCCGCAGCCGCGCGGGATTTTTCTGAGCTACATGGCTCAGTGGCTGGCCTTTACCGACGGTCGCGCGAGCAATGCGCAGGTGTTCGGTGACGTCCCGTACTGGCGGGGCAAGTACGAACGGATTCATCGCGGCGAGCTGCCCTTCAGCGAGCTCGCGCGGATCAGCGGCGCGCCGCAGGCGCGGTTCGAACGCTGGCTGGCGCACCCGGCCTTCGACAGCCATTGGCAGAGCCTCAGTCCGAGTGCCGAAGACTACGCGCGCATGCAGCCGCCGCTGCTCAGCATCACCGGCTACTTCGACGGCGATCAGGAGGGCACGCTGCGCTACTACGAGGAGCACCTGCGCCACGCCAGCGCGGACATCGCGGCTCGCCACTGGCTGCTGATCGGCCCCTGGAACCACGCGGGCACGCGCACGCCGACCCGGACGGTCGGCGGCCTCGAATTCGCCGAAGCCGCCGCGCTCGACATCGACGCACTCCACATCGCCTGGTTCAAGCACGTGTTGCGCGGCGCCGAGCGCCCCGCCGCTCTCGCCGGCAGGGTCAACTACTACGTGATGGGCGCCGAGGAGTGGCGCCATGCGGACACGCTGCAGGACATCGCGGCACACACCTGGGCGCTGTATCTCGACCCCGATGGCGCGGAAGCGACATCGGTATTCCACAGCGGGCGCCTTGGGGCCGCGCCGCCCGCGCGCGCCACGCCCAGCAGCTACCGCTTCGATCCAAAAGTCGTGCACGGCGGCGAGCCGGTTCTGACCAGCGGGCCCGACACCTATGCGGGCCATGCGGGCGCAGGCCGGCCGAACCAGCTGTTCTTCCACAGTGCGCCGCTGCCTTCAGCGCGGACGGTCTGCGGCCAGATCCGCTTCCAGGCCCACATCGAGATCGATGTGCCCGACACCGACGTGCACGTCGAGCTGTTCGAAGTGGACGCGAAGCAGACGGTCCGCTGGCTCGGCCGCGACTACCTGCGCGCCCGCTTTCGCGAAAGCTTCAGCGAAGAACGACTCGCGCAGCCCGGTCGGATCGAACCTTGGAACTTCGATCGCTTCTGGTGGACGTGCCGACGGCTGGAAGCCGGCAGCCGGCTGCGTCTGGTGATCGGGCCGGTCGACACGCCCGACCTGCAGAAGAACCTGCACACCGGCGGACGCATCGGCTTCGAGCGCATGGAGGACGCGCGCACCGCCACCGTGCGCCTGCATCACGACCGCAGGTACCCAAGCCGACTGCTGCTGCCGACGGTCGAACCGATCGACTGAGCCTGCCGCCCGGGGCCTCAGGGACACGCCTGCCGCCTCGCAGCAGGGATTCGGTCGATGCGTTCCATTCGGTCAATACGGGGATTCAAGCCCGAGACGTATCGCGAATGCACTGGACAGGGTGGACCCTGAACCACCCTCGCGTGGAGGCTTGCCCCGGTTCGCGGCTTCTCGATTCTCCTGGAAGCTCGCCCCGATCCGCCGCTTCTCGATCGACGCGCGCGCCCCAAGGGACCGCTGAAACGAGGACCGTGGCCGGTATGAGGCTCATGGTGGACCAGGGCCGACCCTTTCGGAATCCACCACGACCCATAGGGTGGGCCCTGGCCCACCGTGGCGTTGAGGCTCGACCCGGTCCGGGGCTTTCCAATTGGCGCGGTCGCGCGCGACGGATCGTCGAAGAGGATGGACGGGGCCGGGGTCAGGCTCACGGTGGGCCGGGGCCCACCCTATGGGAATCCGCCATCACGACCCGCATTGGGTGGGCGGTGCGGGCTCGATGCTGGCCTCGGTTTGACGCCGCGCCAAGCTGCACAGCAGCGCCCGGCCTCAGCGCTGCTCCAGCTCGGCACGCGTGACATCGCGCACCAGACGGAAACCCACGTCGTCATAGCCATGCTGTGGCTCGACCGTGGGTGCGCGCGCGTCGCGATCGGCGCCGGCCTCGCGCCAGCCGAAACCGAGCACGGGCTGGCGTTCGCAGCCCGGGCCGCAGGAGGCCGGCCATTCGCGCACATGGCGGGTGGAGGCGCAGCTTGCAGGCTCCGCTTCGCAGGCCGCAGCGGCGCTGGCCAGATGCACGCGCCACTCCTGCTCACTGGCCAGGCGATAGGGCTGGCCCTCGCGCTGGCCCAACCACTCCGCGTAAGCGTTCGCATCGGCGAGGCTCACGCACACCACCGGCTGCGACGCGGCCTGCTCGAAGCCCGGCGCATTCCAGCGGCGCTTGCGCAGATTGAAAGTGGCAGAGCGCACGCGGCAGTTGGCATCGGCGCGGCCAGTGGCTTCGACGAAGCGCGCGTAGTCGGCGCGGCTGACCGGGCCCGGCATCGTGGCCAGCCCAGTCCGCGCATCTGCCGGCACGCGCAGCAGCTGCATCGGCATGGCGTCGGCGAGCCGATCGCCGACACGCGCACGCACAATGCCCTGCGACCACTCCGGTTCGAGCGCCCCGGCGCGGACGCCCAGCGGCGCGGCCTCGGCCTTGTAAGCGCGCAGCTGATCGAGGTCCTCGGCCTTCAGCGCCATGCGCAGCCGCGTTCGCAGCCAGTCGACGGCGATCTGCTCGATGCCCCGCCATGCGTCGCCCTCGCGCAGCTGCAGGCGCGTGGAAAGCTCGGTCGCGGCGAGATGCAGGCGCCGCTCCGGGGGCTCGCCGGTGCCGGCGAAGGCGGCGGCAATATGCGGCTGAGCGGCTTGCAGCCAGGCTTCGCCAAGCCGCGCAAGCCGGTCGGCGTCGACCGCGGAGTCCTGGGCCCGCAGCAGTGACTCCAGGGCGTTGTCGCCGGGCGGCTGGGTCAGGCGCTGTCGCGTGATCTGGCGTGCGGCGGCACGCAGCGCGCGCTCGCCGGGTGGCAGTGCGGCCTCTTCGGCCAAGGCCGCCGCTTCAGCGGCCGCCGCTGCCGCTGCTGCTTCGAGCTCGGCCGCATCGACCAACGCGGCTGGCCCTGCGCCCGTGGGATCCAAAGGCGCCACCCTGCCTTCAGAGTCGGCGCCCTCGTTCATCAGCGTCGAATCGGCGCTTGCGCTGTCCGCTAGCGCGGCGACCGCTGGCGGAACTGGAGCCGGGATCGGCGCCGCCGCGCTCATCGCGCTGGCGCTGTCGACCACCTCGCCCTGGGTCTTCGGCGACGCCGCTCCCGGGTCGCGCAGCGTCCATGCCTGTATCGCCACCACCAGCGCCAGCGCCAACACCACGAAAGCTGCGCCGGCCACGAACACCGGGTTGATGCCGCGTCTGTGGCCGCGGCGCCCGGCAGCCGCTTGCGCGGTTTCGGGCTCTGCCGCGGGCGCCGGGACTGCCGCCGCTGCGCGCGCGCGCTCGATGACGTCGAGCGCGGCCATCATGTCGCGTGCGCTGGCGAAGCGCGCGTCCGGCGACTTCGCCATCGCGCGATCGATGAATGCCTGCCAGTGCGCCTTCGCTGGAGGCAGGCGCGGCACCGGATCCACCGCATGACGCACCGCCATCGGCAGCGGGCCATCGGCCTGGAAGGGCAGCTCGCCGACGAGCTTTTCGAAGGCCAGCACGCCGATGCTGTAGAGGTCGGCGCGGGCATCGACCCGCTCGCCGCGGGCCTGCTCCGGCGCCATATGGGTCGCGCTGCCGAGCGCGAAACCGCCGTCGGTGACGCGATTGCGGTCCGAGCGGTGCATGGCGATCCCGAAGTCCGTCAGCAGCGGACGATCGACGTTGTCGAACAGCACGTTCTCGGACTTGATGTCGCGATGCACGATGCCGCGCTCATGGGCGTAGTCCAAGGCCCACAGCAGGGCGCGCAGGATCGCCAGCAGACGCGGCTCGTCCTCGCGCAGGTCACGTTCGCCCAGATGCCCGCGCGGCAGATAGGGCATGACGAAGTACAGCAGGCCGAGCTCGCTGCGGCCGACATCATGGATGCTGACGATGGCCGGGTGCTGCAGCTTGGCGATGGTGCGCGCCTCGCGCTCGAAACGCAGCTTGCTGATCTCGTCCTTCAGCGCGGTCGGCGCGATGACCTTGATCGCCACCTGCCGGTCCAGCGATTCCTGCACGCCGAGATAGACGTAGGACATGCCGCCCTGCCCCAGCCGCCGCAGCACGCGATAGCCCGGAATGTCGGGCATATAGGCCGTCAGCAGCTCGGACAACTCGTCTGGCGAGAGATCGGGCGTAGGCGTGGGAATGGCCATGGGAGATCAGGGACGGGATGCCGGCGAGCATACGCCGACCGGCGTTGCAAATGTTCACCTGACTGCGCTGTCGGCGGCAGTTGTGCGTGAGAAAGGCACTCGACCGCCGGGTGCCACGCATCCGGGGCACGGCGCCGGGCTCCAGTCCCGCCGCGTTTCTCAGGTTCAGCCGGACCAGGACTCGTGGCCGCCATCCAGCCGCGCGATCGGGGGCACGCGAACCTTACGTGGGCCGCGCGCTGCGCGGGAGACGCCACGCGGGCGAGTGGGCGCCTCCGCCGCGCCGCAGGCACGCTATGTGCCGCGCCCAACCCATCAGCGAGCAGGCGCCCCGCGCAGCGTTCGCCACATCCATGCGCACGCCGGCCAGATAACGAAGTGGAAAAGTGCCGACAGCGCGGCCGCCACCGACGCAATCAGCACAGGCAGCACCCCGCCAAACACGACCAGCATGCCCAGCACGAAACCAAACACGCACTCGGCCCGATAGCTGCGAACCACCAGACCGGCGGCCAACGCAGCGAAGAAGATGACCGACGTCGCCGCGTCGAAGCCCAGCGCGAAGCTGGACGACAAGGCGAGGCCCACCAGCAGCGCGCCCAGAAACGCGAACACGGCAAGGCCTGCAGCGCCGGGCACACCGGCCGCACGTCGAGTGACCACCCACGAGGCCAACCAGCCGAGCAAGGGCAGCGTCAGCAGCCCCCACGCATTCGAGAACGAAGGCAACTCCGGCTGGGCCAGCAGGTGATGGCTGCGAATGCCGCCGTGTGCGAGTTCCCAGCCCAGGTGGGCGAGCACGGCGACGAGGCCCAGCACCCATCCGTAGCGCAGAGCGCGCTGCATCCATCCGTGAGACATGGTGTGTCCTTGATCTGTGGCAGGTCGGCCGCGTTGCCCAGGCGAAGCCTGCAGCACCTGGTGAAGTGATTCGTACCTTACGGTCAGTAGCTGCGAGTGGATTGGCGTGGCTGGCACAGCGTGACGACGAGTCATGGCAGCGCTCTGGCGAGGAGGCGCAGCGCCGCCAGCCACGCAAAGACGCCGCAGATACGTTCGCTCAAGTGCGATTCACTGCACTAGATGCTGGCGATGATCACCGCGCGCTGCCGTGCGTACTCATCGTCCGTGATCTGGCCTTGCGCGCGCAGTTCACCCAATCGAGCAAGTCGGCTCTCGACATCAACATCGAGGACACCGCTGACGCCCTTCGTGCTTGTCCCGGAAGAAGGCCCAGCCTCTTGGCGCGCCCGCGAGGAACGCGCCGTCAGCCAGACGACCAGCGCAACCAGAAGCACGGGGATCAGTACGACAAGGACGACTGTGTAGTGCCAGATGCTGAAGCTACCCATTGAGTACTCCGATGGAATCATTGAAGAAGGAACCGTCTGCCCGCGGACTTCAGCCAGCAGCTGTAGCGCCCGCGCCGTCCAGATCATCCAGAAACTCCGACATGGGCGCTACGCCGGTTACCAAGAAAGCCTCGCGCCCCTCACCCCGCCTACAATCCCCACCCTTCTCCAACCCCCGCAAGGATCCCCCATGCAGCTCAACGAAGTCCGCGCCATCGTTACCGGAGGTGCCAGTGGTCTGGGCCTGGCCGCCGCGCGGCATCTGGCCGGCAAGGGCGCGAAGCTCGCGCTGTTCGATCTCAGCGAGGAGCGCGGGCAGGCCGCGGCGGCTGAGCTGGGTGCACATTTCTTCCGTGCCGATGTCAGCAACGAAGCCGAGATCAGCGCGCAGGTGGCGGCGGCGCGCGAGGCGCTGGGCGGCTTGAATGCGGCGATCAGCTGCGCGGGCATCCTCGGTGCGGGACGGGTGCTGGGCAAGGACGGCCCGATGCCGCTGTCGCAGTTCGAGACCACGGTGCGGGTCAACCTGATCGGCAGCTTCAACGTGGCCAAGGCTGCCGCCGCACTGATGCAGGCGAACGAGCCGAACACCGAAGGCGAGCGTGGGGTGATCATCAATACGGCGTCGATTGCGGCCTACGAGGGTCAGATCGGCCAGGCCGCGTACTCGGCCAGCAAGGGCGGTGTGGTCGGCATGACCCTGCCGATGGCGCGCGAATTCGCGCGAGTCGGCATCCGCGTGATGACGGTGGCGCCGGGTGTGTTCCACACGCCGATGGTCGATGGCATGCCGGAGCAGGTCTATGCCTCGCTGTGCGCGCAGGTGCCCTTCCCCTCGCGGCTGGGACGGCCGGATGAGTTCGCGGATGCAGTCGCGTTTGTTCTGCAGAACAGCTACATGAATGGCTCGGTGATCCGGGTCGATGGCGCGATTCGTCTGGCGCCGAAGTAAGGATGCAGATCGCGCTGGGCGGGGGTGGCGCGGCTTCCTCCCCCTCTCCCCAACCCCTCTCCCGCGAGGGGAGAGGGGCTTGAAGCGGTGCCGCTCTTGATGCACTGAGGACGCTGTCTGCCCCCCTCTCCCCCCCTCTCTCGCGAGGGGGCGGGGCTTGAAGCGGTGGCGCTCTTGATGCGCTGAGGACGCTGGCTGCCCCCACTCCCCAACCCCACTCCCCCGAGGGGCGAGGGGCTTGAAGCAGTG
>JBIJCA010000323.1:0-4589 GCA_044344935.1 Aquimonas sp. | reverse complement strand
GTCCTGTTGTCGCCTTGTCCGGTCGTCGCGGTGCGCGGTGCGCGCCCCGTCAGTAACCAATCCCCAATCCCGAATCCCCAATCCCAGCTCTTCATCCCTCCTCCTCGGTCAGCCGCTTGAGGTACTCGTCCACATTGACCTCGATCTCGCGTGGACGCCGGTTGAGCAGGTCCTGGATGCGCGGGTGCTCCGAGGCGCGCACGTCGGCGACCTTGCCGGTCATCAGCACCTTGCCCTGGTCGAGCACGGTGATGCTGTCGGCGATCTTGAAGGCCGACTCCAGCTCGTGGGTGACCACCACGATGCTCATCCGCATGGCGTCGCGCAGCTGCAGGATCAGCTCGTCCAGTTCGGCCGAGACCACCGGGTCCAGCCCCGCCGAGGGCTCGTCGAAGAACAGCAGCTTCGGATCCATCACGATCGCCCGCGCCAGCGCCGCGCGCTTGACCATGCCGCCGGAGAGCTGGCCTGGCATCAGGTCCTGGAAGCCGCCCAGATTCACGACCTCGAGCTTCAGCCGGCTCATGATGCGGACGGTGTTCTCGTCCAGCCGCGTGTGCTCGCGCAAGGGCAGGGCGACGTTCTCGCCGACCGTCATCGAGGTGAACAGAGCGCCGCCCTGGAAGCTCACGCCCAGCTGGCGGCGGATCGCCAGCATCTGCGCCGGGCTGGCGTGGGCGATATCGGTGCCGAACAGCCGCACTGTGCCGGCCGCCGGCTTCTGCAGGCCGAGCAGATGTCGCAGCAGGGTGCTCTTGCCCGAGCCCGAGCCACCCATGATCACGCGGATCTCGCCCGGATGAACCCGGAAATCGATGCCGTGCAGGATCCGCCGACGCCCGTAGTAGGCCTGCAGGCCGTGGACGTCGATGAGCGGCTCGGCGGTCGCCGAGCTGCCGGGATTGGGGATTGGGGATTGGGGATTTGTCATGGGCGACTCCTTGCGGAGTCGCCGGGATTCGGGATTTGGGATTCGGGATTCGCAGAAGCCAGGGCGGGCGCGCCGCAGGGTGCCGTCTGAACGCGCTGTGCGGAGTGTCGACGCAAGGGCTCGCCGAGCCTCGCTCGACGAATCCCGAATCCCGAATCCCGAATCCCGGCTCTCATCGATTGAGGAAGAAGGAGAAAAGCATATCCGCCACCACGATCGCGCTGATCGACAGCACGACGGCGCGCGTGGTGGCGCGGCCGACGCCTTCGGCGCCGCCGCTGACGGAGAAGCCGGTGCTGGTGCCGATCAGGGTGATCAGCACGGCGAACACCACGGACTTGGACAGGCCCTCCCAGAGGTCGCGCGGTTCCAGCAGCTGCAGGGTGCGCTGCAGTCGCCGACGCCCATGTCGAGCGGGCCCGACGCGTACAGGCCGGCGCCGGTCAGCGCGACCAGATTCGCGAAGATCGTGAGCACCGGCATCATCACCAGCATCGCCAGCAGGGCAGGCGCGACCAGGTAGCGCACCGGATCGATGCCGGTGACGGCGAGCGCATCGACTTCCTGCGAAACCACCATCGAGCCCAGTCGCGCGGCCAGCGCCGAACCGGTGCGGCCTGCGACGACGATGGCGGTGATCAGGGCGCCGAACTCGCGGGTGATAGATTTGGCGGTGGCGATGATGACCTGGCTCTCGGCGCCGAACTCGCCGAGCGCAGCGATGAACTGGATGCCGAGCATCACGCCGATGGTCAGCGACAGCAGACTGATGATCGGCAGCGCATCGACGCCGATCTGGCGCATCTGCTCGGCCACCATGCGCGGCCGCACCGGCTGCCCGTGGCGCCAGCCCGCACCGATGAAGTACAGGCTCTCGACGAACAGCATGGCCGCGTAGCCGAGCTCGCCCAGCACCTGCACGCTGCTGCGGCCGACGCGTTCGAGCAGGGGGATGACGGCGCTCATGCCGGGGCGCCGCCCTCCAGCGATTCCACAAGCTCGAACACGCGATCCAGCCGGGCCAGCTTGAGCACCGCCTTGACCGGCGCGCTGACGGCGACCAGCACGAAGCGCTGGCCGCGACCGCGCGCGTTCTGGAAGCCTTCGACCAGGGCGGCGATGCCCGAGCTGTCGATGTAGCGGACCGCGGCCAGATCGACCGCCACCGGACCGCCGCTGCCAAGCGCCGCCAGCACAGCCTGGCGCACCTGCGCCGACCAGCTGAGGTCGACTTCGCCGGCGAGGCGCACCACGGTGTGGCCGGCTTCAGTCAGGGTCTGACAGTCGTTCATGCGTGAGTAGTTCCAGCGGGGTGGGCAGGTGGGCTGTGTTCGGCTACGGGCTCGCGCGGCGAATCCAGGCGTCGCATCATCGACAGGCGATTGCCGCCGCCGGCGAGCGGGGTGAGCTTCCAGTCATCCATCAGCGCGTCGATGAAGCACAGGCCGAGCCCGCCGGGACGACATTCATCGATATCGCGCGGCTTGATCCGCGACACGTCGACACAGGCGGCGGTGTCGCTCAGTACGAACTGCAGCTCATCGCCCTCGCGGCGGATGAGCAGCTCGATGCGACCATTGCCGCAGCCGCCGCTGAAAGCATGACGGATCACGTTGGCGCAGGCTTCGTCCAGCGCCAGCACCAGCGACGCACGCAGCTCGGCATCCAGGCCCTGCTGTTCCAGCACCGCGTCGGCGGCGTGCCGCATCGGCATCAGGTGGTTCGCCTCGGCCGGGAACTCCATGCGCAGCAGGGCGGTTGACTCGCCCTCCACCACCATCAGGGTGGTGTCATCGGTGACGGTCATCCGCCGCAGGCGCCGCACCAGCGCACGCAGGCGCGTCTCCGGCGGCAGCAGGCGCATTTCAGCGACTGCGGTCTGCACGCCGTCGACGCCGAGCACCTCGCCGTCGTCGCCGCGCACATCTGTCATGCCGTCGGAGAACAGATACAGCGCGGCGCCGTCGAGGGTGGTCTGCTGCTCGGGATACTGCATGCCCGGCAGGATGCCCAAGGGTGGCCCTTCGGCCTCGAAGCGCGCGAAGCAGCCGGCGCGATCGACGCGCAGCAGCGGCGGAAAGCCAGCGTTGGCCCACACCGCCCGCTGACGCCAGGGGTCGTAGTAGCCCGCCACCGCGCACACGAACATGCCGGCGGCAATCGCTTCCAGCAGCTCGTTGTTGGCGCGCGCCAGCCACTCGCCCGGCGACAGACCCTCCTTGCCGGCCCAGCGCAGCAGGCTGGCGCAGCGGACCATCAGGAACGAGGCGTCCAGGCCCTTGCCGGCGACATCGCCAACCGTGAACGCGATGCGCCCGTCCGGCAGTTCGAAGAAATCGTAGAAATCGCCGGAGATCTCGCGTGCGGGAAAGTTCAGCGCGCGCAGCGGAAAGCCGCCGCGACGGCGCTTGGGCAGCAGCGAGCGCTGCAGACGCCGCGCCATGGTCAGCTCGCGCTGGATCCGGTTCTGGTTCAGCACCACTTCCGCCAGCCGCGCATGGTTCAGTGCGAGCGCGGTCGGCGCCGCCAGCAGGCGCAGGGCGTCGGCGTCGCTGTCTTCAAAAGGTGATCCGTTGCGCCGGTTCAGCACCTGCAGCGCGCCGATCACGCCCTCGGTGGTCATGATGGGTGCGGTCAACACGCTGCGGGTGACAAAGCCGCTGCTGTTGGCGAGCGGCTTGCCCGCGAAGTCCGGATCGGCAGAGGCATCGCGCACGATCTCGCACTGACGCCGGCCGATGGCGCGGCCAACCAGTCCCTGGTCCAGCCTGAGGCTGAGGCCGCGGATGTCGACCGGGCCGTGGCAGGCGCGGCAGACGATCCGCTGCTGGGCATCGTCGATGAGGAACACCGCCGAGGCTTCGGCATCCATCGACTCGGCGATGATGCAGGCGACCTGGGCGAGGGTTTCCTCCAGATCGATCGACACCGCCAGCCGCTGCGACAGATCGGCCAGCCGCGCCAGCAGGCGCTGCTCGCTCGCCGCAGCGGGGACAGCCGCCGCGCTCACACGCTGCGGCGCCGAAGTCTGCCGAAGGCCCAGGCCACCGGGCCGGACAGCGCATACAGCCAGAACACCGCCAGCAGCACGCGGTCCGGCGCCACCGCCAGCGCCACGAACAGGCCCAGCGCGCCCAGCATCACCACGAACGGCACGCGCTCACCGAACGGCAGAGCTTTGCCGCTGTGGTAGCGGATGCGGCTGACCATCAGCAGGGCGGCGAGCACCGTCACCGCCAGCGCCGCGTACTCGAGGTCCGCGCCGCCGTAGCCGAACTTGGTGGCCGTCCAGACGAAGGCCATCAGCGCCCCGGCCGCCGCCGGGCTGGCAAGACCAATGAAATAGCGCTTGTCGACCACACCGACCTGGGTGTTGAAGCGGGCCAGCCGCAGCGCCGCGCAAGCCGCGTACAGAAAGGCCACGGCCCAGCCGATCTTGCCCCAGACCGGGCCGTGGTAGACCAGGTTCGACAGCGACCAGTGGTACATCACCAGGGCCGGCGCCATGCCGAAGCTGACCAGATCCGCCAGCGAGTCGTACTGCACGCCGAACTCGCTCTGGGTGTTGGTCATTCGCGCGATGCGGCCGTCGAGGCCATCAAGCAGCCCGGCCACGAACACCGCGATGGCCGCGCTGGTGAAGTCGCCGTTGGACGCG
>JBIJCA010000211.1:0-8303 GCA_044344935.1 Aquimonas sp. | reverse complement strand
CGGTGGTGAACAGGTTGGGCAGCAGATAGATGCTGCGACGCGGGGGCGGACGTGGCGCCTCGCCGCTGGGGCCGGTTTCGGTGGCGGTCATGTAGGTCGCAGCAGGGCACCCGGCGCGGGTGCGAACCCGCCAGAGTGTACTTGCATCCGGCCGCACCTTCAGACGCAGCGGCCGGCCCGCTCGCGACCCTGCTGCTTGCCAGCGCGCGAGGGCAGTGCTACCAAGTGCGCACCCGATGTTCACGGATCCCGCGCCATGCGCCTGCCGACCTGCCTCGCCTCCACGCTGCTCCTGCTCGCACTTTCCGCCGCGGCCGGCAGCGCAGCCGCCACCGAGGTGTACCGCTGGAAGGACGCCAACGGCATCACCCAGTACGGCGAGCGACCGCCGGAAGGCGTGCAGTCCGAGCGTGTCGCCCTGCGCGCCGAGCCCAGCGTCGCCCCGGCACCGCCTGCGGCCGCCGCGGAAGAAGCGGCCACCCCCGATGATCCCAATATGAGTGCGGACGAGCGCGCCGAAGCCGCGCGCCAGCGCGCCCTCGAAGCCGCCGCCGAAGCCCGCCGCCAGACCCGCGCCGCCAATTGCGCACGCGCCCAGCGGAACCTGCAGGTGCTGCGCGCCAATGAGTTCGTCAGCCTGCGCGACGGCGACGAAACGCGCACCCTGACTGCGGTCGAGCGGCAGGCACAGATCGCCGAGAACGAGAAGTCCGAAGCCGAACACTGCACGCCTGAGGCAGACATCAGCGGCTGAGTGGGCGAGGTTTCGTTTGTCAGCCCCGGCGTCGGTCTGGCGGCTGCGAAGCACCCGGCGTAGCCAAAGAGCTGGTAGATGCGCTGCGCTTATCTACCCTACGCGCACGCCCGCCTTCGGCTTCGATGCGGGCAACGCGTCATTCGTCGCGGTTCGCAGCCAGAGCGGCGCACACGAGTGGACTGTTTCGTTGTGGGCAAAGCGTCATTCGTGGTTGTAGGGTGGATAAGCGCAGCGCATCCACCAGCAAGTCCCGAGTAAGCCGAGCGCCCAACGAAGTCGCGGCGCCCGCAAACGCAGCGGAACACCCGCCCGATCGGCTTTCACGCACACCACCACCCCGGCTTTCTCCACGATCACCTGCGCTGCCCATCGGGCTTGCCAGTCGCCCGGTGCACGCCGCATCTGGCCCTCGGCCGCATCCCGCACCATCGCGACTTGACCCGTGCGGCCGGCCGCCCAAGGCAGCACGCTGGCGCCTCCGCCCACGCCCGCTACAATCGGCGGCCCTCGCACCCCAGCCGGATCCTCTCCATGCGTCTGTCGCAGTTCCCCATCACCACCACCAAGGAAACCCCGGCCGACGCCGAGATCGTCAGCCACCAGCTGATGCTGCGCGCCGGCATGGTGCGCAAGCTGGGCGTCGGCCTCTACACCTGGACCCCGATCGGCCTGCGCGTGCTGCGCAAGGTCGAAGGGGTGGTGCGCGAAGAGATGAACCGCGCCGGCGCGGTCGAAGTGCTGATGCCCTCGATCCAGCCGCGCGAGCTGTGGGAAGAGACCGGCCGCTGGCAGAAGTTCGGCGGCCAGCTGCTGAAGATCAAGGACCGCAAGGAGGCCGAGTACTGCTACGGCCCCACCCACGAAGAAGTCATCACCGACTACGCGCGCAGCGAGCTGTCGAGCTACAAGCAGCTGCCGCGCAACTACTACCAGATCCAGACCAAGTTCCGCGACGAGATCCGCCCGCGCTTCGGCGTGATGCGCGCCCGCGAGTTCCTGATGAAGGACGCCTACTCCTTCCATCTGACGCCCGAGTGCCTGGAGCGCGAGTACTGGAACATGTTCGCCGCCTATGAGCGCATCTTCAGCCGCCTGGGCCTGAAGTTCCGCGCGGTGATGGCCGACTCCGGCGCGATCGGCGGCAACGCATCCCAAGAGTTTCACGTGCTGGCCGAGTCCGGCGAAGACCTGCTGGCCTACTCCGAGAACAGCGACTACGCCGCTAACGTCGAGAAGGCCGAATCCCAGGCCCCGGCCGGCCCGCGCCCCGCGGCCACCGAGGCCTTCGAGAAGGTCAGCACGCCGACCCAGAAAACCTGCGAAGACGTCGCCGCCCTGCTGGGCCTGCCGCTGAATCGCACCGTCAAGTCCGTTGCCGTGGTCGGCGAGCAGGGCTTAGTGCTGGTACTGGTGCGCGGCGACCACAGCGTCAACGAGATCAAGCTCAGCAAGGTGCCGGGCCTTGCCGACTACCGCCTTGCCACCGAGGCCGAGATCAAGGCCACCCTGGGTGCGGAGCCCGGCTTCCTTGGCCCCATCGGTGCGCCCAAGCCCTTCCAACTAGTGGTCGACCGCGAAGTCGCAGTGATGGCCGACTTCGTCTGCGGCGCCAACGCCAACGGCTACCACTTCCGCGGCGTCAACTTCGGCCGCGACCTGCCCGAACCCGAGACCGTCGCCGACCTGCGCACCGTGCTCGAAGGCGACATCGCCCCCGATGGCAGCGGCCCGCTCAAGCTGGCCCGCGGCATCGAAGTGGGTCACGTGTTCCAGCTCGGCCAGAAGTACGCCGAAGCGATGCACGCCACGGTGCTCGACGAGCAGGGCAAGACCCGCGTGATGTACATGGGCTGCTACGGCATCGGCGTCAGCCGCATCGTCGCCGCCGCCATCGAACAGAACTTCGATGCCAACGGCATCATCTGGCCCGAGCCGATGGCCCCCTTCCAGGTCGCCGTCTGCATCATCAACCCCAAGAACGACCCCAAGGTTGCCGAAGCCGCCGAAGCCCTGTACCTGAAGCTGCTGGCCGAAGACATCGAAGCCGTCCTCGACGACCGCGGCCTGCGGCCTGGGGTGATGTTCTCGGATATCGAACTGATCGGTATCCCGCACCGGGTTGTCGTCTCCGAGCGTGGCCTCGCGGCGGGGACGTATGAGTACCGCGCGCGGCGGGCTACGGAGAGTGAGAATTTGGATGAGGCGGGGTTGATGGAGCGGTTGGTGCCCGCCGATTGATTTCGGCGGTAGCGAGGCCGGCGCTGCAGCTTGTCCCAAGCCATGTAGATGCGGCCCGGCCTCACTGTCACGGAAACGAAGTCATGAAGATTGCTGCACCTGCGCGACGCCAGTTGGAAGCGCTGCTCGCGACCAGCGAACCCGGATCGTTTGTCAGCCTGCTTCTCGGCTACACCTATCGTGAGGACGGCAGCAAATCACCGCACATCGACATTCAAGTCCTGCCGCGGGACACGGTTCTAGACATGGAGCGAAGCCACGCCGAGTGGGGCGACCAGGTCATCCACGAGTTGGATGGATTCCCGTTCGCCCTTCCGATACCAGACGACGATGGACTTCTCGACGGTCAGGTACTGATGCATTCGGAGGGTGGCTTTTCCCTCGTGCGTGAGTGCCACTGAGACTGAGTAGCAGACGAGGCTACGCAGCTTTGGCGAGTCGCCAGTGATCTGCATCCGACTTTGTTGGTGTCAGCGATGACTCTTCAGGTCTAGCAACGTAGCATCGCGCTGCCGCAGGCGGACAATCTGGCTGCTGGTGCAACAAGGCTATACCTGACCCCGCGGCCTAACCCGTGTCCTCGGCAGGCGAGAACACGGCCGCCCCCGGTGCAAAAGGCCAGCTGAGGGGCGAGAGATTCGTAGCGCGTCAACGCCGCAGGTCGCGGAAGTCGAAGTCCGGTAGTTCGTACTCGTAATCGGGCATCAGGTAGTCCGGCAGATCCCCGCTACAGTCCTCGATCTGACATCGCCGGCGCTGAAGGTAGGCATCTCGGATCAACAGATAGTCGTCTTCAGCATCGGCAAGAAGATCGTCGAACTGCAACGCGGCGGCGCGCGCGTCGATGCCATACACCAGTGTCACGCCTACTCCATACTCCCTCGCAGCCCAGCTTATCGGGCTTGCAGGCGTGATTCCGAAACGGCCTCCGACATCGCGCACCGTACCCGGACCGAAAATCGGCATCACCAGATAGCGTGAATCGCGCCAGCCCCAGCGGCCCAGAGTCTGACCGAAGTCGGCGTCGCGGTAGGGAATGTCCATACGGCTGGCAGGGTCAAAGAACCCGGCCAGACCAATCGTGGTGTTGACCGCAAAACGCCCCAGCGCTGCGCCAGCGGGACGTGGCTCGCCCTGCAGCAGAAGGTTGAGCGCCGCCAGCGGCTGCTGCAGGTTCGAGTAGAACTTGCTGATGCTGTTGCGGATGGGCGCCGGTGTGATGCGCTGATAGCCCTTGGCGACCGGACGCAGGGCGATGCGATCGAGCGTCATGTTGAATCGGTGCATGGGGCGGTTGAAGCGCTCCCAGGGATCGCCATGGCGCCCGCTCTCCCCTCGCTCGTCACTGGGGGAGCCCGGGTTCTCCGGAACGAGGCCTGGTCCCCAGCTCAGGGCTGCCGGAGTTTCCTGGGCGCGGCCGTTCTGGCTGCTTATCAGCATTCCCAATGCCACCGCCGTGGCAACTAGGGAACGAGTGATGGTGGAATGCATGTGCGCTCTCCTGCGCTTGGGTAAAGACTCGGGGAAATGCTCCGCAAAGTGACGAAGCAATTTCAGTACTTAAGTGATGCGCTGGCGCAGCTGCCGGCACATGTTCCCGTCAGACATCAAGTCGATGAGCAACTGAGATGGCGCGATAACGATCCGACACCGGCCGTAACGCCAGCGTGCGTCCCGCGGCGCGTGCCTCGCGGTGCAGTAGGCGCAGGGAGGCCACGCCAGCGCTGTCGATGTCATCCAGCGCCGCAAGGTCGATGCGCTGCAGCGCGCCCCCGTGACGCGCCGCTTTGGCCAGCAGCACGCCGGCCTCGTCCGCGCCGAGCCGACCTGCCAGCGTCAACACTCCGGCCTCGAATCGGCAGTGCAGCGCGGGCTCAGGCTTCGACATCGATCTCGCCGCGATTCAGACCGTCAATCACCTCATCGAGACTCTGCCGGCGCAGACGGTCGTCGAACTGGGTGCGAAAAGTCTGCACGTAGGACACGCCTTCGACGATCACGTCGAACACCAGCCACTGCTCGCCGACCCCACGGAACAGATAGTCCACTTTGACCGGAGCGCCGCCGCGGCGGTGGATCTCGCTGGCGACGCGCACCATCTGGCCACTGCGCAACTCGGTTTCGCCGACAATGCGTAGGTCGAGGCTAGGGTCAACGCCGAGCATCGCTGAGCCATACTCTCTCAACAGGCCCTTGAGCAAGGCATCACCGAATGCGCTGACTGTGGCAGCGTCGGCCTCACGAGCGTGTCTTCCCAGCACCAGCCGGGCCGAGTAGTCGCGATCGAACAATGAATCGAGTTCGCTCTCAACGAAGGCATCGAGCTTCCTGCGATCCGCGTTGAACTCCGCGCGTTGCTCGACCAATGCCTTCATCACATTTTGGGTCCGCTCAAGAACTATATCGCTGGGTCGGACTGGTGCCGCGGCCAGCTGGCCGGCGAAAAGCAGCAGCAGCAAGATGCTGACGCGAAGAAGTATCTGAAGGCGCATGGTTGTTTCCTCACTTTGGAATATTGGTATCAGCGTCGAGGTCGTCAGACGCTCCATTGCCGAACATGAACTGACTGATAAGCTGTTCGAGCACCACCGCCGACTGAGTCAGCAGAATCTCGTCACCGTCGCCAAGGGGGGTAGGATCTCCGCCCGGCGCCAAGCCGATGTATCGATCACCCAGCAGACCGCTGGTTTGAATCGCTGCCGCGGTGTCCGCAGGCAGAGCACCGGCGCTTCTGTTGATGCGGAGCGTGGCAACCGCTTCGAATGACTTCGAATCGAGCACTACGTCGACAACTTCGCCAACCTTGACTCCAGCAATCCGTACCGGCGATCGAGCCTTCAGCTCACCGGCGTTCGAGAAGCGCGCGATCACGCTGTAGCTGTCGCCGGTCAGGCCGTCCTTCGAGTTGGTGGAGGCAAATGCCAGCACCAGCGCGCAGGCGAAGCCCATCAGGATGAAGAAGCCGACGCTCCATTCGGTTTTTGCAGAAGTTGCCATGGCGTCCTCAGTACAGCGTAGCGCTCAGGATGAAATCGAGACACAGCACCATCAGCGAGCCCATCACCACCGAGCGGGTGGTGGCGATCGAGGTGCCCTCGATGGTGGGCGGCGCGTGGTAGCCGGAGTAGGTGGCGATCAGGGTGGTGACGATGCCAAAGAAGATCGACTTGACAATGGCCTGGCCGAAGTCATCGACCAGATCAATGTTCTGCTGCAGCGAACTCCAGTAGAAGCCGCTGTCGAGGCCCAACACCAGCACGCCCTGCACATAGCCGCCCAGAATCGCGAAGGCGCAGAACACCATGGTCAGCACCGGCAGACTGATCACGCCCGCCAGGAAGCGCGGCGCGACCACCTTGCGGACCGGGTCGATCGCCATCATCGACAATGCGGTGATCTGGTCAGTCGCGCGCATCAGACCGAGCTCGGCCGCCATCGCGGAGCCGGCGCGGCCACAGAACAGGATCGCCGCCAGCACGGGCCCGAGTTCGCGGTACAGGGTGAGGCCCAGCAGGGTGCCAAGCGAGCTGCCGGCGCCAAAGGTGCTGAGCGTGCGATAGCCCTGCAGGGCCAGCACCAGGCCGACGAAGGCGCCGCCGACGGCGACGATCGAGACCGAGCGCGAGCCGATCGAGTAGATCTGCGCCGCGGTATCGCGCACGAAACCGTGGCCGGGTCGGATCGCCCCCAGCACGCGGAGAAGGAACAGGCCCATCCGGCCCAGCGAACGCAGCATCTCAAGCATTCGACACCTCCGCCGATCCGCTGCGCCGGTAGTCGAAGCCGATCGGGCCGTCGGGCGCGCCGTCGAGGAACTGGCGCAGCAGGGGATCCTGCGTCGCATTCAGTTCTGCAGGCGAACCGGCGAAGGCAATGCCCTGCTCCGCGACCACGATCACGTGGTCGGCCATGGCGAGCGTCTCGGCCACGTGATGGGTGATCACGAGGCTGGACAGGCCAAGGCTGTCGTTCAAGTTGCGGATCAGCGAGAGGATCACCCCGCAGGCGATCGGATCCAGCCCGGTCAGGGGCTCGTCGTAGAGCATCAGCGGTGGGTCAAGCACCAGGGCACGCGCCAGCGCCACGCGCCGCGCCATGCCGCCGGACAATTCTTGCGGCATCAGCGCGCCGGCCTCGGCCAGGCCGACTGCGTTCAATTTCATCTGCACCAGCTCGCGCAGCACCGGCTCCGGCAGGCGCGTGTGCTCGCGCAGCGGCAGGGCGACGTTTTCGAAGGTCGACAAATCCGACAGCAGTCCATTGCCCTGCAGCAGTACGCCCATGCGCCGACGCAAGCGGAATAGTTCGGCGGTGCTGCGGGTCGGGTGCTGGTGATCCAGCACGCGTACGCGGCCGGCACTGGGTTCGAGCTCGCCGGTCACCGCATGCAGCAAGGTCGACTTGCCAGCACCTGAGGGGCCGATCACCGCCGTGACCTTACCCGCCGGCACGCGCACGCTTGCGTCGCGCAGGATCACGCGGAGTCCGCGCACCAGCGTCACGCGGTCGAACTCGATGGCGGGGGCTTTGGTCATTCGGGGCCTTACAAGGTTTGCCAAAAGCGCGAAAAACGTTGGGTGTGATTGGGTCAGTTGGGAGCGCTGGCCCATACGTAGACGCCGCGTCAGTTGCTAGATCGATGGCACCGCCAGCGCGAGGCGGGAGCAACGTGTGTACACCATACACATCAAATGTGGGCGATGTATACAGCGTTTTCGTGAAGAACTCACTCAGCCCCTCAGGACGGACCCCGCCGCCCAACCCGCACACAGATAAACTGCTGTCATGAACACCCCCCTTCGTCTTGGCAAGCCCCGCAGCGCATACCATCACGGCGACCTTCGCAACGCTCTGTTGGCTGCCGCTCGTCGTGCGTTGGACGCTGGCGCGTACGAGAAGCTGAGCCTCCGTGAGCTGGCACGCTTAGCAGGCGTCAGCGCGAACGCTCCGTATCGACATTTCGCATCCAAGGATGAGGTGCTTGCTGAAGTGGCGGCTCAGGGTTTCCGTGAGCTCACTGAGCGCATGGATGCTGAAGCTCATCCCGAAGCTCGCGAACGGCTTGCCAAGCTTGCCGATGTCTACACCGGTTTCGCCTGCGATCACCCGGCCTTGTACCGAGTTATGTTCGGCATCGAAAAGCAGGCGCTGATTGAGTTCCCGGTGATGAAGGAGGCCGCAGGGGAGAGCTTTGGTCGGCTCGTCGCGGCAACGATTGCGGCACATGGCAGTGGTCATCCAGCAGAGGCCGCAACGCTCGCTAGGGCGAGTGGCGTCTGGGCCCTGGTTCACGGCTGGGCTCGCTTGG
>JBIJCA010000116.1:0-12932 GCA_044344935.1 Aquimonas sp. | reverse complement strand
GCCGTCGACGACATCGCCGACCTGCGCGCCAATGCGCGCTTTGCCGTCAGCCGCGGCTACGACATGGTGCTGAACGGCAACGAGATCGGCGGCGGTTCGATCCGCATCCACCGCACCGATATGCAGGCGGCAGTGTTCGAGCTGCTCGGCATCGAGGCTGAAGAGGCCCAGCTCAAGTTCGGCTTCCTGCTGGAGGCGCTCAACCACGGCGCCCCGCCGCACGGCGGCATCGCGTTTGGCATCGACCGCATCGCCGCGCTGATCGCCGGCACCGAGTCGATCCGCGACGTCATCGCCTTCCCGAAAACCGCCAGCGCGCAGTGCCTGCTGACCTCGGCGCCTTCGGCGATTCCAGCCGCGCAGCTGAAGGAGCTGTCGGTCAAGGTCGATCTGCCGCAGGGCTGATCGGCCGTGTCGGATGCGTCGCGCCCGCGCGTCCTGCTGCTGCACGGGCTGTGGCTGCGCGGCGCGACCTTGATCCCGCTGCGTTCGCGCCTGCGTGCCGCGGGCTTTGACGCGCAGTGCTTCGACTACCGCTCGGTGTTCGCCTCGCCGCGCGAGCATCTGGTGCGGCTGGAGCGGCGCATCCGCGAGTGGCCGGGCAACGGACCCGTGCATCTCGTTGGCCACAGCATGGGCGGCCTGCTGTCGGTCGAGTGTGCGCGCGCGCGTCCGGAGCTGCCGATCGGGCGGATTCTCTGCCTCGGCTCACCGCTGGCCGGCAGCAGCACCGCCTCGGGCGTGGCAGCGCGCGGGCCGCTCGGGCGTGTGCTTGGGCGCGCCGTGCACCTGCTGCGACAGGGCGTGCTGCCGCTGCCTGAGGGTTTCGAAGTCGGCGTGATCGCCGGCACCCTGCCGCTGGGGCTCGGCCACTGGTTCGGACGTTTCGAGGGCGCCCACGACGGCACGGTGACGGTGGCGGAAACCCGCGTGGCCGGACTTGTTGACCATATCGAAGTCCGCACCAGCCATACCGGGCTCATCTATTCCCGCACGGTGGCGCAGCAGACGGCGGCGTTTCTGCGCGAGGGGCGGTTCGAGCGCTGAGGCTGATCGGGGTCGCGTATTGGGCGGCAGACCGAAGCAGGTTCGAGGCCATGGTGGGCCGGGGCCCACCCTATGCGAGTTAGCGCACAGCGCGGCTTCAAGGCACGGCGTCATTCGCCTTCATCAAGTTCGATCGTGATGCACCGTGGGCTGACGTCCGCAACGAACGAGCCGGGCGCGGAGCGCTGGCTCGCGGCCTAAGTGGGCTCGATCCACACCAGGCTGGCCATGCGCCCGCTGCGGCCGTCACGCCGGTGCGAGAAGAACGCTGCGGGTTCGCTGATGGTGCAACGCCCGCCCCCGTGTACGGCCTGCACGCCCACCGCAGCGAGCCGCAGCCGCGCCAGCGCATACAGATCGCAGAGCCAATGGCCCGGTCGGGTCGCGACGAAAGCGCAGGCCGCCGCCGAATCACGCTCGACGAAGGCCGCATGCACCTCGTCGCCGACCTCGTAGGCCTGCGGCCCGGCAGCGGGCCCGAGCCAGGCGATCAGATCCGCCGGTGCGCTGCGCATCGCCGCCACGGTGTTCTCCAGCACGCCCGCGCACAGCCCGCGCCAGCCCGCGTGCGCCGCGCCGACTTCGCTGCCATCGCGGGCGGCGAACAGCACAGGGAGGCAGTCAGCGGTAAGCACCGCCAGCAGCACGCCGGGCGTCGACGTGACCGCGGCATCGGCTTCGATTTCGACCGCGGTCGGCGCCTCGAACCGCCACACGCGCGTACCGTGCACCTGGCGCAGCCAGCAGGGTGCGGAAGGCAAGGCACCTGCCCAGCCCAGCGCGGCGCGATTGGTGGCGACCGCCTGCGGTTCATCGCCGCAGTGCGCGCCGAGGTTGAAGTCATCGAAAGGCGGCTTGGACACTCCTACGTTCAGCCCGCGACGCAGGGTGCTGAAGCCGCGCACGCGTGCAGGCACCGGCCAGTCGGCATCGAGCCGCACCGAGGCCCGCGCCTGGGCGTCGAGCGCGCGTTCGAGGGGCTGGCTGATGCGCGGATCGATCACGGCCACCTCAGCGCTTGACCGAGGCCTCGGCCAGGTCGACCGCCAGCGCATCGAGCAGGGCCTGCAGATCGGCCGGCCGCGGCGCTTCCACTTCGACGGTCTCGCCGCTGCGCGGATGCGCAAACGCAATGCGTTCGGCATGCAGAGCCTGACGCTTGAAGGCGCGCAGGGCGTCCACGAACTCGGGCGAGGCCGCCTTCGGCAGCTTCAGGCCACCGCCGTACAGCGGATCGCCCAGCAGCGGGTGGCGCAGATGCGCCATGTGCACGCGGATCTGATGCGTGCGTCCGGTCTCCAGATTCACCTGCAGATGGGTGTGCGCGCGAAAGCGCTGGCGCACGCGATAGTGGGTGACCGCAGGCTTGCCGTCCTCGACCACGGCGCGGCGCAGACGGTCGACCGGGTGGCGGTCGAGCGGCGCATCGACGGTGCCGCCGGCCACCAGCACGCCATACACCACGCACTCGTACTGGCGCTGCACCTCGCGCGCGGCCAGCTGTTCGACCAGGCTGGCGTGCGCCTGCGGGGTGCGTGCAATCACCAGGGCGCCGCTGGTTTCCTTGTCGAGCCGATGGATGATGCCTGCGCGCGGCAGCGCGTTCAGGCGCTCGTCGAAGTGCAGCAGCGCGTTGACCAGGGTGCCGGCCGGATTGCCGGCGCCCGGATGCACCACCAGGCCCGCGGGCTTGTTGACCACCAGCAGGTCGGCGTCCTGATAGAGGATGTCGAGCGCGATGTCCTGCGGCGCGGCGTGTTCGACCGTCTCCAGCCGCACGGTGAGTCGCACCCGCTCGCCGCCGTTGACCGGCTCCTTCGGTTTCGCGGTGCGGCCCTCGATGAGGGCGTCGCCGGCCTTGATCCAGGCCGACAGCCTTGAACGCGAAAACTCGGGCAGGGCTTCGGCCAGGGCCTGATCGAAGCGCAGGCCTGCCGAACCCACCGACAGGGTGAGTTCGCGGACTTCGATCGAGACGTCGTCAGCGGGTGTTCCAGAGGGATTCATCGATTGCGCGCTTTAGTGGGCGCCCGATACGCGGTCAGGCCAGAGCCCGGGCCGCGCCGGAAGCGGGCTGCTATGATGCCCGACTCGCCTTCGCCCCGAACAGGAACGCGTTCCGCAATGACCCTGACGTCCGGACTGCCCCGCCTGCTGCTGCTCAGCCTGCTCGCCCTCCTGCTCGCCGCCTGCGGCCGCTTCGGCAAGGACGATCCGCTGGAAACCCTGCCCGTCGAAGGCCTGTACGAAGAAGGCAAGCAGGCGCTGACCAATGGCAACCTCGCCAAAGCAGAGCGCCACTTCAAGCGCCTGATCGCGCGCTTCCCGTTCGGCCCCTACACCGAGCAGACCCAGATCGAGCTGGCCTACGTGTACTACCGCAGCAGTCGCGCGGAAGAGGCCACCTCGGCGGTCAACCGCTTCATCCGCACCTACCCCACGCATCCGCACATCGAGTACGCCTACTACCTGCGCGGTCTGATCAACTTCGACCGCGAGCGCACCGCTTTCTCGAGGATCGGCGGCCTCGACATGACCCGCCGTGACCAGGGCGCGCCACGGCAGTCCTTCAACGACTTCGCCGAGCTGATCCAGCGCTACCCCAACGGCCGCTACGCCTCCGATGCCCGCCAGCGCATGATCTTCCTGCGCAACCAGCTGGCCCGCTACGAGATCAACGTCGCCACCTATTACCTGAAGCGGGGCGCCTACGTCGGCGCGGTCAACCGCGCGCAGTTCATCCTCGAGAACTACCCGCAGTCGGAGTTCACAGGCGACGCCGTGGCCGTGCTGGCCGAGAGCTACCGCCAGCTGGGTCAGACCACGCTGGAAGCCGATGCCCGCCGCGTGCTGGAGCTGAACCACCCGAACCACGCCTACTTCGAAGGCGGCTGGCCCCGCGAGCAGGCCAAGTGGAAGCAGCTGATTCCCTTCATGGGTGAGACGCGCGGCTGAGGGTGGCTTGCGAAGGCGTCACACAGGAAGGCCGCGCTTTGCGCGGCCTTCGTGTTTCTTGGCGCCACTCAGGAATCTCGGAAGGCTGACGCGTGGCTGGCGCTGAGTTCAAGGTCGACTTCAGACCCGCGGAATCCCGCCTTCGAAGTGAACATGCGGCTGGGATGCGGAAGTGAATCGCTGAACGAACTCAGCGCCGGCGTGCTTCTCCGTCTTCGGCTTGAACCACCCCTCCCGAGTTGCCCAGTCGAACGCAGATAGATCCACGGGAAACTGCGTGAGCGTTCCCGTCAGGCCATGCTGCGAAATCCAAGCTTGGGCGGCTTGCAGGGACGAAAAGACTGCTGCGGGGAACTGGGCTCCCTCACCGCTGAAAACCCAGACGAATTGCATCGCCTCACCCCCACCCCGAACAAATCGGATAGCGCCGCTCCCGCCCGAACGCCCGCCGCGACACTTTCGGGCCCGGCGCGGCCTGGCGGCGCTTGTACTCGCTGCGGAACACCAGCCGGGCCACTTGATCGACTGTCGCCGCGTCAAAGCCCTGCGCAGTGATCTCGGCCTGCGACTGCTCCAGATCAACGAAGCGGTAGAGGATGGCGTCCAGCACCTCGTAGGGCGGCAGCGAGTCCTGGTCGACCTGGCCGGGCTTCAGTTCCGCCGACGGCGCGCGCTCGATCACGCCGCGCGGGATGACTTCCCCCTCGCGATTGCGCCATTCGGCCAGCGCGTAGACCTCGGTCTTGTAGACATCGAGCAGCGGCGCATAGGCGCCGCACATGTCGCCGTAGATGGTGGCGTAGCCGACCGCGTACTCGCTCTTGTTGCCGGTGGTGAGCAGCAGTGCGCCCTCCAGATTCGACAGCGCCATCAGCAGGGCACCGCGCGAGCGCGACTGCAGATTCTGTTCCGTCAGATCACTGTCCCGGCCTTCCAGCAGGCCATCGAGGCTGCCAAGGAAACCCGCAAACGGCGGCTCGATCGGCAGGGTCAGCAGACGCACGCCCTGGCGCTGAGCCTGGTCCGCGGCGAGGTCCTGGCTCAGCTCCGAGGTGTAGCGCGAGGGAAGGCGCACAGCGCTGACGTTTTCGGCCCCCAGCGCATCGACGGCAACCGCCAGCACCAAGGCCGAGTCGATGCCGCCGGACAGGCCCAGCAGCACCTTCGAGAACCCGCTCTTGCGCACGTAGTCGCGGGTGCCGCGCACCAGCGCGCCCCAGGTCTGCGCAGCGCGCGAGGTCTCGGCGTTCTGCGGCCACAGCATCGGCACCAGCTGGCGCTTGGCGGCATCGAAGCCGGCCAGCAGCAGGTGTTCGGCAAAGCTCTCGGCCGGCGCATGCACGCTGCCGTCGCCATCGGCCAGCTGGCTGGCGCCGTCGAACACCACGGAGTCCTGCCCGCCCACGGCGTTCGCATAGGCGATGGCCACGCCGCTGGCTGCGGACTGCCGCGCCAGCAGGGCCGCGCGCTCGGCCAGCTTGTCGGCCTCGTACGGCGAGGCATTGGTGACCACGCAGAGCTGCACGCCTTGACGCGCGCGCTCGGCCAGCGGCGCGTCGTGCCAGATGTCTTCGCAGATCAGCAGACCGATGCGCACGCCAGCGACCTCGAACACGCCGGCGCCCGCGGCGTCATCGCTGGCATGAGCGAAGTAGCGCTTCTCGTCGAACACCGCGTAGTTGGGCAGGCGCTGCTTCACGTAGCGGGTGATCAGCCGACCTTCGCCGATCACGCTGACGACGTTGTACAGCGCGCCGTCGATGCGCTGCGGATGGCCGACCACTGCGGTGATGCCCTGCACCTGCGGGATCAAGGCCTCGACCGCAACCTCGCAGGCCTCAAGAAAGCTCGGCCGCAGCAGCAGGTCCTCGGGCGGATAGCCGCAGATCGCGAGCTCGGGGAACACCACCAGATCGGCCGCCAGCGCGTCGCGCGCGCGCTGGATCAACTCCAGGATGCGCGCGGTGTTGGCGGCAACGGCACCGACAGGGAAATCGAACTGGGCGAGGGCGAGGCGCATGGGAGGGTGGTCGCAAGTGCGGGCGGACGAGTTTAGTTTGCGCGACGGACTCGCGGCGCGATGCTGGGCGCGGAGCAAAGGAAGGTTTCGGCGCAGTCCTCTCCGCGCGTTGGACGACTGTGAGATTCCGTCGCCTGATGGCGAACAACGCTGCATGGGCCGCTCAACCCGACCACCGCAAGCGAGGATTCTGTGACTCCCACCGCCCCCATCGATCGTCTGCACGGCCTCGACGCCCTGCGCGGCTTCGCCCTGCTGCTCGGCATCGCCCTGCATGCCAGCATGTCCTACCTGCCGGGCGCGGAGACCTTCTGGATCGTCGCCGAAGGCCAGGCTTCACTGGCGCTGGGCGGGTTCTTCTTCTGGGTGCACAGCTTCCGCATGAGCCTGTTCTTCCTGCTGGCCGGCTACTTCGGCCGACTGCTGCTGGAGCGCCGCGGGTTCGGCGGCTTCGTGCGCGATCGCGTGCGGCGCATCCTGCTGCCGCTGCTGGCGTTCTGGTTTCCGCTGCTGGTGGCGGTGATCGCGGTGGTGGTGTGGGCGGCATGGCTGAAGCACGGCGGCGAGCTGCCCGAGCAGGAGCAGCCGCCGCTGTCGGCGGAGAACTTCCCGCTGATGCATCTGTGGTTCCTGTATCTGCTCTGTCTGTTCTATCCGGCCGCGCTGGCGCTGCGCGCTCTGCTGGCCTGGAGCGATCGCGCAGGCCGCGTGCAGGCTGCGTTGGATGCCGGGATGCGCGCCGTGCTCGGCCCGCGTGCGGTGCTGATCCTCGCTCTGCCCGTGGCCGGTGCGCTGGCGCTGCGCGAAGGCTGGTGGCAGTGGTTCGGCATTCCGACGCCGGACCAGTCGCTGTATCCCTCGGCCGCCGCCCTGCTCTGCTACGGGCTGGCGTTTACGGTTGGCTGGGCGATGCAGCGGCAGCCACCGTTGCTGCACGCACTGGCTCGGCGCTGGCCGCTGAATCTTGCCCTGGCCCTGATCGGCCACATCGCCTGCATCGCGCTGATCGGCCTGCAGTCGCCGGCGGCAGCCGCCGAACACGGCGCGCCGCAGACCTGGCTGTACGCCTATGCCTACGGGCTATGCGGCTGGGGCTGGACGCTGGCGCTGCTGGGCCTGGCCCTGCGCTATCTGCAGCACGCGCACCCGGCCTCGCGCTATCTGGCGGAGTCCTCGTACGTCCTCTACCTCGCCCACCTGCCGGTGGTGATGGCGGCGCAGGTGCTGGCCAGTCGGGTGCAGACGCCGTGGTGGATCGAGTATCCACTGACGCTGGCCCTGAGCCTGACTGTTCTGCTGGCGCTCTATCAACTTGGCGTGCGCCAGACCGCTCTCGGGCGCTGGCTCAACGGTGGCTCGCCGCGACGCGCGCAGGCGCCGGTGGTGGCCTCGGGAACTTCGCCGTGACCCGCGATCAGCAGACCGCTTTTCTCGACGCCCTCGATCGCCACAAGGGCCTGCTCTACAAGGTCGCGAACGCGTATTGCGCGCGCCGTGAGGACCGCGGCGATCTGATCCAGGACGTGATCGCCGAGCTCTGGCGAGCCTGGCCTGGGTTCGACGGCCGCGTCGCGGTCTCGACCTGGATGTACCGGATCGCGATGAACGTGGCGATTTCCCTGCATCGCGGCGAGTCGCGGCGGATCCGCGACGCGCTGCCGATCGAGGACTTCGGCATGGACCTCGCCGCCGCCGACGCGGTGCTGGACGACGAAGGCGATGACCTGCGCGCCCTGCACCAGCTGATCGCGCGCCTGGACCCCATCGATCGCGCCCTGATCCTGCTGTGGCTGGAAGGGCATTCGCAGGACGACATCGGCGAGCTGCTGGGCATCAGCACCAGCAACGTCTCGACCCGCATCCACCGCATCAAGCAGAGGCTGCAGCGTGACTACGCGGCCTCGGAGGTACAGCCATGAATCCACTCGACTTCGACACCCTGCGCGGCCGCTGGGCCGAACAGGGCCGCGCGCTGGATCAGCACCTGAAGCTCGATCTGGCCGCCGTGCGCGCAGGCCTCGATCGACGCACCGCGTCCGCGTTCCGTCGGCATCGTGGCTGGCTCATCGCGGGCCTTGCGCTGGCGGTTCCGATGTCGCTCGGCCTGCTCGTCTTCATCGCTTCGCACTGGGGCCAGTGGGCCTGGGTGCTGATGGCCGTTGGCCTGCTGGCGCTGGCGCTGGGCGAGGTCGTGGTGGGCCTCAGCGAGTGGCTGGCGCTGCACCGTCTTGACCTGAGCGCCCCAAGCGTCGAACTGCAGCGGCGCCTGGATCGGCTGCAATCGCGTCGCCAGCGCCAGACCCGACTGCTGCTGTCCTGCAGCGTGCTGCTGTGGCTGCCGCTGCTGGCGGTGCTTCTGAAGGGCCTGTTCGGTGGCGATCTGCTGCGCGGCCTGCCTGCCGGCGTGTGGTGGGTGAACCTCGGTGTGGGGCTCGCATTCATCCCGCTCAGTCTCGGCGCAGCCGCGTGGTGGAGCAGACGCTTCGCGACGAACACACGCTCAGCAAGCGACGGTGATGGCGACAGCTGGACGCGCGCGCGCGTCGAACTCGATGCGCGACTCGCCTTCGATCTCGATGCCGAGCGCGACCCCGAGAACGCGCTGCGCTCGCAAACGCTGCCCGACGACCTGCGTGCCGACGTCGCCGCCCTGCGCCGCCGCCTGCTGCTCGGCATCCTCGCCTGCACCGCCGGTCTGATCGCGATCGGCCTGTTCAATGCCGCGCACGGCGACCTGCCACAGTTCATCGTGCCCGGCGTGCTGATCAACCTCTGGCTGGTCTCGCAGATGGCGCCCTCGATCCAGCTGCGCCTGGCGCTGAACCCACTGCCGGGCGGCCTGCCCGCCTTCCGAGCGGGGCTGGAATCGGCACTGCGGCTGCGCCGCCGCTTCGCCATCGGCGGCGTGATCGCGCTGCCGCTGATGGTGCTGATGCTGGTGCAGGTCGTGGCGAAGGCGGCGCTGGGGATGGATGTGTTCGCGGTGCTGGGGACAATCCCGAGCCTTACTGTGCTGGCGCTGGCAGCGGCTTGCGCCGTGTTGCTGTTCGCTCTTGCACGTCAAAAAGCAGTGTGGCTGACCGGATGGTCAGAGGTGCTCAGCGGCTTCGCCTTGGGGCGCAGTGAGGCGCTGTTGCAGCGGAGTCGTGCGCTCGAGTAGGACCGCTCAGGCGGAATTGCAGCCCGGCCAACCAAAGTCCGACAGGCTGCCAGGCCTTTCACGCCCGGGTGCGTGCGGCGGTGACCGGCAACACTATGCCAGCGAGAGTAGACGACACAGCGCGAACGCAGGGGCCTCAGCCACGAAGGCGGTATTTGCCAGCCGGCTCCCTCAGTGCACCGAGTTGAGCCCCTCTCCCCTGGAGGGAGAGGGGTTGGGGAGAGGGGGGAGGGCTTGCGGAGGCCTCCAGCCCTACCCGCCCGCTGCTTCGCTGCTCGAAGAGAGAGGGGCGAAGCCTTCCAGCGGATGCGTCGAGGAAATCGGGAAATGCCGCTCTTCGCGGACGCGTGCGGGTGATTTCTGCGTGCCCGCCTGACTCCGCGGGTGCTCTTCGCCTGTGTTGGTGCGCCGCAGGCGCACCCTATGCCGCTCAGGCGGGTCGCGAACTGGAACCCGCTCGGCTTCGCAGTGGCGCCCGAGGCGCATCAAGTCCAGAACTTCCACCAGGGCCTTGCCTTGCGCTCCGGCCTCGACGCCTGCATGGCCTCGGCAATCCCGCTCCAATGCGCCTCACGTTCGGCGAGATAGGAAGCCAGTGAAGCGTCGTCATCGGCGCGGAAGAGGCGCCCCCAGCCCCAGTCGACCAGCAGCATCGGATGCAGATTGCCCAAATCTCCTAGCGCCTTCAGTAGGGATCGCTGAGCTGCAGCACCCGGCCCTCCCAAACCCAACCAGATGTGCTGAACAGTTCCGCTGGCGGCGAATTCTAGGAAGACCACGCAGTCTTCATCGAAGCCCCATGCCCGGGTGTACTCGCAGGGGTCTCGGCGTGATCCATAGCCGGTGTCGACGCGATCGAAGGGTTCCAGGTTGCGGGCCAGGAGATTGCCAAGCCGATCAACAGGCAACACCAACGAAGCAATGGACTCGGGCTCATCTTGCCGCCTGTAGACCTCAGTCCAACCGCCACCAGGGACGCGATGGGCCTCGGCGAACTCGCTGAGCTCGCCCAATTGCTGGGCGCAGTGGCCCCAGTTGTTGGCTGGCAACAGCTGGATCTGGCAGAAGTCGTCTTCGTGAAAGTAGATGGTGCGCTTGGACATGCGGGTGAGATCTGCTTCACCGACCGGTTGGGTTCCACGTCGAGTCTGGGCAACCTTGCCCACATGCGCAAAGGCCGCCCAAAGGCGGCCTTTGCATACAAGCGCGGTGCAGCGGGCGCTTACTTGTTCATCAGATCGAACAGCGCCTTGCCGAGATCAGCCGGGCTGCGCACGGTCTTGACGCCAGCGGCTTCCAGCGCGGCGAACTTGCCGGCGGCGGTGCCCTTGCCGCCCGACGCGATCGCGCCAGCGTGGCCCATGCGCTTGCCGGCTGGGGCCGAGGCGCCGGCGATGAAGCCGACTACGGGCTTGGTGACGTAGCTCTTGATGAACTCGGCGGCTTCTTCCTCGGCGCTGCCGCCGATCTCGCCGACCATGATGATGCCCTGGGTCTGCGGGTCGTCCTGAAAGAGCTTGAGCGCGTCGATGAAGTTGGTGCCGTTGATCGGGTCGCCGCCGATGCCGATGCAGGTCGACTGGCCCAGGCCCACGTCGGTCGTCTGCTTGACGGCTTCATAGGTCAAGGTGCCTGAACGGCTGACGATGCCGACCTTGCCGGGCAGATGGATGTGGCCGGGCATGATGCCGATCTTGCATTCGCCGGGGGTGATCACGCCGGGGCAGTTCGGACCGATCAGCACAACGTCGTCGTAGCCGTTCAGCACGTTCTTGACCCGCAGCATGTCCAGCACCGGAATGCCTTCGGTGATGCAGACGATGACGCGGATGCCGGCATCGGCCGCTTCGAGGATGGCGTCGGCCGCGAACGGCGGTGGCACGTAGATGACCGAGGCATCGGCGCCGGTCGCGTCGACCGCTTCCTGCACGGTGTTGAACACCGGCAGACCGATGTGCTCGCTGCCGCCCTTGCCGGGAGTGACGCCGCCGACGACCTTGGTGCCGTAGTCCAGCATCTGCTGCGCGTGGAAGGTGCCCTGCTGGCCGGTGAAGCCCTGCACGATCACCTTGGTATTGGAGTTGACCAGAACGCTCATGGGTCTTGGATCCTTGGGTGGGTTCCGGCCCGCCGCGCGCTCACAAGCGCCGCGGCAGGCCTGCGGCGATTACTTGCGGATGGAGGCGACGGCCTTGCTGGCGCCGTCATTGAGGTCATCCGCCGGGGTGATGGCGAGCCCGCTGTTGCGCAGCAGCTCCTTGCCCTTCTCCACGTTGGTGCCTTCAAGACGCACGATCACCGGCACCTTGACGTCGACTTCCTTGACCGCACCGATGATGCCCTCGGCGATCATGTCGCAGCGGACGATGCCGCCGAAGATGTTCACCAGGATGGCCTCGACCTTGGGCGAGGACAGGATCAGCTTGAAGGCTTCAGTGACGCGCTCCTTGGTGGCGCCGCCGCCGACATCCAGGAAGTTGGCCGGCTCACCGCCCGCCAGCTTGATCACGTCCATGGTCGCCATGGCCAGACCCGCACCGTTGACCATGCAGGCGATGTTGCCGTCCATGGTCACGTAGTTGAGATCGTGCTGGCTGGCCAGCACTTCGGTCTCGTCTTCCTGACGGATGTCGCGCATCGCGACCAGCTTGGGCTGGCGGAAGCTGGCGTTGTCGTCCGAGTTGACCTTGCCGTCGAGCGCGACCAGGTCGCCCTTGGCGTCGATGGCCAGCGGGTTCAGCTCGACCAGCGACAGGTCGCGCTCGTTGAACAGCTTGTACAGGCCCAGCATCAGCTTGGTCAGCTGGCCGACCTGCTTGGGGTTCAGGCCCAGCGCGAAGCCGAGCTTGCGGCAGTGGTAGGGCTGCACGCCCTCGACGAAGTTGACGATCAGCGTCTGGATCGCTTCGGGGGTTTCTTCGGCGACCTTCTCGATTTCAACGCCGCCTTCGGAGCTGGCGATGAAGGTGATTGCCTTGGCGCCGCGGTCCACCAGCACGGAGAGGTAAAGCTCCTTGGCGATGTCGGTGGCTTCGGTGATCAGCACGGTATCCACTGGCAGGGCGACGCCGCCCGACTGGTAGGTTTCCATGCGCGTGCCGAGCATCTTCTTGGCGGCTTCGCGGACGTCGTCATAGGTCTTGACCAGCTTGACGCCACCGGCCTTGCCGCGGCCGCCTGCGTGGATCTGCGCCTTCACCACCCAGTGGTTGCCGCCCAGCTTCTTGGCCGCGTCAACGGCCTCTTCGGGCGTGCGGGCGATGTAACCGGCGGGGACGGCGATGCCGAACTCGGCAAACAGCTCTTTGGCCTGATACTCGTGGAAGTTCATGCTGCACCTGGCTTCGGGGGAGGGCCCGACGCGCGCGATTCGGCGCCGGAAGGAGCGACGCACCGAGCAACAACCGGCGCGAGTCAGCGCGGCATTGTCGCCGTTCAGCCTGCCAATGCCAAGCAAACCATGGTCGGAGGGTTTTTGACGGCGGCCCGGAACGCGCACTTCGATGCCGGATTGCGCCTCGCATGCAGCGCCGAGCAGCCCGCTTGAGGGCCCGCGCAGGGGAGCCCGCCCCACCGTTTCGATACCGCATAGGGTGGGCCCTGGCCAACCGTTTCGATACTGCATAGGGTGGGCCCTGGCCCACCGCTTCGATACCGCATAGGGTGGGCCCTGGCCCAACGTTTCGATACTGCTTAGGGTGGGCCCTGGCCCACCGTTTCGATACTGCTTAGGGTGGGCCCTGGCCCACC
>JBIJCA010000115.1:0-12953 GCA_044344935.1 Aquimonas sp. | reverse complement strand
GTTCTCGGGGCTCGGGCACAACAACATGGGCCGCAGCTTCGCCACGGCGGTGGACTGGGTGACGAACACGGTGGTGTCCCACGCGAAGTAGGGCAGGGCGCGCCTCGCGATCTGCGGGCCCAGGCCAAGGGGCCTGACCGCGCAGCGGCCTTCGACCGCGTTGGCAAAGTGGCTGTGAGCGCTGGATCAGGTCTTGCAGGCGCGCATGGAACGGGCGATTGCAACGCAGAGGCCGGTAGTGACCCCGGCCCTGGGTCGGACTCCAGCGCCCTTCGAGACCGGAGGTTCGACATGCGAAAAACCACGGCGGGCCTGCGGTACTGTTGCGCCGTTCTCAACCCGCAGGTGTGCCGATGCAACAGGTGTTGATCCGCAACAGGGTCAAGGTGCTCGGTTCAACCGGGCCGGTGCTGCTGTATGCCCACGGCTTCGGTTGCCATCAGGGGATGTGGTCGGGCATCACCCCGGCCTTCGCCGACACCCACCGTCAGGTGCTGATGGACTACACGGGCAGCGGCGAGCCGCCGCATCCGGTGCCGTTCGACCCGGTTCGCTACAGCCGCCTGCAGGGCTACGCAGAGGACGTGCTGGAGGTCTGCGACGCGCTGGGCCTGCGCGAGGGCGTCACCTTCGTCGGGCATTCGGTCAGCTGCAGCATCGGCCTGCTGGCTCATCTGGAGCGACCGGGTCTGTTCGAGCGCATGGTGATGGTCGGCCCCTCGCCCTGTTTCCTCAACGACCCGCCGGACTACCTGGGCGGCTTCGAGCGTGCCGACCTCGAAGGCCTGCTGTCGCTGATGGACCAGAACTACATGGGCTGGGCCAGCTACCTCGCGCCCGTGGTCGCCGGGGCTTCGGGCGCCGGCGACGCCTCCGGCCGACTGCAAGAGAGCTTCTGCTCCACCGATCCCGACATCGCGCGAGTGTTCGCGCGCGCCACCTTCTTTGCCGACAACCGGGCCGAGCTGCCCCGGGTGCGCTGCCCGAGCCTGATCCTGCAGCACGCGCGGGACACCCTGGCGCCGCTCTCGGTGGGCGAGTACCTGCACCGCCACCTGAGGGACAGCCGTCTCGAAGTGCTGGACGTCGCAGGGCATTGCGGGCACATGAGCAACCCGGCGCTGGTGGTCGACGCGATGCAGCGCTATCTGGCGACCGCTCGCCAGTGACTGCAGCTGCCGCGCTCGGGCCGGATACCCTGCCGTGCGCGGCGCTGGGTACCGATGGCGAGGGTCGGGTGCTGGCGTTGAACGCCGCCTTCGAGCGCGCGCTGGGACGGCCCGAGGGCGGCTGGCACGGCCGCCGGATCGACGAGCTGCTGTCGCCGGCGGGCCGCATCTTTCTTCACACCCACGTCTGGCCCACGCTGCTGCGCGTGGGGCGCGTCGACGAGATCCACCTGCCCTGGCTGGATTCGAAGGGCCAAACCGCGCCCATGCTGCTGAACGCAGTGATCACGGTGGCCTCCGAGCGGCCGGAGGATCAGCGCGTGGCCTGGGCGCTGTTCCCCATGCGCGAGCGTCAGCGCTTCGAGGCCGAGCTGCTGCTGGCGCGTCAGCGCCTGCAGAACCTTGTGCAGAGCACTGACGCCGGCACCTGGGAATGGAACGTGCAGACCGGCGAGCTGCGCGTCAACAGCCGCTGGGCCGAGATCCTCGGCTGGACCCTGGCCGAGCTGGGCGCGCTGACCCACCAGTTCCGCGTCGATATCGCCCACCCCGATGAGCTTGCGCACACGCGGCATCTGCTGCGCGAACACCTCGCCGGGCGCAGCGAGTCCTACATCACCGAAGTGCGCCTGAAGCGGCGCGACGGCCGCTGGATCTGGCTGCAGGACCGCGGACGGGTCGTCATGCACGCGCCCGACGGCACGCCCGAATGGATGTTCGGCATCCACATCGACATCAGCCGGATGAAGCAGCAGGAGGACGAGCTGCGCCGCGCGCAGAGTCTGCTGGAGCGCTCGAACGAGCTGGCCGGCGTCGGCGGCTGGGAGCTCGATCTGCGGACGCAATCGCTGTTCTGGTCGGAACAGACCTGCCGGATCCACGGCGTGCCCCCCGGCTACACGCCTGAGCTGCAGGAGGCCCTGGACTTCTATCCACCGGAGTCGCGGCCGCGCGTGCAGGCCGCGGTGCAGGCCGGCATGGCCAGCGGCACCGGCTGGGATCTCGAACTGCCGTTCGTGCGTCGGGATGGCACCCGGCTGATGGTGCACGCGCTGGGTCGCGTCGAGCATGAGAGCGGCGTTCCGGTGCGCTTGGTCGGCGCGTTCCAGGACATCACCGCGCGGGTCGCCCAGCAGGCGCGCGAACAGACCCTGGCTGATGAGCTGGCGCGCGAGCACGAGCTTCTGCAGGTGACCCTGCAATCCATCGGCGATGCGGTCATCACCACCGACCCCGACGGCCGCGTGACCTGGCTGAACCCGGTCGCCGAGCGGCTGACCGGCTGGCTTCAGGCGCAGGCGCAGGGGCGTCCGCTGGAGGAGATCTTCCGCATCGTCCACGAGCACACGCGCGCACCGGCCCCCGACCCCGTGCGCGCCTGTCTTGCGACCGGCCGCATCTCCTCGCTGATCGAACACACGCTGCTGCTGGCGCGCGATGGACGCGAGATCGGCATCGAGGACTCCGCCTCTCCGATCCGCGCCGCCGACGGCCAGGTGCACGGCGCGGTGCTGGTGTTCCATGACGTCACCGAGCAGCGCCGCCTGGCGGGCGAGGTGCGGCACCGGGCCTCGCACGACGCGCTCACGGGCCTGACCAACCGCAGCGAGTTCGAGCTGCGGCTGCGTGCCAGTCTGGAGCGCGCGCGGCTGAGTGATGCGCGCCACGTGCTGCTGTTGATCGACCTTGACCAGTTCAAGTTGGTCAACGACGCCTGCGGCCACGCGGCCGGGGACGAGCTGCTGCGCCAGGTCGCGCGCTTGCTGCAGCAGACCGTGCGCGGCAGCGACACGCTGGCGCGTCTGGGCGGCGATGAATTCGCGGTGATCCTGGAGCACTGCAGCAGCGAGCAGGCGCTGCGCGTGGCTACCCTCATATGCGAGCGTATCGACGCCTACCGCTACCTGCACAGCGCACGCGGCTTCCGCGTGGGGACCAGCATTGGCCTGGTGCCGGTGGACGCACGCTGGCAGGACAGCGCCGAGTTGATGAAGGCTGCGGACGCGGCCTGCTACGCCGCCAAGGAGGCCGGGCGCAACCGTGTGCACGTGTGGCACGACGACGACAAGACGGTGCGCGAGAACCAGGGCCAGATGCAGTGGGCGACGCGGTTGGAGCAGGCGATCGACGAGGGTCGCTTCGTGCTCTACGCGCAGCGCATCGTCGCCATCGCAGACCCCGAGGTCGTCTCGAAGACCGCCGGCTGGCATGCCGAGGTATTGGTGCGCTTGCGCGAGACCGACGGCAGCCTGGTGATGCCGGGCGCCTTCCTGCCCGCCGCGGAGCGCTTCCGGCTCGCAGCGCGTGTCGACACCTGGGTGCTGCGCGCCACGCTGGCGCTCATGGCGTCGACGGCGGAGGCATGCGCCCCCGGCCTGTTGAGCATCAACCTGTCGGGCCAGTCGGTCAGCGACGCCGCTTTTCGACGCCTCGCGCTCGATGCGCTTCAGCAGGCCGGCGAGACGGTGTGCAGCCGGCTGTGCCTGGAAATCACCGAGACCGCCGCGATCGGCAACATGGCCGAGGCGACGGCGTTCATCGGCCAGCTTCACGCCTTGGGTGTGCGCGTCGCGCTCGACGATTTCGGCGCCGGCAGCGCGTCGTTCGGCTACCTGAAACAGCTGCCGGTGGACCTGCTCAAGATCGACGGCCAGTTCATCGAAAACCTGCTGGACGATCCGCTGGACGAGGCGGCCGTGCGCGCCTTCGTCGATGTCGCGCGGGTGCTGAAGCTGCAGACCGTGGCGGAGTTCGTCGACCGGCCCGCCCTGCTGCCGCGCCTGCGCGAGCTTGGGGTGGACTGGGCCCAGGGCTATCTGCTGCATCGGCCCGAACCGCTGCGGGGCCTCCTGGGCCTGGCCGCGCAGGATTGAGCCAAGGCCGCTCGGGCACCCTGTCAGCCCACAAACCCGGCGAGGACCTGCGAACATGAGGATTGATGCTCGTCCTGCATCGGAGCCCGGCCATGTCGACCCTCGAGATCTGGGAATTGCTGAGCTACGTGGTGACCGTCATCGGTCTGCCGCTGGCCATCCTCCTGTTCTTTCACGAGCAGCGGAAGGAACGCGACAACGAGGAGGAGGAAATCCACCAGCAGCTGGCGGACTCCTACACGGGCTTCATGCGCCTGGTGCTGGAGAACGCCGATCTGGGGCTGGTGTCCCGTTCGGTCGCGCAAGCCCTCGATGACGAACAGCGCGAGCGGCGGCTGGTCCTGTTCGACCTGCTGGTATCGCTGTTCGAGCGCGCCTACGTGCTGGCCTGGGAAGACCACATGAACCCGCGACAGCGACGACGCTGGGCGGCCTGGGAAGACTGGATGCGCGAATGGTGCCGGCGCGAGGATTTTCGCGAGGCGCTGCCGGCGTTGACACGCGGCGAGGACCCCGACTTCGTCCGCTACATCGCCGGGTTGGCCGAGGAAGAGAGCCGCCTTGGGGCGGGCGCGGCCAAGTAGCGGCGCCTGACCGCACCGTTGAGCCGGTGGTGGCATCGGGATCGATAGCCGCATCGCCAGACACGCGCTGCTCTGTCTCTGTGCGCGATCCGCGCTCGGCTGGACTCTCGCGCCCTGGTAGGTGCCGCGCCAAACCCTGAGGGGCCCGGCCGCATTCTCGCGCATGGGCTCACCCGCACCGTGACAGTCGATTTTTCACACGATGGGCGCATGGTGTCTGGAGCGACCGGGCCCGACCGTTTGGAGCACCCGCCGCCGGAGTGACGACACCGGGCTCCGGATAGCGAGTTCGCTCGCAGTCTGGACTCTTCTCCAAACGCCTCGACGTACTTCCGGTAGACGCCCCGATGACCAGGATCAGCAGACGCCATGCCCTTGCACTTCTCGGAGCCGGAGGCCTGGCGGCCGTCTACGCCACCGGCAGCCGCGCCGGTGAGGACAACGCGCCCCGCGCCGCAGCCAAGGGCGAGCGCTTCCGTCACGGCGTTGCGAGCGGTGATCCGGATGCCAGCAGTCTGATCATCTGGACCCGGATCACTACGGACTTGCCGGAACTCGAAGTCAGCTGGCGCGTTTCGGAAGACCCTGCCTTCAGCGAAGTGGCCGCGTCCGGCACGGTGAAGACGGGCTCCGACCAGGACTGGACGGTCAAGCCGCTGGTCACTGGCCTGCAGGCGGGGCGGGTCTATTTCTATCAGTTCACGGTGCAGGGCGACGCCTCTCCGATCGGGCGAACCCGCACCTTGCCCTTGGTCGGCCCGGACAGGCTGGGGATCGCGCTTGCGTCCTGCTCGAACTACGCGTTCGGTTTCTTCAACGCGTACGGCGCCATCGCGAAGGATGAGGACATCGACTTCGTCCTGCATACCGGTGACTACCTGTACGAGTACGGAGGTGAAGAGAGTTGGGGCGAGAAAACAGGGGCAGCCCTCGGCCGGTGCCATCTTCCTGCGCACGAAACAGTGACGCTGCAGGACTACAGGACACGCCACGCCCAGTACAAGTCCGACGAGGGCTCGCGCGCCATGCACGCCGCGCATCCGCTGCTGTGCTGCTGGGATGATCATGAGAGCGCCAACAATCCGTGGAAGGACGGCGCGCAGAATCACCAGCCGGAGACCGAAGGCAGCTGGCATACGCGTCGGGCGGCATCGATCCAGGCTTACTACGAATGGATGCCCATCCGCGAACCGGAAGCCGGGAGAACCCGGCTGGACTTCTGGCGCACCTATGTGTTCGGCGACCTCGCGACGCTGGTGACGCTGGAGACCCGCCACACCGCGCGCGACCTGCAGGTGGACTACGAGAGCTGGAAGCCCAAGCTTGAAGCCGCGCAGGACTACGAGCGCTTTCTCAGGGACGTGATCGGCGATCCTGAGCGGGCGATGTTGTCACCGGAGATGGAACAAGCGCTCAGGACTGCACTTTCCCGATCCCGCGAGAAAAACCAACCTTGGCGCCTGATCGGCAATGCCAGTCCGATTGCCCGGATGCGGGTGCCCGATCTGGTGGCAGCCGGCGTTCTCGAGGCGCCCGGCGCAGATGCGCTGGACGCGCACCGGCGCCTCGCCTGGCTGGGTGAGCACAACCTGCCTTTCTATACGGATACATGGGACGGCTATCCGGTGGCGCGTGAGCGCTTCTACGACCTGTGCAAATCCGTCGATGTCCGCGACCTGATCGTGCTGACCGGCGACAGCCACAGTTTCTGGCTGAACACGCTCGCCGACGCGGCCGGCAGCCCGATGGGCGTCGAACTCGGCACCGCCGGCATCACTTCGCCCGGCGACTTCGTGGAATCAGGCTTCAGCCACACGCAGTCCAGTGCCTTGGACGCCGCATTCGCCGAACTGCTCGACGAAGTTGTCTGGACCGACAATTTCCACCAGGGATACGTCCGGCTTGTCCTGCAGACTGGCCAGGCCCGCACCGACTTCGTCGCCGTGCGGACGGTGCTGCAGCCGGACTTGAACACCACGATTCTCCGGTCGAGCACTCTCCGGCCCGATGCCGGCACCCTCAGGCTGGACGGCGAGGCCTGAGGCTGCATCCGGAAAGGCGTGCGCGCGGGAGCGCTCAAGACGAGGCCGAACAGGTGCAGCGCCTTGCGCACGAGGCGATAGACCGACCGGCCACCTGGCGCGCCAAGGGCGACGCCTGCGCTGGTTCTCTACGCACAGGATCGACCGACAGCCGCAGCACGCCTTTCGGCAGCGCCCGGACCCAGGGCCATGAGCCCACCCGCCGCGATTTCCCGTAACCACCAGCGAGCTGGCGCGCAGCCGCTCGCCTGTCAGCACTCGGGACTCGACATGAAGCGATATCGCAGCAGCGGGATCGACGCGCAACCCGGCGAAGCGAGGTGGCGCACGGCGCTCGCCTGGCTCGCGGTCGCGGTGCTTTGGCTGCTGGCCGGCCCCGCAGGTGCGCAAGGGGTCAACGACGGGTTCGACCCCGCACCCAACGGCAGCATCACCGCGCTGCGCCTGTTCCCGGACGGCGACCTGCTTGTCGGTGGCGCCTTCAACACCATCGCCGGTCAGTCGAGGTCCGGGCTTGCGCGACTTCGGCCCGATGGCGCGGTTGCGTCCGGGTTCGCCAACACGGTGGTGGTCGGCGAGATCAATGACATCGCTTTCGACGCGAACGGCAGGGTGATCCTGGTCGGTGATTTCAGCCAGGTCGGTGGCGTTCCCCGCGCAAGGATTGCGCGGCTCAATGCCAACGGCACCCTCGACGCCGGGTTCAATCCGGGCGCGAACGCGCGCGTCCGGGCGGTGCTTGTTCAAGCCGACGGACACATCATGCTGGCCGGTGAGTTCACCGCCCTGGGTGGCGCGCCGCGAGCCGGGATCGCGCGCGTCGACGCCGCCGGAGTGATCGATCCGGACTTCGATCCCGGCGCAAACGACGTCATTGCGACGATGCTCCCGCAGTCCGATGGGCGCATCGTCGTCGGCGGGGCGTTCACCGTCTTCGGCGGCGAAGCCCATAACGGCATCGCGCGTCTCAATGCTGACGGCACGATGGACTCCGCGTTCAGCATCAGCGTCGCCGGTGTGGTGCTGGCCCTGGACGAACAGGTCGACGGCAAACTGCTGGTCGGCGGCATCTTCAACGCCGTCGGCGGCCTCGCGCGCGGGTCCCTCGCGCGCCTGCAGGCCGATGGCGACGTCGATCCAAGCTTCAACCCCCAGGCCCAAGGCACGATCGCCAGTATCCGGGAAATGGCCGATGGGCGGATCGTGATCGGCGGGTCGTTCTCCACGGTCGCCGGCGTTCCCGCCGCGAACTTTGCCCGCCTGCGCCGGGACGGAACGCTGGATGCCTCGCTCTCGTCGCATCCGGACGGGGTCGTCCTCCACAGCGTCGAGATGCCGGACGCCAATCTCGTCATCGGCGGCGCGTTCGACAACGTCGGCGTGACCCCGCGCAGCGGTCTTGCCCGCTACCAGCCGACCGGTGCGCTTGATCAGACCTTCGCGGGAGCCACCGTCAGCGGCGTGGTGCTGGGTATCGGCGTGTCCGGGGCGCGATCGCCGGCATTCGTTGGTTCGTTCTCGACGGTCAACGGGCTCACCCGGAATCGCGTCGCGAGGTTCTCGCCGTCGAACATCCTCGATGTGACCTACAACCCCGACTGCAACGATGTCGTTCGCGCGGTCGCCTGGCTGCGCGACGGACGCACCCTGATCGGCGGAGACTTCACGATGGTCGATGGCGTCAGTCGCACGCGACTCGCGCGCCTGAACTCGTTGGGGACGGTCGACCCGAGCTACTCGCCGTCGATCAACGGCGCGGTGCGCGCGATCGTTCCGGACTCCACCGGCTCGGCGTGGATCGGCGGTGACTTCACGACGGTCAATGGCCAGGCCCGCAGCCGTGTCGCACGGGTCGAGGCCGACGGCACGCTGTCGACGCCGAGCGTCAGCGTCGATGGTCCCGTCTACAGCCTCGCCCTGTACGACGGGCTGCTCTACATCGGTGGTGCGTTCTCCCAGGTCAACGGCCAGCCGCGCAACAATCTCGCGCGCGTGAACCGCATCGGCCAGCTTGATGCCGACTGGAATCCCGACGTCAACGGCGCGGTTCACGTGCTTTCCGGCTATCCGGACGGTGATCGTCTGCTGATCGGCGGCGCCTTTACCAGCGTGGGCGGCCAGGCACGAAGCCGGATCGCACGGCTGACGTCGACCGGCGCGGCGGACGGCGGATTCCTCGCGAGCGTCAGCGCGCCGGTGTGGAGCCTCGCCGTTCAGGCGGATGGCCAGGTCGTGGTCGCTGGCGACTTCGCGCAGGTGAACGGTCAGGCGCGGCCTCGGCTGGTGCGGCTGGAGTCAGATGGCACGATCGACGCGAGCTTCGAGCCGACCGGCAATGGTCAGATCTTCGCGCTCTCGCAGCAGAGCGATGGCAAGCTCTGGGTCGGCGGTGGCTTCTCGACCGTCGGCGGGCTCCCCCGCGAGCGGCTCGCACGCTTGAGTGTTCCCGATGCTGCGATCGACGCACTCGAAGTCGATGGCAACCGCGTGGTGTGGACGCGCATGGGCTCGGCCCCCGAGCTCATCACTGACCCTGTGCTTGAGCTGTCGCTCGATGGAACGAACTTCAGTGTGGTCGGTTCGATGACACGTTCCGCCTCGCAGGGCTGGCGGCGACAGAACGTCAGCTTGCCGCCGGTCGGGCAAACCTACTGGCTGCGGGTGAACGGAATGGTCGCAGGCGGTATCGGCAACGGCTCCAGCAGCGCCGTGCAGCGCTTCCGCATATTCCACCGAACCAGCCCTGCCGGCCCGCTGTTCGCCAACGGCTTCGAGTAGGCCCCAGCCGCGGTCAGGGGCTGGAGTTTCTCCGCCGACAGGGTGTGCGTTCTGGCGGCAAGCGCGATGCGAAGCCCGCGCGCACAGGACGCGGTGGCCTGCGTCTCCAAGCGGGGCGGAAGGAGGGATGCCGCTCACGACTGCAGTCTTCCTCAGGCTGTCCTCCTCCGTGAGCTGTGCCGCTTCAGCCCCGTCCCTGCCGTGCTCCAGGGGTGGGCGGGGCGCGCTTCGGAAGTGGCGTCGACTTCTGTTCGCGTGCGCGAAGCGTCCCGGAAGCCAGCGAAAGCGCGGCGCCGGGCTTGGAGAGTGATTCACCCTTTCGCCGCGGTCGTTCAGCGCAATGAGCCCGGTTCGCGTCAGTTCCCGTTGTGCATGGGTAGACCACGGAGTACTGCCCATGCGCCAGCGCCATTTCTTTTCAGCCAGATCCGCGGCATTCGCCCTGCTCGCTGCTGTCGGAATGGGATCCGTTCAGGCGGCGACCTACTGCGCCGATACGACCCAGGAGCTGCTGCTGGCCTTGGCCTCTGCGGCGCAGAGCGCGGAAGACGACGATGTGCGCGTGCGCGCCGGGAGTTTCAGCATCACCAGCAACGTCGACCTGTCCTTCAACGGCGCACTCACCCTGCGCGGTGGCTGGTCGCCGGCCTGCCTGGCGCAGTCGAACGATCCGGGCGCCAGCCGCATCACCACCCCGACGCCCGGGCAGTTCGGCATCCGGCTGCGCGCGCGCGATGGAGACCTGACGGTCGAACGGCTGACCTTCGACCGTCTCGATGGCGTCCTGCTGCAGGACAACGGCACCAGCAGCACGGTGATTGGCAGCATTCTGCTGCAGCGCAACCGCTTCATCATCAACGACTTCGGTCCGATCGTCCGCGCCGGGGACAAGAACATCCGGGTGGTGAACAACGTCATCACCGGCTCGCTGCAGCGCAGCTTCCAGTTCGACCGGTCGACCGCGAGTGCGCCCTTCGTCGCCGACATCCACAACAACACCTTCGTCGGCGGGACCGAAGGCGTGCGGATCACCGGCGTGCCCGGCGCCGTGCGGGTGACCAACAACGTGCTGGACGGCACCTATGCCAGCGGCGGACTCGTGATCGACACCGGCGTGGTCACGGTGAACCACAATTCGCTCGACGGCGGATTCACCTACCTCAGCGGCGGCAGCGCCTCGCCGTCGTTCGACAATGATCTGGTGATTGATCCGATGTTCGACGCGGCCTTCGTGCCGCAGCTCGGCTCGCCGCTGATCAACTCCGGCAGCAACAACATCGCCGGTGGGCTGCCGAGCGTCGACTTCGCCGGCAGTCCGCGCCGGATCGGCAGCCGCGTCGACCGCGGCGCGCGCGAGAGCACGATCAGCGATGTCACCACGCTGACTGTGACCAGCAGCGCCGATTCGGGCCCGGGCACGCTGCGCCAGGCGATTCTCGATGCGAATGTCACCGCGATCGAGGAGACCATCGCGTTCAACCTCGCCGGCGTCTGCCCGCGCAGCATCAGCCTGGCCACGCCGCTGCCGACCATCAGCAGCACCTTGTCCATCGACGGGTTCACCCAGCCGGGCAGCTCGCCGAACACGCTCATCGACTCGGAAGCCGACGGCGACGACAGCGTGCATTGCGTGGTGCTGGCGAGCAACGGCGCGCGGGCGCTCAACCTCACGCCCGGCCTGGAACAGGAGATCACCGTGCGGGGTCTCGCGTTCTACCGTGCGACCGAGGCGCAGATCCGGGTCAGCGGCGCCGGAAGCGCGACGATCATCGGCAATACGTTCAACACCGGGACTTCGATCTTCGAGCCTTCGGTTCCGCAGTACGCCATCACGGTCGACGGTGCCACCGGCACGCGGATCGGCGGCAACGATCCGGCGGACCGCAACATCATCGGGCGGGCGAGCGTCGCCGGTGTGCGCCTGGGACCGGGAACGGGTCGAAGCGTGGTGCGCAATTTCATCGGCCTGGGCAAGAGCGGCACGAGCGACGTGGGCAACGGCATCGGCGTCGAGGTCGAAAATGGCCAGTTCGATTCCATCGACGGCAACTTCATCGGGCACAACGACTCGTTCGGCATTCTGTTCTATGGCGCGCTGTCAGTCGCCGGCATCGACCGGAACTTCGTCGGACGCGCCCAGGCCGGCATGCAGGGCTCGGCCGGCAACGGCGACGACGGAATCCGGTTCAGCGATGGCGAGCGGTTTTTCCTGCGGCAGAACAGCGTCGCCTACAACGCCGGCGATGGCATCAGTGTGGGGCGCGACGCGGGCATCGCCGACTACGGATTGAACAGCACCTTCGCAAACGGCGAGCTCGGCATCAACGTTTACCCCAATGGCGTGAACGTCATCGGCACCGACACCGGCACACCGGGGAACCGCGGCCAGAACTATCCGGTCCTCGTCAGCGCCGCGGGCGGCATTGATGCCGGCTCGGTGTCGGGCACGCTGCAGTCGGCCAACGGCAGCTACGAGATCACCGTGTATCGCTCGACGAGCTGCGATGCGAGCGGCCATGGTGAGGGGCGTGAGTTCGTCGGCGCCGTGGTGGCGACCATCAGCAACGGCACATCGTCCGAGGACGGCACGACCAGTTTCACCGCGAACGTCACCACGACCAGCAACTTCGAAGGCGGGTTCCTGACCGCGATTGCGGCTGAACGCGGCGGCCCCGACGACGGCGCGTCCAGCGAGTACTCGGCCTGCATCGCGTACCAGGTGGTCGATCTCTTTTCGAATGGCTTCGAGCCGTGAGCCGGCGCACGGGGGCGGGCAACCGGGCACGCGTCGCGTCGGCGGCGACCGTATCCTGCGGCGCCGATTGCCGATGCCCGCGCAGACGCATCGGCCTGATCGCCCTGCTCGGTGTGGCGCTGCTGCTGGCCGCCCCGCTGGCCACGGCACAGAGCCTGATCGAGGCCCAGGTGCTGCGTGCGCCTGCGCGCGGCGAGGGCGCGCCTGATCTGCTGATGGGTGGGCAGGTCGCCATCGACGGTGACCTGGCCGTGGTGGCCGAGCGACGCATGGGTTCCCTGCTGCGCGGATACCGGCGCGAGGCCGGGGTCTGGCAGCGCGATCCTGCGCTCGACCGGCGGGAGCCGACCGAATACCTCGACCAGCTCGCATTGAGCGAAGGGCGCCTCATCTACAGCGCGGAACGCGCGAATGGCGCCGGCCGACGCGTGCGCGTGCTGAGAGCCACCGCTACCGGATGGGTGTCGGAGTTCGGCGCCACCGCAGCGGGGAGCAGCTACGGAGCCTCGGTCGCCATCGCCGGCCCACGCGCCTTGGTGGGCGATCCGGAGGCCTTGGGTGGCCGCGGCAGGGTTTTCGCCATGACGCTCGACGAAGGCGCCGGCAACTGGGACTCCAGTTCGACCCTGACGGCGACGCCGTCGGTGCTCGAAGCCGGCTTCGGCCGTCAAGTCGCGATCGCTGCCGGCACCGCCCTGGTCGGCGCGGAAACCGAGCCGGTCAATGGGCTCGATGACGCCGGCGCGGCCTAT
>JBIJCA010000114.1:0-12957 GCA_044344935.1 Aquimonas sp. | reverse complement strand
TAGGTTGGGCCAAGCGCAACGCGGCCCAACAGCGCAGCCACGAATCACCGCACCGTTGGCGTTCGGCGCAACCACCAACATCAACGCGCTTCGGTAGGTTGGGCCAAGCGCAGCGCGGCCCAACGTCGCGCACCTCGCGCCCGCTGAGACCGCCGTGCGCGCACCTCCTTCGCCCGGGACGCAGACGCCGTCCGGCGGCGAGCGCTACGCACTCAGGCCGTCCGCACCGGCGGCGTCGAGCCGAAGCGCACCCACTCCAGATAGGCCGGCAGGCCGCCCTCGATCGGGATCGCCACCAGCTCCGGCAGCGCATACGGGTGCAGACGCGTGATCTCGTTCATCAGCGCCGGCAGGTTGCCCGCCCGCGTCTTGATCAGCAGCTGCACCTCGCGGGCAGTCTCCACCTCGCCCTGCCAGCGATACACCGAGGTGATCCCGGGCAGCAGGCTGACGCAGGCGGCAAGCTGCGAGTCCACCAGCGCACGCGCGATGGCCTCGGCGACCAGCGGGTCGGGGGCGGTGGTGAGGACGATCTGCAGGTCGGACATCTTCAGGGCCGGGATTGGGGATTTGGGGTGAGGCGACGCGCCTACGCGGCATGCCGCGTGCGTCGGCGAACGCCCGAGCGCTGTGCGCGAGGGCTGGGTGGGGATTCGCAGGAGCCGGGAGCGGCGAGCCCGCGTGCCGCGTGCATAGGGTGGGTCTTGACCCACCGGAGCTCAACGCTGGCCCCAGTCACCTGAGGTCACCGCTCCTCGCTCAGGTGGCGCCGGGCCGACGGTACTCGGAACGGAAGGAGCAGGTTCGGCTGCGCCGCGGCTGAGGGCGCATACGTCCGCCTGTGCCCCCAGCAAGCCGCGGCACCGGACGAGCCGGATCGGCGTTCGCACCTTCCCGCTCCCCTGCCCCTTGAAAGCGCAGAACAGCCGCCCCATTTGTCACCCGCCCCGACGCTGACGTCGGTCGAGCAGCCTAACCCGGGCGGCATCGACTACGTCACATTCCGTGGCTAAACTTGGCACTCACCAACGGCGAGTGCTAACAAAGCGCGTTGGACCATCGACAAATCAGTCACTTACCGAGGATCCCCATGAACCTGAAACCCCTGCACGACCGCGTCGTCATCAAGCGCATGGAAGAAGAGAAAGTCTCCGCCGGCGGCATCGTGATCCCCGACAGCGCCACCGAGAAGCCCATCCGCGGTGAAGTCGTCGCCGTCGGCGAAGGCAAGCCGCTCGACAACGGCAGCGTGCGCGCGCTGAAGGTCAAGGCCGGCGACAAGGTGCTGTTCGGCAAGTACGCCGGCACCGAGGTCAAGGTCGAAGGCACCGAATACCTGGTGGTGCGCGAAGACGACATCTTGGCCGTTCTGGGCTGACGCCCAGCGGGATTGGGGATTGGGGATTGGGGATTCGTAGAAGCGCTGCGCTTCCGCCCTTCGAGGCGTATCGACCCCATCGCCCTGCCCGAGTCCCGCACCTGCTGATGTCGCAATCCCGAATCCCCAATCCCCAATCCCCGCTTTTGAGGTAACTCCCATGGCAGCTAAAGAAATCAAGTTCGGCGAAGACGCGCGCGTCAAGATCCTGCGCGGCGTCAACATCCTGGCCAACGCCGTCAAGGCCACGCTGGGCCCGAAGGGCCGCAACGTCGTGCTCGACAAGAGCTTCGGCGCCCCGACCATCACCAAGGACGGCGTCTCCGTCGCCAAGGAAATCGAGCTGGCCGACAAGTTCGAGAACATGGGCGCGCAGATGGTCAAGGAAGTCGCTTCCAAGACCTCCGACAACGCCGGTGACGGCACCACCACCGCGACCGTTCTGGCCCAGGCTATGATCCGCGAGGGCATGAAGGCGGTTGCCGCCGGCATGAACCCGATGGACCTGAAGCGCGGCATCGACAAGGCCGTGATCGCCGCCGTCGCCGAGCTGAAGAAGCTGTCCAAGCCCACCGCTGACGACAAGGCCATCGCCCAGGTCGGCACCATCTCGGCCAACTCGGACGAGTCGATCGGCAACATCATTGCCGACGCCATGAAGAAGGTCGGCAAGGAAGGCGTGATCACCGTTGAAGAAGGCTCCGGCCTCGACAACGAGCTCGACGTGGTCGAGGGCATGCAGTTCGACCGCGGCTACCTGAGCCCCTACTTCATCAACAACCAGCAGAGCCAGCAGGTCGAGCTGGAAGACCCGTTCATCCTGCTGCACGACAAGAAAATCTCGAACGTCCGCGAGCTGCTGCCCGTGCTGGAAGGCGTGGCCAAGGCCGGCAAGCCGCTGCTGATCGTCGCCGAGGAAGTCGAAGGCGAAGCGCTGGCGACCCTGGTGGTCAACACCATCCGCGGAATCGTCAAGGTCTGCGCCGTCAAGGCTCCGGGCTTCGGCGACCGTCGCAAGGCGATGCTGGAAGACATGGCCATCCTGACCGGCGGTACGGTCATTTCCGAAGAAGTCGGCCTGCAGCTTGAGAAGGCGACCATCAAGGATCTGGGCCGCGCCAAGAAGATCGTGACCTCGAAAGAGAACAGCACGATCATCGACGGCGCCGGCGAAGCGGAAGGCATCCAGGCACGCATCAAGCAGATCAAGGCGCAGATCGAGTAGACCTCCTCCGACTACGACCGCGAGAAGCTGCAGGAGCGCGTGGCCAAGCTGGCCGGCGGCGTGGCCGTCATCAAGGTCGGTGCCGCCACCGAAGTCGAGATGAAGGAGAGAAGGCCCGCGTCGAAGATGCCCTGCCCGCTACCCGTGCGGCGGTGGAAGAAGGCGTGGTGCCGGGCGGAGGCGTCGCCCTGATCCGCGCATATACCTCCGGCTGCCTTGCATACAGGCGAGATTCGCGCCTGTATTGCAGGCAGCCTTGAATATGGACGATGCCGCGAGCCATACACTCGCCCGACTTGCCGCGCGACGTCGACGAGGTGGTCAACTACGTCGCCGCGATGAACTACGGCTTGGCCCGCCTCGCCGAGCTGCCGGTGTCGGTGCGGCTGATCCGCGAGATCCACGAACGCCTGCTGCAGGGCGTGCGCGGTGCGCGGCTGACGCCCGGCGAGCTGCGCCGCACGCAGAACTGGATCGGCCCCGGTGGTTGCACCCTCAGCGAAGCCACCTTCGTGCCGCCGCCGCCGCACGAGGTCCCCGAGGCGCTGGGCGCACTGGAAACCTTCCTGCGCGTCGACAGCGAGATACCGGCGCTCATCCAGATCGGCCTCGCCCACGCCCAGTTCGAGACCATCCATCCCTTTCTGGACGGCAATGGCCGCGTCGGCCGCCTCTTGATCAGCTTCCTGCTCTGCCAGCGCGAGATCCTGCTGAAACCCGTGCTGTACCTGTCGCACTTCTTCAAGCGCCATCGCGCCGAGTACTACGAGCGCCAGCAGGCGGTGCGCGATGCCGGCGACTGGGAGGGCTGGCTGGCCTTCTTCCTGCGCGGTGTTGCCAGCGTGAGCCTTGAGGCCACCGACACCGCGCGGCGCATCCTCGCCCTGCGCGAAGACCACCGCGCCTGGTCACCGACGGACTGGGCCGCGCAGCCGGCAACGGCCACAGGGTGCTGGAGCATCTGTACCAGCGGCCGATCCTCGCCGTCGCCGATGTCGAGGCGCTGACCGCGACCTCGTACACCGCCGCAAACAACCTCGTCTCGCGGATGGTGGAACTCGGGGTGTTGGTCGAGGCGACCGGGTACCGGCGGAATCGGCTGTTCCGTTATCAGGCCTACATCGATCTGTTTGGTGAGGGTGAGCCCGCGCACTGAGTGCGGCATGACGGAGGGATTGAAGCCCCACGAGGCCCCATGGACTTGGCTCGCATGAGTCCCGGGGCACTGGGATAGCGTGCCGAATCGAGCCCAACAGCGAGAGCAGAAAGAGGTGGGCGACTCCACGTTCAAGCAAACCTTCCTGTCGTTTACGCGCCATGGCACGGTGACTCGCGACATGGAGAATCCGAGCACCCAAGCAAGGACGCCGCAAGGCGATGCTGGAAGACATGGCCATCCTGACCGGTGACCGAGCGCAGCCGCGCAGCGGCGGAGTGAAGGCGCCCGCGCAGCGGGCGAACGACTTCCCCGCGCGATCAGGACCGTAGCTGCGCTGCGGCGTACTCGACCACGGCTTCCTGCGGGTGGTGTGCGAGCAGTGCCGCGTGGAGAGGTGGGTGGCGTTCTCCTGCAAGAAGCGCGGCTTCTGCCCCAGCTGCGGCGCGCGGCGCATAGCCGAGAGTGCGCGGCATCTGGTTGTCGAGGTCGTCGCTGAACCCAATGCGCACGCGCGAACAGGTGCGCCAATCCGATCGCACGATCGGCACCGTTTGGCGCGGCCGATCGCCTCTGCACGCCGGTTTCACAAACGCATCGCATTGTTCCGGAACTGCGTAGTTCCGCACGCTGCATGGGTGTTTCTCCGGATCGCCGACCATTGGCGGCATCACGATCATGGCGTCGCGTTCCACGGCCGATCCGCTGCCGCAGGTGCGCAACCCCAACCTTCAAGGAGAGTTTCCATGCTTCGCATCCAAAGCAACATCGCGGTACTCGTCGCCACCCTCATGCTGGCGCCGTTCGCTGCCCATGCCCAGGTCAACTGCTGCCTGCTGCCCAACGCCACCGTGTCCGGTAACGTCAACGCCGACGTCATCGCCGACGGTTGTGGCTGCACGATCGCCCGCACCGCGAGCGTGAACGGCAACGTCGAACAGCTCGGCACCGGCAATCTGGTCGTGCGCGGCATCGTCAACGGCGGCGTGTCGGAGTCGGGCGCAGGCAACCTGGTGATCGACCGCGGCATCGTCGGCGGCGATTGCGCCGAGGCCGACGGCGGCAGCCTCACGGTCCGCCCGGGGTCCTTCGTCAACGGGCTGCTCGCGGAGTCGGGCGCCGGCGGCGTCAGCGTCACCGCCACCGCCGCAGGCCCGACCAAGGGCGACATCGAGGAGACCGGCCCCGGATCGGTCACGGTCGCGGTAATCAGCGGCGCCTACGAGGGCAACATCAACGAAATCGAGGCGGGTTCGGTCGATGTTTCGGTCGCTGCCGGCGCGACCTTCAAGGGCGGCATCGCCGAGGACGCCGATGGCAGCGCCACGGCGGTGGTCGAAGGCCTGTTCGAGGGCGGTATCAGCGAGTTCGGCGCCGGCGATTTGTCCACTGATGGCGCGGGTGCGTTCAAGGGCAACACCGAGCACGAGATCCCCGGAGTCTGCCGCAACACGATTCTGCGCTTCGAAGGTTCGAGCTGCGCACCGCTGTGAGAGGGTGCTTGCGCGTCGCCGGGTCTGCTGCAGACCCGGCAACGTCGCGGCGTCACACGTCGCCGTCGGTCAGCCAGCCCTCGCCGGCGCCGCGCTGGATCACCGCATCGGCATCCAGTACCGCCCCGGCCGGAATCGACGGCGCACCCGTCAGGCCGTAGTTGATCGGTCCGGAATCCGGCGCGACCGTGGCCTGGAACAGCTGCTCGAAGCTGTCGATCACGAAGTAGGTCTTCTGGTAGGTGTCGATGCGGTAGCGCGTGCATCACGCGCGCCCGCAGCGCAGACGGCAATCCACCGCGCACAGCCTTCGGCATCGCCGGCGACGGCAGCAACGACAGCTCGCCGGATGCGCGCGCGTGGGTCGATTTCGCCGACAGCGATGATCTTCTGTTCGCGGCCTCGAGCGGGATCGTGACGCTGAACCGCGGGGTGACGGCGCCTCCCTCACTGGCTGCTGGAATCTCCTGGCGCCTGCAAACCACGCGTCAAGCTGGACCACCGCCGAATTGCGCCTGCGCTACCTCGACCGCGAGCCGCTGACCGACAAGGAGAACGCGCTGCTGATCGTGTTCTCGCCGAACGGCAGCGCACCGTTCACGCCGCTGCCCAGCGTGGTCAATCCGCTCGACATCACGATTGGCGCGAACATCACCCAGGCCGGCTTCTTCCTCATCGGCCAGCGCGAGCAGCCGCCTCTGATCTTCGCCGACGGCTTCGAGCAAGGCGCAGATCGCGTGTCGACTTCGGTCAATCGACGGCTGGCGCGATCGCTCATGGACCCGGCGGGTGATTGGAACGCGCAACGTTTCCCGCTTATGGGGGAATCCATAGACCACGCGGGCCGATCATGTCTTCCAATCCACGCTTCAAGCGGTGTCGCCTGGCGCAGGCGGCCGCGCTGATCTGCATCGCCGCACCGCCGGGCGGGGTCGCCACAAAGGCTCGGGCGCAGGACGTCGATCTGGGCAAGCTCGGCACGCGGGGCTTTCGCATCGCCGGTATCGATGGCGGCAACACTGCCGATGTCAGCGTTTCCAGCGCTAGCCCGACGCTTGCCCGGCAGGCTGCGCAAAAAGGGCGATTGAACGTCCTGTACGTCCTCGCCAAGGAATGCGCCCTGCGCACCCGATCACACGGCTCGCGCCATGTCATGTCGGCGCTGTTGACGCTCGCAACAGCGGTTGCCGCTGCGCTGCTGACGCCCGCAACCGCACTGGCGCAGCGCATCGACTTCGTCCAGCCGCTGCAGTTCAACGCCGACGCGGGCCTCGACCTGGGCAGCAGCGATACGCGCACCGCGCGGCACGCCGTGCTGGCAGTGGGCGATCACACCTGGGTGACCGGCAGGCGCGACGATCCCGGAGAAGACGATGTCTACGTCGCACGCTTCGGGCCGGGCGGGCAGCAGGAGCTGCTGCGGCGCTACGACCTGGGCGCCAACGACACCGGCATCGCACTCGCGCCGGCCGCTGGTGGTGGCGTCTACGTGGGCGCGGTCAGCCGCGATCGCAGCGGAGGCCCGCCGCGCGTGTTCGTGCTGCGCATCGCGTCCGACGGTGAGCTGGGAATGCGCCACGAGCTGGCGAATGCGGGCACCTGGACTTCGCTGACTCTTGAACTGCTGCTGTCGACCGATGGTGCGGGCGGCTTGATCACGGGGTTGAACGCCCTCGAGCCTGGCGGAACCCCCGCGATCGTGCTGACGCGGCTGCAGGACCAGGGCGACTCGGCGACCCGCGCCTGGCAATCGATCCTGCGTCCGACCGCTGAGGCCTATGACCAGCTCGGCGTGGCGTGGGCGCCGGCCGCCGACCGGGTGGCGGTTTCGTTGCAGGTCCAGAACAGCTTTTTCAACTCGCGGCCGTTCACCGCACTGCTGGGCGCCGCCGACGGCGGCCTGATCGCCTCCACCCTGGCCGACCTGAACGCGGAGCGCGTGCTGCCGGTGGCCTTCACGTCCGACGGCAGCCTGCGCGTCGTGGCGCAGGGGCCTTCCTCGAACATCGTTCATCTGTTGCGTTACACGCCGAACGGCATGCCGTTCAGATCGGCGACTCTCGAATGCTCGGCTATGGATTGCACGATCGATGCGATGACGGTGACCAGCGACGACGCGACCTGGGTCATCGGCACTGACTTCACCGAGAACGCGGCCGTGCTGCTGCGCTTCGCACCGCCCGGCATGCTGGGCTTCACGCGCCGCTATGCGTTCGGCGCGCGCAGCAGCGGTCGCGCGGTAGCGGCGGTCGGCACAGCGGTGGATATCGGCCTCAATGCGCGGCTCGACCAGAGCGACATCGGCAGCACGCGCTGGCTGGTCGGGCGTGTCGATGCGTCCGGCACGCCGGTCGACGCCTCGGGTTTCCTGGTTGCGTCTTCACGGTCGGCGAACCTGGTGACGATGCAGCGCGCGGCCAACGGCGTGCTGAGCCTTGCGGGCGCCGAGTCGATCGACTTCGGCCGGGTCGTGGTCGCGCAGATGGTCACGGGCGAGCCGAGCGCGCGCTTCGTGGCCAGTCCTGCGCCGAGCCCCACCGGCGCGGAGTTCCCGAGCCATGCGCGCGCCCTGCTGCTCGATCCGCTCGGCCAGCCGGTCGTGGTCTTCAACGCGCGTGGCAACGACTTTCGCGGGGTCGGCGTGCGCGCCTTCACCGCGGCCGGCACGCCGCGCTGGAGCTTCGACAGCAGTTCCCTCCTGCGCGAAGCGTCACCATCGGCCACGCTCGATCCGTCGGGCCGGCTGAGCCTCGTCAGCGCGGTCGGCAACTTCCCGGCCGGCCAACTCGGGGTGCGCCAGTTCGGTGCGGATGGCAGCTTGCTGCAGGGTCCGAACTTCATCAATGAAGCCGGCGTCGGCCCGCCGCTGGTCGCGGCCGCGGCCGACGGCACGCGGGTATTCGCCACCAGTCTCGGCCAGACGTCGATCGTGGTGCGCATGATCGAGGCCGACGGGCAGCCCCGCTGGCGCCGGCTGATCACCACGGGCGGGCAGTCTCCATCGGTGGCCGGAGTGTTCCGCCTGCCGGATGGCGATGCGGTGGTGATGTATGTGCCCGATACCAGCGTCGGTGGGAGCGTGATCGCGCAGCGGCTCGCACGCTTCGACGGCGCGCCGGCCGCGCCGGTGACGGCTACGACCGATGGCCGCGGATTCACGCAACAGGTCAAGCAGGACGGATCACGCCTGCTGGCGGCGATCGTCGACGCCACGCAGGTCCGCTTTGCCTGTTTCGATCTGATCGCCAACGCCGTGTGCTTCAACCAGAGCGGTCCCGCCGGCGACGCGGCGTCGTTCGCCGACATGGACTTCGACCCGTCGCAGAACACGCTGTACGCCGGCATGACCACGCTCGTCGGCACGCCGACTCCGCGCCTGCTCGCGCTCGACGCCGGCAACGGCGTGGTGCGCGTCGATGCGACGCTCGCAGCACGGCCCGTGCGCGCCGTACGCGGGGTGTTCGTGCGCGGCGGCAACCCGGTGCTGGTGGCTGATCGCCAACCGGATGGCGGGCCGGAGTCGCAAGGTCTGGAGATGTTCACCCTGTCGCCACAGGGCCAGTTGCTCGAGCAGGCCTCGCTCAACGCCGGCCAGCGGCTCGAACTCGATCAACTGCGCTACGACGCCGTCGCCGATCGCGCCTACCTCCTGGGTACGCGCACGCCGCTGCGCGGCGCTTCGGAGCCCTCGCTGCTGGGCGTGGCCTTCGACCGCCCTGCGCAGGTGTTCGCCGACGGCTTCGAGTGAGTGCCGCGGCGCGGCTACTCGAAGCCGTTGCCGAACAGCCGATCCAGTTCCGACACGCGCAGGAACCACAGTCGGAAACCACCCTCATCACCTCGAAAGAGAACAGCACGATCATCGACGGCGCCGGTGAGGCCGATGGCGCCGGCGATGCCGACGCCATCCAGGCCCGCATCAAGCAGATCAAGGCGCAGATCGAGGAGCCCTCCTCCGACTAGACCCGCGAGAAGCCGCAGGAGCGCGTGGCCAAGCTGGCCGGCGGCGTGGCCGTCATCAAGGTCGGCGCTGCCACCGAAGTCGAGATCAAAGAGAAGAAGGCCCGCGTTGAAGACGCCCTGCACGCCACCCGTGCAGCCGTCGAAGAAGGCGTGGTCCCGGGCGGCGGCGTCGCGCTGATCCGCGCGCTGCATGCCATTGGCGATCTGAAGGGCATCAACGAAGAGCAGAACCACGGCATCGTGATCGCCAAGCGCGCCATGGAAGCCCCGCTGCGCGAGATCGTCACCAACGCCGGCGAAGAGCCCTCCGTGATCCTCAACAAGGTCGCTGAAGGCACCGGCAACTTCGGCTACAACGCCGCCACCGGCGAGTACGGCGACATGGTTGCCATGGGCATCCTGGACCCGACCAAGGTCACCCGCACGGCGCTGCAGAACGCAGCCTCGATCGCTGGCCTGCTGATCACCACCGAAGCCATGGTCGCCGAGCTCCCGAAGAAAGACGCCCCGGCCGGCGGTGACCACGGTCACGGCGGCGGCATGGGTGGTATGGACTTCTAAGTCCCGCGGCGCATCAAGCATCACCACGAAGCCCGGCCTTGCGCCGGGCTTCGTGCTTTCTGGCCTTTGAGGGAGCATCCCTCTTGATCACGCTGCGACGACCTCAAATGGGAGGTTCCCAAAGCGCAAGAGCAACACTGTGCTCGCCAGCGGAGTTGAAGCCATCAGGGCGAGTAAAGCGGTACTTCGTTGCAGGAGTGACGCGTGAGGCGTGAGGTCAGACTTTCGGTCACCAACGTTATTTGGCGCCAACAACTGGCGGTTTCGTAGATCGTCACGACAAACCGAAATGACGCCTTTCCTTCGTCGAGATGATCGTTCGAGGGGATCGGAAACGCTTTCCGGACTTGGCCGGTGACTGTCTTCAGCGCGGGCCCTATTGGCCGTCGTACAGAGCTCAAGATCATTCTGAACTGAAGCGTGGTAATTACATGAATCAGCAGAATGGCCGCGCCGACGATGCCGTCCGAGCGCGCTACTCCGACTAGGGTGACGTAGCCGACAATGACGAGGTTTCGGTCGTACTCCTCGACGCCAGCCGGTGCCACAAGTGCAGTAAGCGTACCCAGCCGTGATCGAGGTTAACGGCCGAGGCACGTCGACGACTGAAAGCTGAAAGGCTGTGGCCGCGTTAGATTGCCATCTTGCGGTGTATCTAGAGGATCACCGGTCCCCATATGCATGACACACCGCGTTATATCGGGCGCATTCAGAGCGGCTGGTCCGACAACGCTGTTGGTGGCATCGGGCAGCGGACGCGCTACTCAGTCCCGGAGTAGGCGATTTTGGACTATTTGAACGTGGCCACCATGATTCCGTAGCTATGGTCCTCCGCCCTCTTCACGAACGCGACTACAGGGTGTTCGTTCAGCTCCTCCGTGACGTACGCGTTGAGCGCGGACTCACGCAGGTTGAGCTAGCCGCGATCCTTGGGGTCGACCAGTCGCTCGTGAGCAAGGTCGAGAGGCGGGAGCGGCGCCTCGATATCGCCGAGCTGCGGCGGGTGTGCGCGGCGCTAAGCATTCCGCTTACGGAGTTCGTGGAGCGGTTCGAGCTAGCTCTCACAGCGCAGGGGACTACCGTCGATGACAAAGGAGGTGACCAGTGAAGATCACTCGTCACAGCCTGATTGCGGATCTGCCGGACGTGTCAGCAGAGACGAAGATAGCGCTCGCCAACGCCGGGCTCTCGAAGCTTGAGGAGCTAGATGAGCTGGACTTCGCACTAATCGCTGGGGTGGCACTGCCCAGGGATCTGCGCGCTGTCTTTGATGCAACCATTCGAGCTGGAATTTCAGTACGCTTCAAGCCCGACGCACTGGTGTCTGACGTGCCGACGGTACCAAAAACCAGCGTCGCGAAGCTCAAGACTAGAGGTTTGGTTCGACTCCAGGACTTCGAGGGATGCGACTTCACCTCGGTCTACGGGCTAATAGGCTTCGGAGCCGGTAAGGCTCTGCTAATCGGACTCGTGCTCGCGGGAGTGACGGTCAAATTCGACAGACCTGAATGGACGGAGGAAGATTGGAGTGCTTTCGTCGCGGACGCTGTCGGGCGGGGTCTGCTCACCTGGGAGGATGTGGCCATTTCAATCTGCGGAGAGTTGAATCCGCCGCAGGTCGGCACGGCAGTGGCAAATGCGGTCAAGCACAACTACCCAAAGGGCAAGACCATGCAGAACGTGTGGCGCTGGCTCTACGCGCAGAACGGGAAGTGCGCCGTCTCGGGCAAGCGTCTCTTCTTAGAGGCCGACCACATCCGCCCCCGCGAAGCGTTTATCAAGGAAGGCCGGGATGTCAAGGAGGCAGATACCCTTGAGAACTTTCAGTTGCTTTCCAAGCGCGAAAACGTAATTAAACGGGGCTCACACAAGCTCGGAGGGCTTTCGTTCGCCCCGGCGGGCGCCGTTCTAGTCTACATTCTGCTTCGTTTTCGCCCTCGGACCTATAGCGAGTTTGTCTCGATGTGCCGAAAGCATGGCCTGACTATGGCTGACATTCGGTTTCAGGAGAGTTGGGCGTTCGCAGCATGGTTGGCGCATACCGGCGAGTACGAGATCGACGGCGATCCAACTCCGTTCATCCGCGACGCAACTGCGAAACCCGGCAACGACGACGCGGGGGAGCAAAAGCAGAGCTAATTCGTCGTTGGAGATTAAGGGTTAAACAGATGCAGCTGTCCAGTCTCAGGCTGCGTTTCGCGCGCACATGATTCGCCAGATCCCATTTCCAGCGCAAGGCGGCAGTAGTTTTCATCTCGCTCGACGCAGACCACCCGAAAGCCGCGACGGCAGAGCGCGCGTGCGGTGGTGGCGCTCCCCCCGTACGGGTCAACCACCCGCCCGCCCGATGGAAGAAACGCAGCTAGCAACGCAGGGATCTCTTCGGGGTACGGGGCGGTGTGCCCGTACGTGTTCTCGCCACGAACCATCTTGATAACTGGCTTGGCCTGGAGTACCGCAGGCAGGTCGAGGTCGATGTGCGGACCACCTGGCTTGCGGAAAACAAGAATGTGCTCCCAACAGTTGAACGGCGATTGATAGTACGGAGAGAAGTTGCCGGCGTTAAAGCCTCGCTTGCCTTCAATGTCGCCCTTGTCCCAAACAACGTTGCCGACACATGAGAATCCGGCGCGTCGGAATGCATCGACAGCATACGCACTCAGAATCATGCGCTTCTGGCCCATCGCCGAGAGGGTCACCGAGCGCTCGTTGTCGAAGTAGTCGAAGACGTTGTAGAGGAACAGCGAACCGGGCCGAAGAACGCGATGCAGCTGAACTCCCAGGTTAAAAATATCGTACATGTAGCAGTAGATGTTGTCCCACTGGGCGTATTCACGCGCGTTGAAGTATGGCGGTGAAGTAACCGCGCCATCGAACGAGTCGGCGGGCTGAGACGCGAGGAAGTTGAAACAGTCAGCGTGAACGACTGTCATGCTTCCAGAGTGGGTGACACGAGCTTGCTCACTTTGTTGCGATGCGGCTTTTGCGACGATGTACCTCTTGAAAAGTGCGCCGCCGAAGAACGATTCGACCAGCTCTTGATCCCCGGTAGGTGAGAGCGGCAATCGAACCACCTTCCGCCCGAGGAACACCTCGTCGGCCTCGGGCCAGACTGCACCGAGGAGGTGAACCGTATCACCATAAAGCGAGTAATGACGGACGAGCATTTCGAGTACGTCCG
>JBIJCA010000113.1:0-13014 GCA_044344935.1 Aquimonas sp. | reverse complement strand
CCGGCAAGTTCAAGGAGCTGAAGGACAAGGCCGGCCTGACCCCGCCGCAGACCGTGGCGGGTAGCGCCGCCGCGCCTCCGCCGCCCCCGCCAGCAGGACTCTGATGCTTCGTCGGGAGGCTCTGTGGCCGCGCCTCCGGGCCTCGACGGCAGACCTTCCGCGCGAACGCATTCGCCCCATCCGCGCCGCAAGCCCGAATGGCAGGCAGATGCGCTTCGCTTGTCTGCCCTGAGCGCACACACGCGCTCGCTTCGATCGAAGCAAGGCGTCACTCGTGGTTGTAGGGTGGATAAGCGCAGCGCATCCACCAGCGGGCCCTGTGGAAGCCGGACGCCAAACGAAATCCGGGTGCACGCAGGAAGGTCTTGGGCTCGCCGTACTCGTCATCGCCGCGCAGACCGGCTGCACTGTCGTGCAGCCACCAGAGGAGCTTGGCTCAATCGCATGAACCCTGGATCCCCGCATGCGCGGGGACGACGAATCGCGGTTTCTTCAATGACGCTCGATCCACCGCCACGGAGCCGAGAAGCGCTCAGCCAGGTGCCAGTGCGCTGAAGGGCGCCAAGGGCAGATTGCGCAGCACGCCGAAGCCAAGCAGCAGCCAAAGCCACCCGCGCGCGCTTCCCAGAACACGCATCACCGGCGCCAGTGCGCTTGGCCGCAGGCCCGCTGCCCAGACCAGCATCAGAGTCAGCGCAGGCAGGGCCAGCACCAGCAGCGGGTTCATGGAAAGCGCTGCCGACAGATCCAGATGCGCGAGCGCGTGCAGGCAGCGGGTGCTGCCGCAGCCCGGACAGTACAGCCCGGTCAGGCTCAGAAAGGGACACGGCGGCAGCAGCGAATCCGCGGCGTTCGGATCAAGCCGCCGCAGCGTCCAGATCACCCCTGCGGACACTGGCAGCAACAGCGCCAGGGACAGTCGCGCCGCGCCTTCGGTCGAACCCGCTCGCCCAATGCGCAACACCTTCAGCGCGCCCCGGACAGGGCTCCCAACATGCCGAGCCCGCCGACAAAAACGATCCATACGAACAGCAGCAGCGGCACAGCCGCCGCCGACAGCAGAGCCCACAGCTTGGCCTGCTCCGATGCCTTCCATGCGCCCTGCAGATCGCCGGCTGCTCTGCGGCCGTCCACCTGAGCAGCAAACACGATCGAAACGATGCCCAGCGGCAGGCAGCAGAACAAGGTGGTGAGGATCGCCCACACCAGATGATTGGGGACGTACTCGCTGCTGGGGACATTCATCGCTCACGGCTCCGGACAAAGCACCCCTGCCCGGCCAGGGGTCCGGCACGCGCGGGGAAAGGAAGGCGACCATGCGATGGGCAGAAGCAGCCCGCCGCGCGCCGCCTGCATCCTGCCGGCCCTGGGCCGCTTTGTGAAGATCACCGCCCCGGCGAACGCGCGCCACGACGAGAGGCCATAATCGGCGGCTCGCGCTCCAGCGCGGCCCAACCCACACCAACGCCGAGATCCTGCATGAAGCTGTTCGCCCGCTTTCGCCGCCCACTGTGGGAACACCCGGAACCCCTGCATCGCGCCGAAGCGGTGCGCTCGGAGACCGCGCCGGAACTGGTCAAGCTGCTGCCGCAGATCGCCGCCAGCGACACCGCTGCCGAGGTCCGGCGTGCTGCGATCGCGCGCATCGACAGCGCCGATGTCCTGCTCGGCCTGCTGGCAGCGGAGAAGGACAGCGGCTGCCGCGACGCCATCCTCGGCAGGGTGCGTGCACGGCTGCTTGACGCGAAGTCACCAACCGAAGAACGCCTGCGCCTCGCCAGCCATCCGCAGCTGCCCGCCGAACTCGCTGAAACCCTGGCCGAGTCGGCCCCCGAGGCCGAACTGCGTGAAGCCGCGCTGCTGCGGCTCAACAAGCCCGGTCTGCTGCAGCGTCGCTGCCTGAAGGACCCCGATCCGGCCCTGCGCCTGCGCCTTCTGGATCAGATTGCGGATGAAGCCGCCCTGGATCGCATCGCAGAAGCAGCGCGCGGCCAGGACAAGGCCCTTTCGCGGCGGGCGCGTGAGAAGGCCGACGCCCTGAAACTGGCGCGCGGCGACGCTGGCGCGATCAACCAGCGCGCCCTGCAGCTTGGCGCGGCCTTCGACGCTCTGGCGCGCGGACTGCCGACCGATGCCGAGGCCCAGCTGGCGGCCCTGCATGCCGAAGTCGAGCAGCTGGCGCCGCGTCTCGACACCGCTCTTCTGAAGCGCCTGCAGGGCCACGCCGGCAGTGCCGCCGCAGCAGTGGCTGCGCTGAAGGGCGCCCACCTGCCCAAGCCGCAGCCTGCCGCCGTGGTGACAGCTGACGCGACGACAGAGGGCGCGGAGACCGCGCCCGTCGCCATGGGGGATGACGCGGAGTCCGGCGCGATCGCGGTCGCGATCGAGGCTGAGCACGCGGACTCACCGGCGCAGGACGCCCAGGTCATGCTGCGGGTCGAAGAGGCAGGCGCGGGCGCGCCGGACCGCCGTGGCGAAGCCGCGTCGCCCGCCAGCGCATCGAAGTCCACCGAACCTGACCCGGCGCTGCGCGATGCACTCAAGCAGGGACTGGCCGCCGTCGAGGAACAGCGCCTCGGCCTCGCCCGGCCCGCGCTCGACACCGCACGCGCGCGCCTCGCCGCTGGCGTCCGTCCTACGCCCGGCCAGCGCGACGGCCTGCGCGCACTGGAGGCCGGCGTCGCCGAAATGGAGCGCTGGCAACGCTGGGCCGGCAACAAGGTGCGCGCGCGTCTGTGCAACGAGATCGAGGCTCTCATTGGCTCAGGCCTGCACCCGGACGCCGTGGCCAATCGGGTCAAGGAAGTGCAGGACGAGTGGGCGAAGGTCGAAGCGGCCGAACCCGACCACGGCGAGCACGCCACCGGCATCAGCAAGCGCTTCCGCGCCCTGTGCCACCGCGCGCTGGCACCGGCGCGACCTTACTTCGAGCAGCGCCGCGCGCTGCGCAGCCAGAAAGCCGGTGAGCTGGACGGCATCGTGCTCGCCCTGGCGGCGGACATCGAGCAGGCACCCGAGGATCTGAAACCCCTGCGCGAGCGCGTGGTCGCCGCCCTGCGCGCGCTGGACGAAGTCGAGCCGCGCGCCCGCGCCGCCCTCGGCAAGCGCCTGCGCGCCCAGCTCGATCAGCTCGACGCGCTGCGCGATGCGCGCAACCGCGCCGCGGTCGAGGGCAAGCAGGCGCTGCTGGAGCGACTGCGCTTCGCCGCGCGCGGCGATGCCGCGCAGGCGATCAACGTGGCCAAGGCGATCCAGCAGGAATGGCGCGACGCCCCGCGCGCCGACCGCAAGACCGAAGACCGCCTGTGGGCCGAGCTTCGCGATCTGGTCGATCCCCTGTTCGAAGCGGTCCGCGCCGGCGTGCAGGCGCGCAGCGACGCGCTGGCTGCGGTCGAAGCCGAGCGCCGCGGTCTGGTCGAGGCCGTGCAGGCGCTTGCGCAGTTCGAAGACCTCGGCCAGATCGACGCCCAGCTGGCCGAGCTCGAAGCGCGCTGGCAGGCTCAGCAGCCGCAGATCGCGGACGCCGGCAGTGACGCCCGCCCGGGCCGACCGCCGCGCGATCGTTCGCAGGGCGACCGGTTCGCTGGCGAACGTGGTGAACGTGGCGAGCGCAACGAGCGCCGCCCGCGCCCGCCGCGCGCAGCGGAAGGCAGCCTGGAGCGCGAGTTCGAGAAGTCGGTTGAACGCCTGCGCGCCGCGCAGAAGGCGCAGCGCGAATCGCGCGCGAAGCACGCCCTGCAGGCGCTGCTGGACGCGTCGGTCGACCCCTCGCAGGACGCCGCACTCAGCGACGCCGAACGCCGCGAACTCGCCGCCGCGCGCGCGCGCGATGTCTCCGATGAGCGCGCGGAAGACGCGTTGATCGGTCTGGAACTCGACGCCAGCCTGGACAGCCCGGCCGAATCGGCGGCGCGTCGTCGCGAGCTGCAGATGCAGCGCCTGGCTGAACGCATGGGCAGTGGCGCGGCACGCCCGGATCCACGCGCGGCCCTGCTGGCATGGGCCGCGCACGCGGGCCAGGCCGATGCCGCTCAGAACGCGCGTGCGGCGCGTGCACTCAAGGCCCTGCTGGGATGAGCTTCGACGTACTGGTGCGCGACGCCGCGCTGGCCGACGGCCGCCGCGGCGTCGATCTCGGCGTGCGCGGCGGTCGCATCGTCGCCATCGCGCCAGCGCTTTCGGCTGAACACAGCGGCGAAGTGATCGAGGCGCGCGGCCGTCTGCTCAGCGCGCCCTTCGTCGACGCCCATTTCCACATGGACGCCACGCTCTCACTTGGCCTGCCGCGGCTCAACGCCAGCGGTACCCTGCTCGAAGGCATCGCGCTCTGGGGCGAGCTCAAGCCCGATCTGACCGTCGAGGCCGTGGTGCGGCGCGCGCTGGCCTACTGCGACATGGCGGCAGCGCAGGGTCTGCTGCACATCCGCACCCATGTCGACGTCTGCGATCCGCGCCTGCTCGCGGTCGACGCGCTGCTCGAAGTGAAGCGCCACGTCGCCGGCTACATCGACCTGCAGCTGGTCGCGTTTCCGCAGGACGGCTACCTGCGCGCGGCGGGCGCCATCGAGAACCTCGAACGCGCGCTGGACCGCGGCGTCGATGTCATCGGCGGCATCCCGCATTTCGAGCGCACCATGGCGGACGGCGCCGACAGCATCGCGCGCCTGTGTCGCCTCGCCGCCGAACGTGGCCTACGAGTCGACATGCACTGCGACGAAAGCGACGACCCGCACTCGCGCCACGTCGAAACGCTCGCAGCAGAAACAATCCGCCACGGCCTGCAGGGTCGCGTCACCGGCTCGCATCTCACCTCCATGCACAGCATGGACAACTACTACGTGTCCAAGCTGCTGCCGCTGATGGCCGAAGCGCGGCTCTCGGCCGTCGCCAACCCGCTGATCAACATCACCCTGCAGGGCCGCCACGACAGCTACCCCAGGCGTCGCGGCATGACCCGCGTGCCCGAGCTGCTGGCCGCCGGCATCGACGTCGCGCTGGGCCAGGACTGCTGCATGGACCCCTGGTACAGCTTCGGCAGCGCAGACATGCTCGAAGTCGCCAGCATGGCCGTGCATGTGGCTCAGATGACCTCGCAGGACGGCATCCGCGCCTGCTATGCCGGCGTCACCGACACCGCCGCGCGGGTGATCGGCCTCGACGACTACGGCCTGCGCGAGGGCGGCCCGGCCGATTTCATACTCCTGCAGGCGGCGGACCCGTTCGAGGCGATTCGTTTGAAGGCCGCGCGTCTTGCAGTGGTGCGGCGCGGACGGGTGATCGCGCGCGCACCGGAGCGCCTGAGCACCCTCGAACTGCCGGGGCGGCCGGCGCAAGTGTCGCTGGAATTCGTGCCAGGCAGCCTCTGAGGCGACGGGCTCCCGGGCGGCAGCAGAGGCGTGGCTGCGCTCGAGTGGCGGCGAGCGGAATGTCGAACTCCAGGCACATCGCGCGGAGCGAGTGTCGAGCTCCAAGGACGTTGAGCGGGGCGAGTGTCGAGCTTCGGTGGGTCAAGACCCACCCTATGGCATCGGCTCGCTGGCCTACCTCGGCATGCCATCACGACCCATAGGGTGGGTCTTGACCCACCATCGCTTGCACCTCGGCCGTGCCTCGCGGGCCGCGCCATCGAACACGCGACCCATAGAGTGGTTCTTGACCCACCGTTGCTTGCACCCCGGCCGCGCCCCGCGCGCCGCGCCATCGAACGCGCAACCCATAGGGTGGGTCTTGACCCACCGCACGCCTGCCGCAGCACAACCCCCAGCTATCGCAACCTCGACCCGCCGATGCCCTGATCCAGCCGGTTCTTGAACCACCATTGCGCAAATCGGCCCGAACACGCGCAATCGCGCGGCGCGGCAAACGGCGGGGCGCGACGACGCTACGCGTGGCCAGCCTTTAGGCCAAGCGCTGGCGGGCGTACAGCTCCGCGGCCGCATCGGCCCAGCGTGCGGGCACCGCCGCCCTCACCGTCCCGCCTCCACACAGCCCGCCCGCCCCGGCTGCACGCCCGGCGCATGCGCCAGGCCGGTGCGTACGTCCTGCGGGTTCTGCCGGTACACCCAGGTGTGGCAGGCCAGGCCGTCCAGCTCGAAGTGCTGGTAGTAGGCCGCATCGGCCTGCGCCACCAGGTGCACCGAAGGCGCGCAGGCGATGGCGTTGGGGTGGCCCCAGCCGCTGACGAACTGCACGCCCAGGGTGATGCGGCGCTCGGCGGGGATGCGCACCACGCCCTCGCGGTTCGCGCGCAGGCGCATGCGCGGGCCGCTGTCGCAGATCCACGCGGCCTGCTGCGGGTAGGCCAGCTGCAGCGGCACCGAGGGCTCGCCCGGGCGCAGCGAGTAGACCGGCATGCAGCCCGTGCCCAGCAGGCACAGCAGCAGCGCCGCCGCGCGCGCCATCACGGCCCGGCCCCCGCGCGTGCAGGCTTCGCCTCTAGAGCGGATCTCGCTCCGCTGCTCTCCAACCCGGCGCGCCCGCGCCCCGGCTTCACCACCGGCCCCAGCCGCGCCAGCACCTCCTCGGCGGCATAGGCGTGCTCGGCATCGGCCGGGGCGATCCACAGATACACCGTGGCATATGGCTTGGCGCCTGTGCCGACGCCCAGGCCCGCCTGCCGGTCATCGCTGACCGCCGCCGACAGGCTGGGATACACCACGAAATGCGTGCCGCCCTCGCGCAGGCTCACTTCGGCGCAGCGGTACAGCAAGTAGGCCCCGGCGCGCTCGGGGCTGAGATGCGCATTGCCCGTCACCCCCACCCGCCAGGTCCGCCCCGGGCCGGGCTCGTCCCAGTAGCCGCCGGTGAAGCCGAGCACCGGGTTGGAGGCGCTGTGGTAGCCGGTGGCGCAGGCGGTGAGGGTGAGGAGCAGGCTGGCGGCGAGCACGGCTCGGGTGAGCGATCGGCCTGGTGCGTTTGGCGGGGTTTTCGGCATTGCGGATCTGCCGTCGGGTTGAAGCAAGGCGTCGAACATGGAAACACGCGCATCCGGCGGAGGGTGGGGGTGGCGGACTGCGCGAGGCTCATGCGCTTGGATCGGTGCTGGAAAGCGGACCCGCGGCCGGGAGTCATGGGGCGATCACGACTACCGGCCGCACTGCCGGAGCACCGTTTCAAGGCGCTCCGCCAGGGAAGCTCTAATTCATCTGAGCTTCACGCGCGCGAGGCACCGCGCGCTTGCGGAGAAAGCACGGAAGTGCTTGATCCTTGGGAGCGTGGGCGCATTAGCAAAACATGACCGGGGCTTCGTCTTGATTGATGGCCCTGCCCTCATTTGAAGCGACCCGCCTCCTCAGGAAAGAGCACATTGAAGAGGTTTTCAATGACGAAGGAGCGCGCCGCGGCGTTGGGATCTTCATATGCGGCCAACTCTTCTTCGCTGAACCCCATTACAGGATCGCTTGATTTCGGATCCATCATTTCAACCCAGTCGAAGCCCAGATCGGAAAGATGTCTTTCGCAGAATTTTTTGATGGCTATGATCGCTAGCGCTGCTCTGGTGTCGAAAAACTCGCCGTCCGTCAGCAGCTTTTTTTTTCCCTCTTCGATAGTTGTTTCGTTGAACTCCGAGTAGGCTACGGCGAGTGCCTGTCGGGTTTCCAGTTTGCCGTCTAATTGCATATTTTAGTACCGGTCAGGGTAGAGGGTGTGGGTGAGCCAGCGTTGGGTGGCATGGTCGAACTCATAGACTCCGCTTACTCCGCGTAGAGAGTCGAACCTTTGCAGCGGTCCTTCGTACCCACCGACTTTCAAAGGATCGCCCTTCAAAACGGGCGCATATCCACGTCCTAGGTCCGCACCCAAATCTCGAAACTCTGGCATGTCGGAGAGCTTGATCCTGAACTCACTGCTGTTGCTGGCTCTTGCATTCTCAAGCCGCCCGGATGATCGAACGAAAGCATCTGCCTGTGCCAGCAATTGGTCACTGTGGAATGCAGAAGACAAGCGAGGAATCGGCCCCTGATGCTTGTCAGCCGTAAGGCCCGTCCTTGCACGAGTTATCAGCTGCTCATCCGTCACCACCCCGCCGTGCCGCTCCAACGCGTGCGCTCCCTTAAGATCAGTGAGCAGCGCCAGTTGCTTTGGATCGATGTCAGGGTGTTTCTGAACCAGCGCGCGCCAAGCCGCCTTAGCCACATCCCCCAGCGCGCCGTCCAAGCTGTACAGCTTACCCTTCGACAGATCAGCGAAGTTGTCGGCCGTCCTGCCTGCGAAGCCCACACCACCACGGGCCATCTGGAAGCCGCCGTACGCACTCGTGCCGATTTCAGCCGTCAGCTGGCCGATGCCCATGCCGCCCTGGAAGGCTGTCCACGCATCCTGCGACGACAGCTTCGCTGCGGCATCGTCGAAGCGACTGAAGATGCCGTCAGCAATGATCTGCCCCTTGTAGTCGCTGCCCGCGAAATCCAGCAGCCTCTGGACGCCTGCCCCGATGCGATCGCCCGCCTGCAGGCCTGCCAAGGTGTAGCTGTTGCCACCGGACCACCTGTCGAACATGCCCGCGATGCCGGTCTGGTAGAGCGCCGCTTGGGTGAAGGTGTAGGCGCCGGCGCCGGTCCCTTCCAGAACTTCGTAGCCCATCTTGGCGACACCCGCCAGCGCGCCGCCGCCTCGCGCGATGTTGAGCCCGATCTCCTGCGACAGACTCCAGCCGGGGCTTCGCGCAGGCGCCGCGATGAAGGCGGGCAAGGCCTCCACCGGCGCCGCACGCCGGTCACGCACGCCGTCGGTTCGGATGGTGTTGAAGTCGACCCGCGCGCCACCGAAGCGCTGGCGCTCGAAGCTGTCGTTGATGCGACGTGCCCAGTCCTGCTCGGTCCATGGGGTGCCGTTGGCATTGCTGCCCTGGCGCTGATCCAGCAGCACGCGCGAGCCATCGGCCGGCAGGCGGTCCCACAGGCTGTCATGGGCCTTCGGGTCCGAGGGCAGGCCGAGGCGGCTCAGCGCCTGGGCGCGTGCCGCGCCCTGCAGTTCGCCATTGGCCAGGCGACCCTGAAGCTCAGCATTGATCAGATCGGCCCGGTGCTGGCGCTCCAGGGTGGCCAGGGCCCGCCGCGAGTGCTCTCCCGTCAGCGCATTGGAGATGGCATTACCAAACGCATCCACTGCCACCTGCCCGTAGTCAACGCGCTGGTCAACGCCCGCCGCACGCCGGGTGTGCAGGCTGACCACGCCGCCGACCGCGCCGCCCAGCAGGTCCTGGTTGAACTGGCCGACCTCGTCGCCGAGGTCGAGCTTCAGGCTTTGGCTGAGGCGGCTGGTGACGCTGGCGCTGATGCCTGCAGCCACCGCATTGGCCGCCACGCTGCGCCAGCTGAAGCTGGTGTCGAGGCCGGCCAGACGAGCGCCGGCCTGGCCGGTCAAGGAGTTCAACACCGAACTGCTCGCCGCACCGCGCCAACCTTCAGCACTCAAGACCTTGCTCAGGGTGCCGGAGGCGCCGGAGAGGGCGGCGCCGGCGCCCCTTACGGTCAAGCCTGCGCTGCGGCGGGCTTCACCACCGGCCCCAGCCGCGCCAGCACCTCTTCCGCCGAATGCGCATGCTCGGCATCCGCCGGGGCGATCCACAGGTAGACCGTGGCATAGGGCTTGGCCCCCGCGCCGACGCCCAGGCCCGCCTGCCGATCATCGCTGACCGCCGTCGACAGGCTCGGATACACCACGAAATGCGTACCGCCCTCGCGCAGGCTCACTTCGGCGCAGCGGTACAGCAGGTAGGCCCCGGCCCGCTCGGGGCTCAGATGCGCATTGCCCGTCACCCCCACCCGACAGGTGCGCCCCGGGCCGGGCTCGTCCCAATAGCCGCCGGTGAAGCCGAGCACCGGATTGGACGCGCTGTGGTAGCCGGTGGCGCAGGCGGTGAGGGTGAGGCAAAGCAGCGCCGCACAGATGCGGTCGAGAGGAAACCTTGGCATGCATGCCGCTCCGCGAGATCAATACCGAAGTTGGAGGCCATGCCCCTCCCCCGCACTACGCAAGCCAGAGCGGGCGCTGGCAAGCCCTGCAGGCGGTGGACGCGAGGGCTCGGCCGGCAGCTGCATCGGCGGCGGTCTTGAGGACCCGGACCGCACTCAGGACACGTGTGAACCGCGCGGCCCGACGCCAAAGCGCGCCGGGCTGCGCGGTCGAGCCGCTAGGGGGCGTCGGGGCTGTCGAGACGCGCGCTGGCTGCGCGCCAGTCGCCGTCAATCTCGGGCCAGGAGTCGTAGTAAAGCTTGGTCTTGAAGCGGCCATCCGACTCGACCGCGATGCGCAGCGCGGACCACAGCGGCCCCTCCTGCTCGCAGCGCTCGATCACGTTCTGAAGAACCTCGGTTGACGGGTGACTCGGCTCGATATCGGAGACCTCCTCACCGTCGACCCAAGCCACTTTGATGACGCGTCCGTTCAGGTAGCCGTCGCTCTCGCGTCGTGCCTCAACGTAGATGGCAGCGCGCCCCCAGCCCTGCGGGAACGTATCCATCTGATGGCCCACGAACTGCGAGAGCAGCTGGGCTGTGTCCAGTGAAAGCATCGCCTCAGCCTCCTGCTCGATTAAAAATTGGGGGCAACTCCGCCCAGCGCCCATCCGGCCGCTGGTAGCGCGCAATGAACGCATCCGGCCGCACTGTCGTGTTGCCTGCGCCGTAGGATACCGAGATCCTTACGGGCACTGGCGCACCGGTCTCGCGACTGAGTTGCGCCACCGCGGCCTCGAACTGGCTGGAGTAGCGGCCCTGATTGATATTGGTCAGCCGACCACCCGCGGCCAGCGCCACCGGCTGCCCATTGCCGGGTACGACGTTCAGCGGATTGATCGGGCCACCAAACTGATGACCGATCAGGTGGAAGCCGACATCCCCCGGCTGGCTGCCGGGCACTTTGCCCAAGTCTGCCTGCGACATCGTGCCCGGTGTGCGGTAGCGCGAGGTGCCCGAGCTTGGCGTCGCCATGCCCTCGATTTCCGCTACGCGGCCATGGCTGTCGGTGGTCCACGCGTAACCGCCGTATTCGTATCGCGTGTTGCGCACAGGGTTCTGCGCCGCGCGGTTGAAGTCATCGATGTTGTTAAACGTGCGAACGGTGATCTTGGGATGCACGCCGTCGCGGTGCTGACCGCTCAGCCCGCTCGGACGCTCGCCGTTCGGGAAGATCGCGCCCCACTGGCGCCCCGGTCCGATCGACGAAGGCCCACTGCTCAATCTCTCCAGAAAGCCGTCGAGTCGACTGGAAACGGATTTGAGCTTGAGTAGCGCCCCAGCGACGCCGCCCGCTGCGAGTGCGCCCAGGGTCAGCATCCCGACACCACCGCTGACGCTTTCCGACTCCGTGCGACCGGCAGTCCGCAGATGGCCGCCCGCCCAACCGATGGCGGCTTCCTGCGCCGCTGCAATCTGCTGTTCAAAGGCGGCACCCACCGCTGTACGGCCTGCGTAGAGCACGGGGGCTGCTACGGCCTCGGCGGCCATGAGGCTGTACTTCAGCCACGGGCGGGCTTCGACCTCTTGACCCACGATGGTCGCCACCTCACCCGTGCCGACCAGCAACGAGTCGAGGTTGACGTGACCCAGCCAGGGCTGCGGTGCAGCGGCGGCCGCTGAAGTTGACGTGGCTGCGTTACTTCGCAGCACACCAAAGCTCTGTTGCAGGGCTCCGATCTGGACGACGCCAGACCTCTGTTCAAAGCCGATCTCGAGCACAGAGATAGCGTCTGCACGCTCCTCCCCTGCGAGGTCCGCGAAGTGCTCGAGGTACTCGCGCCCCAGGGCGACGCTGCGCTGGAGGCTTGGATCGGACGACTGGGCATTCGTCGCCCAGCGGCTGATGAAGTCAAGAGCCTCGGTTCGCGAGCGATCGCGATTCATGCCAGCCAGCAGGCGATCGATGGTGCTGTGCAACGCCTCCGGCGCCATCGCCTTGGCTTGCGCCACAAACACCGCGTCAGCCCGCCGCGAGTGCTCGCCCGTCAGCGCATTGGCGATGGCATTGCCGAACGCATCCACCGCCACCTGGCCATAGTCGACGCGCTGGTCGACGCCCGCCGCACGGCGGGTGTGCAGGCTGACCACGCCGCCGACTGCGGTGCCCAGCACATCCAGACCGAACTGGCCGGGCTCGTTGGTGAGGTCGAGCTTCAGGCTTTGGCTGAGGCGGCTGGTGACGCTGCTGCTGATGCTGGCGGCCACCGCGTTGGCGGCCACGCTGCGCCAGCTGAAGCTGGTGTCGAGACCGGCCAGACGGCTGCCGGCTTGGCCGGTCAAGGAGTTCAACACCGCACTGCTCGCCGCGCCGCGCCAACCTTCAGCACTCAAGACCTTGCTCAGGGTGCCGGAGGTGCCGGAGAGGGCAGCGCCCCTTACGGTCAAGCCTGAGCTGCGGCGGGCTTCACCACCGGCCCCAGCCGCGCCAGCACCTCTTCCGCCGAATGCGCATGCTCGGCATCCGCCGGGGCGATCCACAGGTAGACCGTGGCATAGGGCTTGGCGCCCGTGCCGACGCCCAGGCCCGCCTGTCGATCATCGCTGACCGCCGCCGACAGGCTGGGATACACCACGAAATGCGTGCCGCCCTCGCGCAGGCTGACTTCGGCGCAGCGGTACAGCAGGTAGGCCCCGGCGCGCTCGGGGCTGAGATAGGCATTGCCCGTCACCCCCACCCGCCAGGTGCGCCCCGGGCCGGGCTCGTCCCAGTAGCCGCCGGTAAAGCCGAGCACCGGGTTGGAGGCGCTGTGGTAGCCGGTGGCGCAGGCGGTGAGGGTGAGGAGCAGGCTGGCGGCGAGCGCGGCTCGGCTGAGCGACGCGCGCATGCGGTCGACCGAAGTTCGGGACATCCGCTGGATCAGCCTGTGCCGCAAACCGCAACACACCGCGAAGGCCATTGGGCCGCGGCGCGGGCCGAGCGTGGATGTCCACGCTCGGGCACGCGAGCCGCGACTGCCTTGAGTTCGCCCCAAGACCACGGGCCGGTCGTGCCCGCCCTCTGATTTCGCCCGCGCGTCCGAAACAGCGTGAGCAGGCTAGGCGCGCCCGCTCC
>JBIJCA010000112.1:0-13054 GCA_044344935.1 Aquimonas sp. | reverse complement strand
ACCCTATGCAGCTCACAGCCCGCTGCCCACGCGAAACCCATAGGGTGGGTCTTGACCCACCGCAGGCTTCACCCCCGCGCAGGCTGCGCCGGAGCCACGCTCAGACAGAGCTCGCGCGCTGTACCCACAGCCGCCGCAGCGGCGCAAGCGCACCGGCTAAGCCCAAGGCATGCCCGCGCAGCAGGGTCGGCAGCACGGCATCGTTGGAGAACAGCCGGTTGAGGCCGTCGAAGCTGTACGCCGCCAGTTGGTTTTCGCTGCGGCGGCGGCGCGCGTAGCGGTCGAGCAGGCCCGGGCTGTGCAGCGGCTGCCCGCGCGTCTGCGCCTCCACCGACAGCGCCAGCAGCTCGCGCGCGTCCTGCAACCCCAGATTCACGCCCTGCCCCGCCAGCGGATGCACGGCATGGGCAGCATCGCCGGCCAGCAGCAGCGGGCCGCTGCGATAGCGCTGCGCGAGCTGCAGCTTCAGCGGAAACAGCGCGCGCGCCGAGGCCAGGCGCATGGCGCCGAGCTCGCCGCCGAAGGCGCGAACGAGCTCGCGCTCGAACACGTCGGGGGCCACCTCACGCAGGCGCTCGGCCTCGCCGGTGGGCAGGCTCCAGACGATCGAGCACAAGCCCTGCGAACAGGGCAGCACGGCCAGGGGACCGGTCGGCAGGAAGCGCTGCCAGGCCGTGTCCTGATGCGGCAGGTCGCTGCGGATGTAGGCCACCAGCCCACTCTGTCCGTAGTCATGACCGCGGGTTTCGATACCGGCCCACGTGCGCAGCGGCGACGCCGCGCCATCGGCGGCCACCACCAGCTGCGCGCGCAGCGTGGCGTGTTCAAGGTCGAGCGCGGCGCCGGCGTCGTCCTCGACATAGTTCTGCAACTGGCCGATCTGCAGCTCGACCCTGGCAGCCGCCAAGGCCTGCCAGAGCTGCCACTGGATCAGCCTGGCTTCGACAATGTGGCCGAGTTCGGCCCGCCCCGACTCGGCCGCATCCAGCCGCAGCGCGCGGCCGCCGCCGGCGTCCCACACGTGCATCGTGCGGTAGGGCTGGAGTCGCGCGGCGGCGATGGATGGCCACACGCCCAGTTCCGCCAGCAGGGTCTGCGAACCGGGCGCGATCGCGTAGACGCGCAGGTCGGGGTCGGCCTCGGCGCGCCACTCAGAGGGTGCCCGCGATTCCACCAGGGCGACCCGCCGTCCTTGCCGGGCCAGGCCGAGCGCGATGGCCGAACCGACGATGCCGGCGCCGACGACGATGGCATCGAGACCCGTGCGGGCGCGGCTCATGCCGACCTCCTCAGGCGCGCCAAGGCCGCCAGCGCCGCCGGCTCCGCGCCCATGGCCGCGCGCACCAGCGGCCGCGCGAGATCGCCGAAATGATCGAACGCAGCCAGGCCCAGCCCGCGCAGCCAGCGCACTGGTGCCGCGCCGTGCGTGAACAGATCGGCGAGACCGTCGCTGAAGTCGATGGTGCGCGCCCGATCCGCCGCGCGCAGCGCCGCGTGCCGCGACAGCAGCCCGGCGCTGCCGCAGTCGGTTCGGTCGCAGTCCAGCAGCAGCCCCGCCAGGGTCAGTGCATCGCGCAGGCCGAGATTGAAGCCCTGCGCGCCGATCGGGTGCAGGGTTTGCGCCGCATTGCCGACCACCACGCAGCGCGGCCCCACCAGCGCGTTGGCGGTGACCAGCCGCATCGGATAGGCGCTGCGCCGACCGACCCTGCGCAGGCGACCGAGCCGCCAGCCGAAACGCTGCTGCAGAAGGTCGAGATAGGCCGCGTCGTCGAGTGCGAGGGTGGCGTCGGCCTCCACGGTCGGCACCGTCAGCACGCTGCCGACCCGCGTTCCAGCGAGCGGCAACATCGCCACCGGGCCATCAGCGGTAAAGCGCTCGTAGGCGACGCCCTCATGCGCGCGGTCGGCTTCCACCGCGCTGACGAACAGGGTCTGCCCGTAGTCCTTGCGCGTGGCGCCGAGCCCCAGCGATTCGCGCAGCGCGGAATCGGTCCCTTCCGCGATCACCAGCAATCGCGCGCGCAGCACGCGGTCGCCGTCGAGCTCGATGCGGATCGCGTCCGCCTCGCGCTCGGCAGCGATCACACGTGCGGGCGTGAGGTGCTGCAGTCGAGCGCAGGCGCCGAGTTGGCGCTGCAGGGCCTGACCGAGTTCGCGCGCCACCACCACGCCGCCGAAGGCCTCAACGCCGTGCTCGCGGGCATGCAGACGCACGCGCCCGAAGTCGCCCGCGCTGCTGACGTGCACGCCGCGGATCGGCACCGGCGGGGAATCCAGCCGGGCCAGCACGCCCAGCGCATCCAGCGCATCGAGGCTGAGCCGGTTCAGGGCGAGATTGCGCTCATCGAAGCTGGCGGGCGCTTCGCGCCGGGGCGCACTGGCTTCGACCAGGGCGACCCGCAGCGGGCTGCGGTCGAGGGCGCAGGCGAGGCTGCTGCCGACGAGGCCGCCGCCGACGATCAGCACGTCGAGGAGGTCGGCGGATTCAGAGGCAGGTGCAGTCGGATTCATTGCGGCAGTTTAGGCGCTGGCGCGTGCCGGGGGCGTGGCGGCGACGCGTTCGCTCAGCGCGCTACCACCGGCGGCTGCGCCCGCTATCGCCGGTACTCGGCAGAAGCCGCCAGCTCTTCTTCGCCCTGCGGCGAGGTGGTGTACAGCCTCAGCTCCAGGCGTGCCGGCTCGGGGCAGTCGAGCTCCAGGCGCCAGGTCCAGAGCTTGCCGGGCGCCTCGCCGCCGTGGCCCGACAGCCGCAGCAGCCCGGTCGCGTCCAGCCAGCCGCGCAGCGCCAGCACTTCGTCACCGCCGATGGCACCGCCGAGCCCGCTGTCCATCCACGCCGCGCTGGCGCGGCCGGTCGAGCCGTCGACGGCGATCAGCAGATGGCCTTCGCGGATCAGCGACTCCAGCGTCCACACATAGCGAAGACGAAACCGCCCGGGGCCGCCGGCGCGGACGCAGCGCAGCCAGGCGCCCGAACTGTGCTCGCGCAGTTCGCCCTGTCCGGAATGCAGCCGGGTGACGCCCTGCCAGTCGCCCAGCAGACTGTCCAGCAGGGTGTTCGAGGTCGATTCCGACATGCAGCGCTCTCCGCCCGGTGCGGCCTCGCGGCCCAGCGCGAATGCTGGCGCTTTGCGCGGTCTGCGACCCGTGATGGCGCTCACGCGGCGCGGTTCCGGCTCCAGACGGTGCCGCTTCAGCGGCTGCGCCGGGCCGGCCCGCGAAGCCGTTTCAGCGGCCCAGCACCTGTTTCAGGGCCCCGAGCACGCGGTCGACGCATTCGGGCCGGCTGCTTTCACCCATCAGCCCGATGCGCCAGACCTTGCCGGCCAGCGGCCCGAGCCCGGCGCCGATCTCGATGCCGTGCGCGTTGAGCAGGGCGCGGCGCACGCCGAGGTCGTCGGCGCCCTCGGGAATGCGGATGGCGTTGAGCTGGGGCAGGCGTGCGTCCTCGGGCACGAGCAGTGCGAGGCCCAGCGCATCGAGCCCGGCGCGCAGGCGCAGGTGGATGGCCTGGTGCCGTGCCCAGGCGGCCTCAAGACCCTCCTCGGCGAGCATCAGCAGACTTTCGTGCAGCGCGTACAGCATGTTGACCGGCGCGGTGTGGTGGTAGCTGCGTCCGCCCTCGCCCTGCCAGTAGTTCATGACCAGCGAGAGATCGAGGAACCAGCTCTGCACCGGCGTCCTGCGTGCCTTGACTGCAGCGACCGCGCGCTCGGAGAAGCTCACCGGCGACAGTCCCGGCGGGCAGGACAGACATTTCTGCGAACCGGAATAGATGGCATCGATGCCCCAGGCGTCGACCTCCAGTGGAATGCCAGCGAGGCTGGTGACCGCATCGACGATCGACAGCGCGCCGTGTTTTGCCGCCAACGCGCACAGGGCCTGGGCGTCGGAACGCGCGCCGGTGGAGGTTTCGGCGTGCACGAAGCCCAGCGCCTTCACCCCCGGATTCGCTTCGAGCGCCGCCGCGACCTTGTCCACGCTCACCGGCTGGCCGAAATCGTCCTCGACCACGATGGGCACGCCGCCGGCGCGCAGCACGTTCTCGCGCATGCGCCCGCCGAACACGCCGTTGACGCAGACGACGACGCGGTCGCCCGGCTCGATCAGATTGACCACGCAGGCTTCCATGCCGGCCGAACCGGGCGCGGATATCGGGAAGGTCAGCGCGTTCCGCGTGCGGAAGGCATAGCGCAGCAGCAGCTTGATCTCGTCCATCAGGCCGACGAAGGCGGGATCGAGATGGCCCAGCGTGGGCCGCGCCAGCGCGTCGAGCACCCGCTGCGGCACGGTCGAAGGTCCAGGCCCCAGCAATAGGCGCTGGGGCGGCTGGAAGGAGCGGTTCGGCAAAGCAGCGGCATCGGCAGACATGAGTGGGATCACGCGGGTGCTGGAATGACGCGCGACCGTCGCAGGGGTCGTCGCCGGCGTCAACCCGGCGGGGTGGACCGGGCAGCGCTCGTCATACCGACGCACGAACTGGCGCGCGACTTGCATCGGCGGGCACGCACATTCGCGCCGCTGTGGAGCCGGTCATGTTGGGAATGGTGTTCACCGAACTGCTCGAAATGGTCGAGTCGCGCTTCTCGCCCGAGCTCGCAGACCGCGTGCTGCAGCGCGCGGAGCTCGGCCACGGCGGTGCCTATACAGCGGTCGGCTACTACCCTCACGCCGAGATCGTGCGCATCGTCGGCGCCCTCTCGGCCGAGACGGGTCTGCCTGCTGACACACTCGTCCATGCCTTCGGCGAACACCTGCTGGGCCGCTTCGCCAGCGCCTACCCCGAGATGTTCGCCGGCAAGCCGACGCTGTACGACTTTCTGGCCAGCATCGATGGGCACATCCATGTCGAGGTGCACAAGCTCTACCCCGAGGCCCGCCTGCCGCGCTTCGAGGTGCTCGAACGCAGCGCGACGCATCTGCGCCTCGCCTACCGATCGCCGCGGCAGATGGGCGCCCTCGCCGAAGGCCTGCTGCAGGGCGCGGCTGCGCACTACCGCGAACCGCAGACGCTGACCGCTTCGCAGGACGACGCGCTGGGCCCGGACTGCATCGTGTTCGAGCTGCATGCCAACCCTTGAGCCGCTGCGCAACGGTCGATCGATGCCCGGAATGATGCTCCCGAACAAGCCAGCGGAGGACACCCCCGCCCAGCAGCTCGCGGTGCTCGAGCGTCGACTGGAACGGGAGCGCGAGGCCCGCAAGCAGGCCGAAGCGCTGCTCACCGACAAGAGCCGTGAACTGTTCGTCAGCGCGGAAAGGGCCAGGGAAGCCGAACACACGCTTGCCCTCGCGCTGTGGGCCAGCGGCGACAGCGTCTGGGAATGGAAGGCCTGCGACCAGCGGGTCACGATCCGCAGCTTCGACGAGGACCGCCTGCACATCCGCGGCGACGCTCCGCAGATCCTGCTGGACGACGCCGATCGCGTGCACCCGGCCGACACCGTGCTGGCGAGCGCACAGTGGCGCGACTACCTGCGCGGGGCAACACGTGAGCTGGAGACCTCTTTCCGGGTGCGTCTGCAAGAGCAGTGGCGATGGATACGGATCCGCGGCCGGGCCGTCGAGCGCCTGCCCGGTGGTCGCATCGAACGCATCGTCGGCACCCTGCGCGACATCAGCCAGGAGGTCGAGGCCAAGCAGGCCCTCGACCTTCTGAGCGACGCCTTCGACAAGGCCCGCGAGCCCATGCTGATGCTCGACCGGCGCGGCCTGCTGCACGAGTGCAACCGCGCCTTTCATGACCTCGTGGGCATCCACGAATTCGGCAGCGGGAGCCATCTGTTCAGCCTTCTGCTCGGTGAGCGCAAGGCGCTGGAAGCGCTGCTCGCCGACGTCGGTGAAGGCTGGCGCGAGGAGCTGCAGATGAAGCGCGGCGACGGCAGCCTGCTGCCCATCGAGCTGTCGATCCAGCGGGTGATCGAGCTCGGTGACCGCCGCAGCATGCTGGTCGCCACGGTCAGTGACCTCAGCCTGCAGCGCAGCGCGCAGGCCCGCGCCCAGCGCGCCAGCCTGACCGATGGCCTGACCGGGCTGGCCAATCGCGCCCACTTCGAGAACCGGCTGCGACTGCGGATGGCCCGCGAAGACAGCGCGCCGCTTGCCCTGCTGTGGATCAACCTCGACGGCTTTCGCGCCATCAACGATTCGCTGGGCCACGCCGCCGGCGATGCCTTCCTGTTCGAAACCGCGCAGCGCCTGCAGGACATCGTCGGCGAGCGCGATGAGCTCGGCCGCCTCAGCGGCGACGAGTTCGCCCTGCTGGTCGATGGCGAGGACATTGGCGGCCGCACCGCCACGCTGTCGCGGCAGATCATCGAAACCGTGGGCGCGCCGATGCAGATGGGCGAGCGCATGGTGTCGGTCAGCGCGAGCATCGGCGTCGCCCTGTTTCCCGAGGACTCGCGCCAGCCCGACGAGCTGCTGCAGCAGGCCGAGACCGCGATGCGCAAGGCCAAGCAGCGCGGTCGCGCCCGCACCGAGTACCACCGCGGCGCGATCAGCGGCGAGGCCGCGCGTCGGCTGGAGCTGATCACCGAACTGCGCCGCGACATCGAAGCCGGCGCGATGGACACCGTTCTGCAGCCCAAGGTCAGTGCGGGCGGCTACGTGGTCGGCTATGAGCTGCTGATGCGCTGGAACAATCCGCGGCTGGGGGCGGTGTCGCCCGCCGCCTTCATTCCGTTGTCCGAGGAATTCGGACTGGTCGGCCAGCTCGGCCTGATCGCGATGGAGCGTGCGGCCGAGTTCGCGTCGCGCCTGCTGCGCATGGGCCTGCACACGCCGGTGGCGCTCAACCTGTCGCCGCGGCAGGTGTTCGACCCTGACACCGAAGAGCAGCTGGTGGCCGCCTGCGCGCGCCTCGGCCTGCCGCACGACATGCTGGAGATCGAGCTGACCGAGTCGGCCCTGCTGGAGAACATCGAGGCCGGCCGCGGCTTCCTGCGCCGCCTGTCCGAGCAGGGCTTCAAGCTGGCGCTGGACGACTTCGGCACCGGCTTCTCGTCGCTGGCCTACCTGCGCCGACTGCCCTTCAACACCATCAAGATCGACCGCTGTTTCATGGACGACATCGACACCGACGCGCGGGCTCTGCGGCTGCTGGAGGGCATGGTCACCCTGTGCCGCTCGCTGGACATCGCCGTGGTCGCCGAGGGTGTGGAGACGCAGGCGCAGCGCAACCTGCTGGTGCGCATGGGGGTCGACCAGATGCAGGGCTACCACTTCGCCCGGCCGATGCCGGCGGAAGACGTGCTGCTGCTGGCCACGCGGCGACTGCCGGCGACCCGCTGAGGCGGCTTCGGGAACACGGCCGCGCTCTGGCATTGCCCGGCATCGAGGGCGGTGCCGCACGCCCAAGTCCGGCCGCGGCGGCTATGCTATCGCCCTCACCCTACGGAGGCGTATGTATGCTGCAGAAGATTTCCCACGGCCGCGTCCTCGAGCTGCGCTTCGACCGGCCGCCGGCGAACGCCTTCAACCAGGCGCTGCTGACCGCGCTGATCGAGGCCATCGACGCGGCTCCGGCCGAAGGCGCCGAAGGTCTGGTGATCTCCGGCAGCCCGGGGCTGTTCTCGGGCGGGCTGGACGTGCCGACCCTGCTGACGCTGGACCGCGACGGCGTACTCGCCACCTGGGGCGCGTTCATGCAGGTCTGCGCGAAGCTCGCGGCCTGCCCGATTCCGGTGGTCGCGGCGCTCACCGGGCACAGCCCGGCGGGCGGCGCGGTGGTCAGCCTGTTCGCCGACTACCGCGTAATGGCGCGCGCCGGCGAGAAGGGCCCGTTCCGCATCGGGCTCAATGAAACCCAGGTCGGCCTGGTGGTGCCGGGCCCGATCCAGTACGCGCTCAAGCGTCTGGTCGGCGAGCGCATCGGCGAGCGTCTGCTGGTGGCCGGCGAGATGATCGAATCGACCCGCGCCGCCGAGATCGGCATGGTCGACGAGGTGGTCGAGCTGGACCAGGTGGTGCCGCGCGCGATCGCCTGGCTGGAGGCCCATCTGAACCTGCCGCGCCGGGCGATGCTGATCACCCGCGCGATGTCGCGCGAAGCCCTGATCCACGCGATCTGCGCGCCGAACGCCATCGACCTCGGCCCCTTCATCGAAGGCTGGTACCACCCGGAAACCCAGGGCGTGCTGAAAGCGCTGGTGGCGCGCCTCGGCAAGTAGTCGACCCGCAGCGGTAGGCGCGCGCTCAGCGCGCGCCTACGCTACGGGGCCGCCATCGGAGCCCCCTGCATGTCGCAGTTCGCCGCCCACCCCGAACTCACCCCCGAAGAGCGCGCGCGCATTCCGCTCGACGTGGTGCGCGCGCTGGAAGAGGACATCGGCTGCGGCGATGCCACTGCCGCGCTGATCGACGCCAAGGCCCGCTCCCGCGCCACCCTGGTCTGCCGCGAACGCGCGGTGCTCGCCGGCCGCGACTGGTTCGACACCTGCTTCCGCGCGCTCGACCGCGAGCTGCGCATCGAGTGGCGCGCGCTCGACGGCGAGTGGCTGGAGCCGAACCGCGAAGTCTGCACCCTCGAAGGCACCAGTCGCGCCCTGCTCTCGGCCGAACGCAGCGCGATCAATTTCGTCCAAACCCTGTCGGCCACGGCCACCCGCACCGCCGCCTTCGTCGCGGCCGTCGCCGGCACCCGCGCGCGCATCCTCGACACCCGCAAGACCCTGCCCGGCCTGCGCCTGGCGCAGAAGTACGCGGTGCGCTGCGGCGGCGGCCACAACCACCGCATCGGCCTCTACGACGCGGTCATGGTCAAGGAGAACCACATCGCCGCAGCTGGCGGCATCGCCGCCATCGTGGCGCGGGCGCGCAGCCAATCGCCGGGGCTGCCGATCATCGTCGAGGTCGAGAGCTTCGAGGAGCTGGCCCAGGCCATCGAAGCTCGGGCCGATCGCATCCTGATTGACGACTTCAGCGCGGACGAGCGCCGCCGCGCGGTCGAGTTCACCGCGGGCCGCGTGCCGCTGGAAGTGTCGGGCGGCGTGGGCCTCGAAGGCATCCGCGCGATCGCCGAGAGCGGCGTCGACTGCATCTCGATCGGCGGCCTGACCAAGCACGTGCAGGCCGTCGACTTCTCGCTGCGTCTCGCCTTGACCTGAGCCACGCCCCCCTGTTCCGGGGGTACTGCCCCCCGGCTTCGCCACCTAGCCTGTGCGCGTCCATCCACGCCTACAGGGGGCGCCCCATGTTCAAGCAGATCCGCCGCACCTTCACCCGACGCCGTCTGGCGCTGTCGCTGGCCCTGCTGCTGCCGGCGTCCGCGGGTCTCGCGCAGTCGGTCGATTTCACCGGCGGCTGGTGGCGCGCCGACGAGTCGGGCTGGGGCCTGTTCACCATCGATCAGGGCAATCTGCTGCTGCCGACCTGGTTCACCTACGACGCCCAGGGCCAGGCCAGCTGGTTCGTGATGGCGGGCACCAGCCTGCAGGGTGACGGCAGCTACCGCGGCGACATCTACCGCTACACCGGCGTGCCCTTCGCGCAGATCAGCGGTCGCGCTTCCGAAGCCGGAACCGTGGTCGGCAGCGGGCGGCTGCGCTTCCCGGCGCGGGATCGGATGGTGTTCGACTACACGGTCGATGGCATCAGCCAGAGCAAGGAGCTCAATCGCTTCGTGTTCGGCGACAAGCAGCTCGAGTGCTCGGGCAGCAGCGCCGACCCGGCCGGCTTCAGCAACTACACGGCGCTGTGGTGGAACCCGAGCCAGAGCGGCTGGGGCGTGCAGATCAACCACGTCGGCGACCTGCTCTCGGCCACCTGGTACACCTATGGCGAAGACCGCAAGCCGGCCTGGTTCATCTTCAACGCCACCCGCCAGGCCGACGGCCGCTACACCGGCCCGCTGCTGCGCGGTCGCACCGGCACGCGCTTCGACCAGATCAACGGTCGTGCCGCGTTGGGCCAGATCGAAGAGGTCGGTACGGTCAGCCTGCGCTTCGCCAACGGCGCCGCTGGCGAGTTCAGCTACACGATCGGCGGCAGCACGCGCAGCGTGCAGATCAGCCGCGCCGAGTTTGGCAACCGTCGCAGCGAGTGCCGGACCGTGCCGGTCACCCCGGCCGGCGGCCCCAGCTCGGGCGACGAGTGCTTTCCGCCGCTGCGCGTGGGCGACCGCTTCCTGCTGCAGGACGATCAGGGCGGGCGCATCGAGCAGCGCGTGACCGGCACCAGCACCTACAAGGGACGCCCGGTGTTCGTGCTGGAGGACCGCATCGTCGGCGACAACACTGCGACCGTGCGCGAGTTCATCGAGCAGACCGACACCCAGCGCATCTACCTCGGCGGCGAAGGTTTCATCCGCTCGGCGAATGCGCAGGGCACCTACGAATACGACCCGCCGGTGGAGATCCCGCGTGTGACGCCGGTCGGCACCCGCCTGCAGCGCAACTACGTGGTCAAGAACCGCTACACCAGCATGGGGATGCAGGTCGCCGCCGATGTCCAGGTCGACCAGCTGACCGAACGCACCGGCAGCACGAACGTCACGGTGCCGGCCGGCAGCTTCAGCGGCGCCTGCACTTTCGACAGCCGGGTGACCCTGAACAGCACGGTCAACGTCGCGGGCTTCAGCGTCAACACCCGCACCGAGGGACGCACCCTGCAGTCGGCGCACCCCGATGTGGGCTCGGTGCGCAGCGAGCAGCAGTCGACCAGCACCACAACCGCGACAGGCACTCCGCCAACCACCCAGACCCTGCGCACCACCACCGTGCTGGTCGAGGCCCAGGTCAACGGCCGCCGCTTCCCCTGATCGGGAGCCTGAGCGGGCTGCAACGACACTGCAGCGTGCCGGCCCGACACTTCGATCCGCCCCAAGACCCGGACGTCGGCCGCCAGAAGCCGACGCCGGGGCTTGATTCTGATCAGATCGCCGGCCCGCCCGATTGGGCAGCCTGTGCGCCCGGCTTCCTTCTACAGCGGCGAGACGATGCGCATGGACTTCGACCTGATCGTGGTGGGCGGCGGCCCCAACGGCCTCTGCTTTGCGCGCGCCCTCGCCGGCAGCGGCCTGAGCGTGGCCATCGTCGACCAGCAGCCGCGCAGCGCGCTGGCCGACCCCGCCTTTGACGGTCGCGAGATCGCGCTGACCCAGCACAGCGTGGAGCTGCTGCGGCGGATGGGGGTGTGGGAGCGCATTCCCGCCAACGAACGCCACCTCCTGCGCGCCGCGCGCGTGCTGAACGGCAACGACCCGCAGGGCATCGAGATCCAGCCTGAGGGGCCCAAGAACGACTCACTGGGCTGGCTGGTGTCCAATCACCTGATCCGGCGCGCCGCCTTCGAGGCCTTGGACACGCAGCCCGGACTGCACTGGTTCGATGGCCTGCGTCCGATCGCAGTCGATGCGAATGCCGACTGCGCCGAGGTCCAGCTCGCCAACGGCCAGCTGCTGCGCGGCCGCTTGCTGGTGGCCGCCGACAGCCGCTTCTCGGAAACGCGCCGGGCGCTGGGCGTGCCCGCCGACATGGAGGACTTCGGCAAGAGCATGCTGGTCTGCCGGATGCAGCACGAGGTCTGTCACGCCGGCACCGCTTGGGAGTGGTTCGGCTTCGGCCAGACCCTGGCCCTGCTGCCGCTGGGCGAGCGCACGGCCTCGGCCGTGCTGACCCTGCCGCAGACCGAGATCGAGCGGCTCATGGCGATGGACGATGCCGCCTTTGGCACCGAGATCACCCGCCGCTTCGATGGCCGCCTCGGCGCGATGCAGCCGGTGAGCCGCCGCCATGCCTATCCGCTGGTCGGCGTGTATCCGCGGCAGTTCGTCGGCAGCCGCTTCGCCCTGATCGGCGATGCTGCAGTGGGCATGCACCCAGTGACCGCGCATGGCTTCAACTTCGGCCTGCTCGGCGTCGATTTGCTGGCCCAGCGTGTTCGCCGCGCCCATGCGATGGGCCTCGACATCGCCAATGCCCGCGACCTCGCGGGCTACCAGCGTGAACTGCGCCGGGCGACGCGACCGCTGTACCTCGCCACCCGCGCAATCGCTCGGCTGTACACCTGCGACAGCGCACCGGCGCGCCTGCTGCGGCGCGCGGGCATCGCCTTCGGCGCGCGCGCCCTGCCCTTCCGCCGCGCCCTGGCGGGGGCGCTGTCGGCCAGCGGCGACAGCCGCGCGCAGACGCGACCGTTGAAGCAAGGGCTGATGGCCTTGTTCTAGACGGCGCCAGCCAGGCTTGGCAGGAGTGCGCGGCTCACGCGCAGCCAACGCGCACAGCGGCTTGGGCCTTGATCGGGGTTTGGCGTCACTCGAAATGGTTGGTGCGCGACACGCGCACCCTACGTGGACAGCGGCTTGGGCTTGGATCGAGGTGCGGCCTTACGCGGACTCGTAGGGTGCGCCTGTGGCGCACCGGTTCGCCCTCAATCCCATCGCCGCCGGCGCCGGAGACCGGCGTCACGCCCAGGCCGCCGCGCACCCAAGGCCCAAGGCCCGGGCTGCTAGACTGCGCGGCTACCCGATTCCAGCCTCGCTCCCATGTCTGACGCCGCTCCCGCCGACACCGCCGACACCGCCGACAGCCGCCCTGTCCGCAACGATTTCATCCGCCAGATCGTCCGCGAGGACCTGGCCACGGGCAAGCATGCGGCGATCCAGACGCGCTTTCCGCCCGAGCCCAACGGCTACCTGCACATCGGCCACGCCAAGTCGATCTGCCTGAATTTCGGCATCGGCGAGGAGTTCGGCGGCCGCTGCAACCTGCGCTTCGACGATACCAACCCGGCCAAGGAAGACCCCGAATACGTGGTCGCCATCCAGGATGACGTGCGCTGGCTGGGCTTCGAATGGAGCGAGCTGCGCCACGCGTCGGACTACTTCGAGGTGTTCTACCTCGCCGCCGAGAAGCTGATCCGCGACGGCCTGGCCTACGTCTGCGATCTGAACGCCGAAGAAGTGCGCGCCTACCGCGGCACGCTGACCGAGCCCGGCCGCGAATCGCCCTTCCGTGGCCGCAGCGTCGAGGAGAATCTCGACCTGTTCCGCCGCATGCGCGCCGGCGAATTCCCCGACGGCGCGCGCACCCTGCGCGCGAAGATCGACATG
>JBIJCA010000464.1:0-5853 GCA_044344935.1 Aquimonas sp. | reverse complement strand
TCTACTGTGCAGGTGGAAGTGTCGCCACGCGTTCCTAAGGGCGCGGTTTGGATCGAAGCCGGTTACGGCGCGACTGCGCCGCTCGCGCCCGCGGGAACGCTCACTGTGGCAAAGGTCTAGAGTCCCATGTTGTCGCTCATCGAACCCATCCGCGAGTTCTTCCTCAGCTTTGGTGATTTCGGGCTGCTGGTCTGGACCTTGATCAAGATTTTGTGTGTGACCGTCCCGCTGATTCTCGGCGTGGCGTACTTCACGCTGTTTGAGCGCAAGGTCATTGGGTGGATGCACGTTCGCCAGGGGCCGGTCTACGTGGGGCGCATGTTCGGCATCGGCTTCATCCAGCCCTTTGCCGATGTGTTCAAGTTGCTGTTCAAGGAAGTCGTGCTGCCCAGCAGCGCCAACACCTTCCTCTTCCGTTTGGCGCCAGTGCTGACCCTGGCCCCCGCCTTCGCTGCGTGGGCGGTGGTGCCTTTCGAGGACGGCTTGGTACTGGCCAACATCAATGCTGGCCTCCTTTTGTTGCTCGCAATGACGTCGATGGGTGTCTACGGCGTGATCATCGCCGGCTGGGCCTCCAACTCGAAGTATGCGTTCCTCGGTGCCATGCGATCTGCCGCGCAAGTCGTCAGCTATGAGATTGCGATGGGTTTCGCCCTGGTCGGCGTATTGGTAGCGGCTGGTAGCCTCAATCTGACAGACATCGTCAATGCGCAAGGCGGCAACGGCGGCTTCTTCGAGTGGTTCTGGCTGCCGTTGCTGCCGCTGTTCGTCATCTACTTCATTTCGGGCGTTGCCGAAACCAATCGTGCCCCTTTCGATGTCGCCGAGGGCGAGTCGGAGATCGTGGCTGGCTTTCACGTGGAGTACGCCGGTTCGGCGTTTTCGGTGTTCTTTCTCGCCGAATACGCCAACATGATCCTGATCAGTTTTCTCGCGGCGCTGCTGTTTCTCGGGGGCTGGCTTTCGCCCTTCCAGGGCTGGACAGACAGTTGGATCGGTGAGCCCAGCATCGTCTGGTTGCTCGCGAAGGCTGTCGTGTTCGCATTCTTCTACGTGTGGTTCCGCGCAAGCTTTCCGCGTTATCGCTACGACCAGATCATGCGACTGGGCTGGAAGGTGTTCATCCCGATAACCATCGTCTGGATCCTCGTGGCCGCCTGGGCGGTACATGCGGACTGGTTCACGGCCGGCAGCTGAGGAACGCAACCGAATGAACCGCATCCTGTCCTACCTAAAGAGCCTCCTGCTGATCGAATTGCTGCAGGGCATGTGGCTGACTCTCAAGTACTTCTTCAAGCCAAAGTACACGCTCGCCTATCCGTTCGAGAAAATCCCCCAGTCGCCCCGTTTCCGCGGATTGCACGCATTGCGTCGCTATCCCAATGGCGAAGAGCGCTGCATCGCCTGCAAGCTGTGCGAAGCGGTGTGTCCGGCTCTCGCAATCACCATCGACTCCGAACCGCGTGAGGATGGCAGCCGACGTACGACGCGGTACGACATCGATCTGTTCAAGTGCATCTTTTGCGGCTTCTGCGAGGAGAGTTGCCCTGTCGATTCGGTCGTCGAAACGCATGTCCATGAGTACCACTTCGAAAAACGTGGCGAAAACATCGTAAACAAGGTCCAGCTGCTTGCGATCGGTGACCGTCTGGAGGCGGAGATCGCCGAGCGCCGCAGCCTTGATTCGGCTTTCCGCTGATGCGCCGACTGCGCCAGCCCCTTAGCGAGCCCCTCGCATGAGCTATCCCCTGATCGCCTTCTACGCCTTCGCCAGCGTCGCGATTCTGTCCGCGCTGTCGGTGGTGTCCGTGCGGAACCCGGTGCACGCCGTACTGTTCCTCATCCTGACCTTTTTCTCGAGTGCCTGCTTGTGGATTCTGGCGGACGCCGAGTTTCTGGGGATCGCCCTCGTGCTCGTCTACGTCGGTGCGGTCATGGTGCTTTTCCTGTTTGTAGTGATGATGCTCGACATCAAGTTCGCACCCTTGCGCGAGGGGTTTGCGCGCTACCTGCCGGTCGGGATCTTGGTCGGCATCATCATGGCACTCGAAATGATCGCCCTGATCGGGTTAGCGCGCTTCGAACAACCGTTTCCGAGCGCCGATCCGGCGGCCGCAGCCGGCATGTCCAACACTGAGTGGCTCGGCAGGGCGATGTTCACCGAGTACCTGTATCCCTTCGAAATCGCCGCTGTGATCCTCACCGTGGCGATCGTTGCAGCGATTGCAATCACTCTGCGCCGCAAGGTCAATGTCAAGGCGCAGGACCCTGCGCGCCAGGTATTGGTGCGTCGCGAGGATCGCGTGCGCTTGGTCAAGATGAAGGCCGAAACCTCGGAGCCGCGCCAGTGATTACCCTCGGACACTTCCTGGCGGTTGGCGCCCTGCTGTTTTGCATCGGGGTCGGCGGGATCTTCATCAACCGCAAGAACGTCATCGTGCTGCTCATGAGCATCGAGTTGATGCTGCTTGCGGTGAATATGAACTTCATCGGGTTCTCGCGTGAACTGGGCAGTGTTGATGGGCAGATCTTCGTGTTTTTCATCCTGACCGTTGCGGCGGCCGAAGCGGCAATCGGACTTGCCATTCTGGTAGCCCTGTTCCGCGCCCGCTCGACCATCAACGTGGGTGAACTTGATTCCATGAAGGGATGAGACCCAGGCGAACCTCGGGTTCGTCCGATGGCGCGGCTCCGCTCAAGGCGGTGCCCGAGCGCGACCGGTCAACGAACCCAAATCGCCTCGCGCACCCTTTCCCCGCGCCGAAAGCCGCCGCTCAAGGCAGCAGGACAACCCGCAGCGCCGAATGCCTATCAATGGAAACGAGCCGTGATATCTGAAAACGTACTCCTGCTGATCGCGCTCGCGCCTCTGTTCGGCGCCATTGTCGCTGGCCTGTTCGGCAAGCAGATCGGGCGCGCCGGCGCGCACTGGGTGACCATACTCGGTGTGGCGGTATCCTGCGCGCTATCGATGCAGGTGCTGTATCAGCTGGTCTGGGGCGGTGCGCCGGTGTTCAACCAGAACATCTACACCTGGTTCGAGATCGGCGAGTACTCAGCGCACGTTGGCTTTTTGGTCGACCGCCTCTCCGCGATGATGATGGTGGTCGTTACCTTCGTGTCCCTGCTGGTGCACATCTACACCATTGGCTACATGCACGAAGACCCGGGTTATCAGCGGTTCTTTTCCTACATCAGCCTGTTCACCTTCTCGATGCTCATGCTGGTCATGAGCAACAACTTCCTGCAGCTGTTTTTCGGATGGGAAGCCGTTGGTCTGGTGTCCTATCTACTGATCGGCTTCTGGTTCAAGAAACCCTCTGCCGTCTTCGCCAACATGAAGGCCTTTCTGGTCAACCGGGTGGGGGACTTTGGGTTCCTGCTTGGCATCGCTGGCGTGCTGTACTGGCTCGGTACTCTTGACTACCAGACGGCGTTCGACAACGCCCCACAGATTGCCGGGCTGACCGTCGAGATCTGGCCGGGTGCGGCGTGGGCGGTACCGACCTTCATCTGCGTCTGCCTCTTCATCGGGGCGATGGGCAAGTCGGCTCAGGTTCCGCTGCACGTCTGGCTGCCGGATTCGATGGAAGGCCCAACCCCGATCTCGGCGCTCATCCATGCCGCGACCATGGTCACCGCAGGCATTTTCATGGTTGCGCGCATGTCGCCACTGTTCGAGATGAGCGAGACGGCACTGGCCTTTGTTCTGTTCATTGGCGCGACCACCGCGCTCTTTACTGGCCTGATCGGCGTGGTACAGAACGACATCAAGCGTGTGGTTGCCTATTCGACTCTGTCTCAGCTGGGCTACATGACCGTGGCCCTCGGCGTATCCGCGTATGCGGGAGCCGTGTTCCATCTGATGACTCACGCATTTTTCAAGGCCCTGCTGTTCCTCGCTGCCGGCTCCGTGATCATCGGGATGCACCATGAGCAGGACATGCGTCGAATGGGCGGCCTGCGCAAGTACATGCCGATCACATGGATCACCAGCCTGATCGGCACGCTGGCGCTCGTCGGCACACCGTTTCTGTCGGGCTACTACTCCAAGGACACCATCATCGAGGCAGCTGGCGTGGCCGCGGGGCACGGGGGCTGGGTTCAGAGCTACGCGTACGGGGCCGTCATGCTGGGTGTGTTCATCACCAGCTTCTACAGCTTCCGGCTCCTGTACTTGACGTTCCATGGACCTGAACGTTTCCGGGAAGCTCCAGCCCACGGGCATGATGACCACGGGGCTGACGATCACGATCATCACACTCACGGCGTCCACGAGCCCCACGAGTCCCCATGGGTGGTGACGCTGCCTCTGGTGTTGCTGGCGCTTCCGTCGATAGCAATCGGTTTTCTGACCGTGGGCCCGATGGTGTTCGGCGAGTTCTTTGCCGGCGCGATATCGGTGCGGCCCGAGCACGATACGCTGGCTGGCGTCGGCGCCAAGCTTTGGCATGACGAGCACGGTTGGCTGGCGGCTGCGGTTGGGTTCGGCCTGCATTTCCTCGCGTCTCCCGCATTCTGGCTGGCTTTTGCCGGGTTCGCGACGGCCACCTATCTCTATCTGTTCAACCCCCAACTGGCCGGGCGTTTGCGTCTTGCTTTTGCCATGCCGGTGCGCGTGCTCGAGAACAAGTACGGTTTCGACGACTTCAACCAGGCTGTGTTTGCGCGTGGAAGCCTGAGGTTGGGGCGTTTGTTTTGGAAGGCCGGCGACACCGCAATCATTGATGGGATCGCTGTCGATGGCTCCGCCGCTCTCGTTGACCGCATCGCATCCGTGGTCAGGCGAGCCCAGTCCGGACTCATGTACCACTACGCTTTCGCCATGATTCTCGGCCTGATCGCGCTGCTCGGCGCGCTGATCTGGTCATTGCGCGTTTGACGACGCCGCACACAGATAACCAAGGAACCAGCCGATGCCGTCCTCCCTTCCCCTGTTGAGTCTGCTCATCTGGTTGCCCATCGTGGGTGGCTTCGCGGCGCTTGCGTTTGGACCCGAGCGCAGCCTGCAGGTGCGTTGGTTCGCCCTGCTGGTGACGATAGCCACGTTCGCGCTGAGTATCCCGCTCTACCTGGGGTTTGATGCCGCCTCGCCAGTCATGCAGTTCGTTGAGAAGCATCTCTGGATCGAGGCGTTCAGGATCCACTATCACCTTGGCGTGGATGGAATCTCGCTCGCCCTGGTGATGCTCACGACTTTCACCAGTGTGCTTGTGTTGATTGGCGCCTGGACCTCGGTAGAAGAGCGCGTGCATCAGTACATGGCCGCCTTCATGATCCTCGAAGGCCTGATGATCGGCGTGTTCTGCGCGCTGGACGCTGTGCTGTTCTACGTGTTCTTCGAGGCCATGCTGATCCCGATGTTCATCATCATCGGCGTCTGGGGCGGCTACCGTCGGATTTACGCCTCGATGAAGTTCTTCCTGTACACCTTCCTGGGCTCGATCTTCATGCTGGTAGGGCTGGTGTACCTGTACCTGAAGGGAGGCAGCTTCCAGCTGGCCGACCTGTACGCGTTGCAACTCACGGCGACTGAGCAGATGTGGCTCTTCTTCGCCTTCTTTGCTGCGTTCGCGGTGAAGATTCCGATGTTTCCGGTGCACACCTGGCTGCCCGATGCGCACGTGGAGGCGCCTACGGCCGGTTCGGTGGTGCTGGCGGCGATCATGCTGAAGATAGGTGGCTATGGTTTCCTGCGCTTCACGCTTCCGATTGTTCCGGATGCGGGCCACGAGTTCGCCTGGCTGATGATCGGATTGAGCCTCATCGCTGTGGTCTACGTTGGCCTGGTGGCTCTGGTGCAGGAGGACATGAAGAAGTTGATCGCGTATTCCTCGATCTCGCACATGGGCT
>JBIJCA010000298.1:0-5431 GCA_044344935.1 Aquimonas sp. | reverse complement strand
GACGCCCGACGCGGTCTCACCCATTTTCTGGGCCTACTGACCCTGCTCGCCACTGCCGCACTCGTGCTTCGCGATGGCGTAGCCAGCGAGCAGGCCACCGCATTCGGCGGAATGTTCATCCGCGACGGCGTAGCCGACGTTCTGAAGGTGTTCATGCTCGTGGTAAGCGCTGCGGCGTTCGTCTACGCCAAGCCTTACCTTCAGGACCGCGGGCTCTTCAAGGGCGAGTTCTACGTGCTGTGCCTGTTCGCTGTGCTCGGCATGATGGTGCTCGTTTCGGCCGGAAACCTGATCAGCCTGTACATGGGGCTTGAGTTGTTGGCGCTGTCTTCCTACGCCCTGGTCGCCATCGATCGCGACAACAAGCTGGCTACCGAGGCGGCGATGAAGTACTTCGTGCTCGGCTCGCTCGCGTCGGGAATGCTGCTGTACGGCATGTCGATGGTTTACGGCGCTACTGGCAGCCTCGACATCGCCACCATCCATGCGGCTATGCCCACCCTCGGCGATGACCGGGGCATTCTGTTGCTTGGAGTTGTCTTCCTCGTGGTGGGCATAGCCTTCAAGTTTGGCGCAGCACCTTTTCATATGTGGCTGCCCGACGTGTACCAGGGTGCCCCGACTGCGGTCACCGCGTTCATCGGTTCAGCACCCAAGCTGGCGGCGTTCGGCATGGCCTATCGCTTGCTCGACGGGGCCGTCGGGGATGTCAGTGAATGGAAGCACATGCTGGCTTGGCTGGCGGTGCTGTCCTTGGCGGTTGGAAACGTGGTTGCGATCGCGCAGACCAACCTCAAGCGCATGCTCGCCTACTCCACGATCTCTCACGTCGGTTTCCTGTTTCTCGGCCTTGCTGCAGGCACGGCGGGCGGCTACGCCGCTGCCATGTTCTACGCCATCTGCTATGCGCTTATGTCCGTGGGTGCCTTTGCCGCGATCATGCTGCTGGCGCGAAAGGGTTTCGAAGCAGAGGAGATCAGCGACTTCAAGGGGCTCAACCAGAAACACCCGTGGTTCGCTTTCATGGTGCTTCTCCTGATCGGTTCCCTGGCTGGGTTCCCGCCGCTCTTCGGCTTCTGGGCGAAGTTGGCTGTACTGGAGGCGGCAGTCTCGGCCGATCTGCTGTGGCTTGCCCTGGTGGCGGTGGTGTTCGCGGTGATCGGAGCCTTCTACTACCTGCGCGTGATCCGGACCATGTACTTCGACAGTGCAGATGACGGCGCTCGGGCGACCTTGTCACCCGACCCGCAGCTGCGCTGGCTCTTGAGCGTGAACGGCCTGGCCATGCTCGCTCTCGGCGTTTTCTGGGGACCCATCATGCAGTGGTGCGTTACTGCGATGGGCGCGTGAGAGGCAAGGCTTCCACCGTCGATCGTGGGCTGCACTTCAAGCCAGATGCACCCTTGCGGCATTGCAATAGGGTCGCTATACTTGGCGTCTGACTGATGCGGGGTGGAGCAGTCTGGCAGCTCGTCGGGCTCATAACCCGAAGGTCGCAGGTTCAAATCCTGCCCCCGCTACCATCAGTAAAACAGCCGCTGTTCCATTGATCGGCTGTCTGTGAAGAGCCTCCACGCGAGGCTCTTTCATTTTGCGGGCCCGCAGCGCCAGAGGATTGTGTCTGGCGAGGCTCCGGTGTCTTGGACAGGGCCCAATGCCCTGGCTGCGCTCCGCCTGTCTGCGAGCGCGTGCAAGACCCGAGGATGCTGCGCAGATGTCCCAATCCAACCATGAACTCGAAGCCTTGATGGCCCCGGCGGTTGAAGCCCTGGGTCTTGAGCTGTTGGGGATCGAGTACGCGCCGAGCAGTCACCGTAGTGTCCTGCGTCTGTACATCGATGCTGAGGGTCGCCACGTGACCCTCGAAGACTGCGAGTCGGTCAGTCGCGAAGTCAGTGCTCTTCTCGATGTCGATGACCCGATCCAGGGCAATTACGTCCTCGAGGTGTCCTCGCCGGGCTTTGATCGTCCGCTGTTCAAACCCTCGCACTTCAAGCGTTTTCTCGGGCAACAGGCAAAGATCGCCCTGAGTCTTCCGCAGGATGGGCGCCGCAGGTTCTCTTGTGTACTTCGCGCTGTCGACTCTGATGCTGTGCTCGTCGAGCAAGAAGGTCGCGAGTTCCGCCTGGCCTTCGGCAACATCTCGAAGGCGCGTCTTGTGCCTGACTATTCCGCCTTGGGGCAAGCCCACAGCGCGGGGGCCAGCGATGCCGAAGACGTCGAGGAAGCCTCAATCTACGACGATCCTGACGTGAAGACGGCCCCGAAGCGACCGGGGCGAGGTCGCTGAAACCGCTGTCGACGCTGAACCCACGAGTTCCATTTCCCGACCCCAGGCACCTTCGATGTGCCGGAGACACGACGATGAGCAAAGAATTGCTGCTGGTTGCCGAAGCTGTTGCCAACGAGAAGGGCGTTGAACGCAGCGTGATCTTCGATGCGCTTGAAGCTGCGCTTGCATCTGCTGCCAAGAAGCAGTTCCCGGAGGAGGACGTGCAGATGCGCGTTGCCATCAATCGCGCCAGCGGCAACTACGAAACCTTCCGCGTCTGGGAAGTGGTTGCCGACGACGTGGTGATGGATTCGCCGCACCACCAGATCCGGCTGATGGATGCGGTCGATATCAAGGCCGACGCGCAAGTGGGAGACTCCATCGAGGAGCAGGTCGACAACGTTGATTTCGGCAGAATCTCCGCACAGGCTGCCAAACAGGTGATCGTCCAGCGCGTTCGCGAAGCTGAGCGCGCGCAGGTGGTGGATGCGTTCAAGGATCGCATCGGTGAACTGATCACCGGCATCGTAAAGCGGGTCGAGCGCGGCAACATCTACATCGATCTTGGCGGCAACGCCGAAGCGTTCATCCCCAAGGACAAGTCGATTCCGCGTGACACGCTGCGGCCTGGTGATCGTGTCCGCGGTTACTTGTACGACGTGCGGTCAGAACCCCGTGGGCCTCAGCTCTTCGTGAGCCGTGCCGCGCCGGAGTTCATGATGGCGCTGTTCAAGCTTGAGGTTCCCGAGGCTGGGCAGGGTCTGGTCGAGATCAAGGGTGCTGCCCGTGATCCTGGTGATCGCGCCAAGATCGCGGTGATTGCCCACGACACCCGCACAGATCCAATCGGAGCCTGCATCGGCATGCGCGGTTCGCGCGTGCAGGCAGTGAGCAACGAACTGAACGGCGAGCGCATCGACATCGTGCTGTGGAGCGAGAACCCCGCTCAGTTCGTGATCAACGCGATGGCTCCGGCCGAAGTTCAGTCGATCATCGTCGATGAAGAGCGACACTCGATGGATATCGCAGTGGCGGAAGACAAACTCGCTCAGGCGATTGGCAAGGGCGGTCAGAATGTTCGCCTGGCTTCCAAGTTGTCCGGCTGGCAGCTCAACGTGATGACTCAGGACCAGGTGGCTGCCAAGAGCGAAGCCGAGCAGTCGAGTGCGCGCAAGCTCTTCATGGATCGAATGGAAGTCGACGAGGAGATCGCAGGCATTCTGGTCAGCGAAGGTTTCAGCACGCTGGAAGAAATCGCCTACGTGCCAGCCGCCGAACTGCTTGCAGTGGAAGGCTTTGACGAAGACATCGTTGAGGAACTGCGTGCGCGCGCTCGCGACGCGCTGTTGACCGAGGCGCTGGCGGCCGAGGAGCAGCTCGAAGAGCACAAGCCCGCAGAGGACCTGCTTGGGCTCGAGGGCATGGACGACGCCGTTGCCTATGCGCTGGCCGCCCGTGGCATTTCCACTCGCGATGAGCTTGCCGAAATGGCAGTCGACGAGATCAGCGACATCGAGGGCCTGGACGAGAGCCGCGCCGCGACGTTGATCATGGAAGCTCGCAAGCACTGGTTCGAATGAACGCCTGTCGGACGAGCGCACCGGAAGGCGCGTCCGTCAGCAACGGGATAGAATTGCCGGCTTGACGCCCGTGCGCGGTGCTCGGCCGGGCCCATGAAATTTTAGGAAGCCACATGTCGGAAGTTACGGTACGCACCCTCGCAAAGCTGACTGGAACCCCGGTGGAGAAGCTCCTTGAGCAGCTCGCCGAGGCCGGCATGAAGTTCAGCGGGCCCGACCAGGTGGTGACCAGCGCTGAGAAGATGAAGCTGCTGGGCTTCCTGCGCAGAACCCACGGCAAGACGGAGCCTGTCGAAGAGGCCGCGGCACCTCGCCAGATCACGCTCAAGCGTCGCAAGGTCGAAGAGATCACTGTGGCTGCCGGCAAGCAGAAGACCACGGTCAACGTCGAAGTGCGGCAAAAGCGCACGTATGTGAAGCGCAGCGAGATCACCGCCGGTGAAGATCCCGGCCGCGAAGAGGCGCAGCGATTGCTGGCCGAGTCGCAGGCGCAGCACGATGCGGAGGAAACCGCACGACTGGCGACGGAGCAGCGGCGCTTGGCAGAAGAAGCGCGGCAGCGAGAAGAAGCAGACGCGCGTCGCCGGGAAGCCGAAGCAGCGGTCAAGCCGGCAGAGGAGACTGTGACGGTACCCGCGGCGCCGGTCGTGATCGAAGTGGTGCGCCCGGCTCCCACGGTGGATGCGCCACGTGCGCCCTCGCGCAGCGACTCGCCAAGCTATCGTCCGCCGCCCCGCAGCGATGCGCCGAGTTCACGTCCTCCGGCACGTGGCCCGGCGCCGTCGGGCGCGCCGCCGCGTGGTCCAGCTCCGCCCCGCCCTGGCATGCGCCCCCCCAGTGGCGTTCCGTCAGGTCCAATGGCACCGCCACCGGGCGCGCCTGCCAGGCGCGGTGACGACCGTCGGGCCCGTCCCGCTCGCGGCGCCCCCAGCCGTCCTGGCGGTAGCGACGACGCGTCCCGGTTCGGGCGAGGCGAATTGCACCTATCCGATGCGGGCGTAGCCCGCCGTGGCGCGCGCAAGAAGCCCGGCCAGCGTCGGCAAGAGGCCTCGCGCTCGGGAGGCAGCAGCCACGCTTTCTCGCGGCCGACGGCGCCGGTTACCCGGGAGGTCGCGATCGGAGACAGCATCATCGTCGCCGATCTGGCGCAGAAGCTCGCGCTGAAGGGCGCCGAAGTGGTCAAGAGCCTCTTCAAGATGGGCGTCATGGCGACCATCAACCAGACCATCGATCACGATACTGCCGTACTGGTGGTTGAAGAGCTTGGCCACACTGCGGTGCGCGCCAGTGATGACGATGTCGAGGACGCGTTGATCGCGCACGTCGAACAGACCGGGGAAGGCGAGCTGCGTCCGCCTGTCGTCACGATCATGGGTCATGTCGACCATGGCAAGACCTCGCTGCTCGACCATATCCGGCGCACCCGCGTGGCTTCGGGCGAAGCGGGCGGCATTACCCAGCATATCGGTGCCTACCACGTCGAGACTTCCAGGGGCGTAGTGAGTTTCCTCGATACTCCGGGCCATTCGGCGTTCACCCAGATGCGCGCGCGCGGCGCCAAGCTCACGGATATCGTGGT
>JBIJCA010000377.1:0-3571 GCA_044344935.1 Aquimonas sp. | reverse complement strand
CGGGGTTGTCCTGGATGAGCGGAGCGAGCGCGGCGAGCTCCTGCTCCACCGACCCGATCGCCTGCACGTGCTCGCGCAGGTAGTCCTCGCGCTGGCTCAACAGATAGAGCAGCCCGTAGGTTTCCACGTTGTGGATGCTCGCGTGCAGGCCCTGCAGTCGCGCCTGCAGATCCAGGGTCTGGGTGACCCAGTCGACCGAACTGCGGACCTTGCCGACGGTGCCCGCGCTGTACGCCCCCGCGGCGATGATGAGCAGCACCGACAGCGCCAGCAGGCCGCGCTGGAATCCCTGGCCGGCGCCGGACACTGCAGTTCCGCTGCGTTCCGCAGTCGCTTCGGTCGGTGTCATCGGGGTGTTCCGGTGGCCATCAGGAGCCGCGAACGGGTGCCGTGCAGGCGCGCGGAACCGGCGCATTCACGGGCCTGTGCCGGCGGGACTCCGGGTGTTTGCTAGCCCGGATTCAGCGCGACGATAACCCCATTCAGCACCAGCGCGAACGAAACCCAGGCCAGGGTCGGCACCTGCAGCCAACCCGCCAGCGCGCGCAGCTTGAACGAAGCGAGAATGCTGCCCAGCTGCGCGATCCACAGCAGGCAGATCAGGGCGAAAGCCAGCTCGGGTCGCTGCAGTCCAAAGAACAGGGGCGTCCATGCGGCATTGAGCGACAGCTGCAGCACGAACCAGCCCAGCGCATTCCGCTGCTGCGCACTCGGCCGCGCCTTCAGCAGCAAGGCAAGCGCCACCGCCAGCAGCGCATACAGGGTCGACCAGACCGGCCCGAACAACCAGCCCGGTGGTTGCCAGGTCGGCTTGCGCAGTCCGGCATACCAGTCACCGGGCGGGAACAGCACGCCGCAGGCCAGCACCAGTGCGATCGCGGCGATCGCGATGACCCAGGCGGCGGCGGGAGACAGCGCTGGCCCTGCGTCTGCACTCTGCGGGATATCTGTGTTCATCGAGCATCCTTGCGGCGCCGCCTGGACGGCGCCTGATTGAGGCGAGGACGCGTTGCCGCGTCCTCGGCGTGCGGGGCTGTCCGGCAGACGCCTGCCCGGTGCGGTTCGGTGCCCGCCTGTCCAGCAGGGAGCGTGCCAAGGGCCGTCTCGGGCCGCGGCAGTGCCCACCGGCGCAGTGCGGGAGCCATGCGTCGAATGCGCTCTGTCGCACAGACGCAGCGCTCGGGATCGGGCGCTTCGCATGCCACGGGCCCGGCGCGCCTTGCAGACTGCACGCTGCAACGCGCATCCGGACTCTGCCGACCGGTCCGACGTGCTTTCAGGAAACGGAACTCACTTCCCGACATCGGTCACCCTCGCCTCCGCGAAGGGCCGGCTGCGCTGTCGTTCCGCCATCCAGATGCTTGGCCCTGAGTCCTGGATCCCGGCCTGCGCGGGATGACGAGCGTACGCGTCTTTTCAGGAACACCTGCACCGCGACGCGGGGCTGACGGGCTCTCAGCCCAGGCCATAGGTCTTGCGCTTGCGGTACAGGGTCGAGGCATCGATGCCGAGGATGCGCGCGGCCTCATCGAGGGTGTCAGCGCGGCCAAGAACGGCTTCGATGTGGCGACGTTCGAGCTGCTCCAGGCTGATGTCAGCGCCGGCGCGCGCGCTGTCGGCGGCGGCGGCGATCGCGCTGGCGCCCGGGCCGGACGCCAGCGTCAGCAGGCTGGCCGGAACGCGTTCGGCGCCGCACAGGATCACCGCACGCTCGATCACGTTCTGCAGTTCGCGCACGTTGCCCGGCCAGTGGTAGTCGCTGAGCGCGCGCTCGGCGGCCGGCTCGAAGCTGCGCGCCGGCAGGCCGTAGCTGCCGGCGTAGCGCAGCAGGAAACTGCCGGCGAGTTCGAGCACATCCTCGCGGCGCTCGCGCAGCGGCGGCAGCGTGATCGCGACCACGTTCAGACGGTAGTAGAGGTCCTGGCGGAATTCCCCCAGCTCGCACTGCCGCGCGAGATCGCGGTTGGTGGCGGTGACGATGCGCACATCGGCCTGGCGGGTCACCGGATCGCCGACCCGTTCGTATTCCTTGTCCTGGATGAAGCGCAGCAGCTTGGGCTGCAGGCTGAGCGGAAAGTCACCGATCTCATCGAGCAGCAGGGTGCCGCCCTCGGCCAGCGCAACGCGACCCTCGCTGCTGTCGGCGGCGCCGGTGTAGGCGCCCTTGCGATGGCCGAACAGCTCGTTCTCCAGCAGGTCGGCGCCCAGCGAGGGGCAGTTGATCGCGACGAAGCCGGCGCTGGCGCGCGGGCTCCAGCGATGGATCGCACGCGCGAACACGTTCTTGCCGGTGCCGCTCTCGCCGAGGATCAGCACGTTCGCCGGCGTGCGCGCGACCTGTCGCGCGAGCGCGATCGCCTCCTGCATCGACGTCGACTGGCTGGCCAGCTCGCCGGGGGCCTGCACGCGCGCATCGCGCTCAAGTGCCTCGACCTTGCGGTTCAGCCGCCGCGCTTCGATCTGTCGCGCCAGCGCGATCCGCAGCTGTTCCGGCGAGAACGGCTTGACCAGATAGTCGTCCACGCCCAGCCGCAGGGCTTCCAGCGCGGCATCGGTATCGCGGTGGGCGGTGGCCATGATCACCCGCAGCCCGGGGGCCTGGGCCTTCAGTTCCGGCAGCGCCTCGGTGCCGAGCTCGTAGCCGATGTTGCGATCCAGCAGACAGACATCGAAGGGCCGCGTCGCGGCCAGCTTCAAGCCCTCGGCCAGCGTGAGCGCTGGGGTCAGACGCATGCCCTGGGCTTCGACGATGGCGGCGTAGGTGTCGAGCAGATCGGGCTCGTCATCGATCGCGAGAATGCGGGCGCTGGGCTCTTGCGTTGCGGGCATGGACGGACCTCGGTGATCGCGATGGCGGGATGGCAGCGCACTCATGGATCGTGCAGGTCGCGCGATGCGGGTCGCGGCCACCGTGCCTGCTGCACGACAGAACGCTCCTCACACGCCTGAGCAATCCGATCAAGTGATTGATTTCACGGCCACATCCGGAGATGCCGACGTTGGCACGCATCCTGCGACAGCGGGGATACGACCCCGGGAGTCTGCCATGCGCACCCTGTACCCCCGCGATGCGACACCACGGCGGCTGCGACCAGCCGGCACACGCTCGCCCGAGCGCTGCCAGCCGCGGCGCGGCATGCCGGCCGCCCGCCCGGTGAACTGGGCCCACACAGAGAGCGCCCGGGCCGCTGCGCGCGTCCGGGCCACAGGTCTGGCCGCTGCCGTGGCGCTGGTCTCCCTGCTGTCGCTCGCGCCCACCCTGCCGGCTGCGGCCGGAGAGGTGCGCACCGACCCCGCCAGGACGCAGCAGATCGATCGCCAGCTGCACGCCCAGCTCGGCGCACGCATCCAGCAGGCCCTGCGTGAGGCCGAAGGCCGTCCGCTGCGCTTCGAGCTCATCGAGATCAGCGCGTGGCGGCTGGGCCGGGAACATGCCGAGTTCGTGCTCTGGGGCCTGCTTTTCGAAGACACGGCCCCGGCGCGGATGCTGCGTGTGGAAAGCAGCCTTGACCGCCGCAGCCTGCAGCTGGGCGCGCTCGATCTGCAGCACTTCGACGAATGGCAGGCACTG
>JBIJCA010000111.1:0-13211 GCA_044344935.1 Aquimonas sp. | reverse complement strand
GTAGTACTCCCAGCGCAGGTCGATGTTCTCGATCTCCGCCTGCACCAGATCAGGGTTGCCCTGCACACGCACGTCGAGCAGCGGGTCCACGAAGTTCGCGGGGGACTGTTCGCGAATATCGGGACGCGACAGAGTGGTGCTGAAGCCAAGCCGCAGCTGGGCCTTTTCGGAGTACGACCAGGTTAGGGAGCCCGAGGGAAGATCGTCCACGTTGTCCAACAGTCCGATCACCGGTATCGCGTTCGGATTGAAGGGCTGAACCGTCGTGACTGTCTGCAGCATCTCTTCACGGCGAATTCCCAGATTCAACCTGAGCTGCCTCCAGGCAGCGTCCGCCATCAGATAGCGCGCATCGAGCTGCTGCTCGGCGGTGTAGAAGTCCGAGGCCTGCGTGTTTTCTTCAAGTCTCAGCCCATTGGGCCCGACGCGGCCAGGGTTGAACCGCTCGTCGATGTCCGAAAACTGGTTGCCGTTGACCCGATCTGTAAAGCGGAATCGCCGGGTCCGCGAATCACGTTCGCGCTCGAAGCGGGATGCACCCGCCTGAAGAGAAAGCTCGGCCTGCTCGCCCAGCTTGAAGAGCTTCTTCAAATTGAAGGCGTAGTCGCTCGATTCGTCCTGAAGGTCTTCGATGCGGAATACGTTGAAATTGTTCTCGTACACCCCCGAGCCCTCGTCGAGCGTGAAGCGATACAGCCTCGAATTCGGCGCATACCGCCTGGCGCCTGCATCGGTGGCCTGCCACGTCATATGCAGTCCGCCCAGTGCGGGGAAGCTGTGCTCGCCGGCCAGCTGCGCGGTGTTCAGCGAATTCTCGATCCACTCCAGTGACGTCTGGATATCGATATTGCCGGAGCCCAACACACCGTCATCAATCTGCGTCTGATCGGTCGACTGCCGGAGCCTGGTGAGGGTCAGGTCGACCTTGTGAAGTTCACCGACCCGCAGCCCAAGCACCCCGAACAGACTCGTGTCGATGGAACGATCGGTGCGCTCACGTACAAAGTCCTCCGCCGGCAACAGGTCGCCCTGAAACTGGCTGTAGCTCAGCCGCTGCTCCTCACGCGCGTCCCACGCATGCGCGTAGCGGACGGAAGCGATGTAACCGAGACTCACGTCAGAGTCGCCAAACCGGAAGTCATCGCCAAGCCCAAGCCCGAAGCCTCCATTCGGACCGAGCGAATCGCGACGAGTGGCGAGGCTGCCCTGAAGCAGATCGCGTCCGGCGGCTTCAAGGTCGGCGGTGTTCTGCGGCAAGCGCTCGGAGCCGAAAACACTGTCAACAAAGCGGGACCCATCGTCCCGGCCCGTCCAGTCCCGACTCGACCCCTGGTATCGAAGGCCTTCTTCGCCCGTGGTGCCATCGGCATAGCCGAGGCTGACCGAACTCCGGAAGAAGAACTCTTCCGGCACGCCGCGGGTGCGCAGCTGGATCGTGCCGCCAGCAAACTCGCCCGGCATGTCCGCCGTGTAAGTCTTCTGAACCACGATGCCTTCCAGCACCTCAGTGGGAAACAGATCAAGAGGCACCACGCGGCGGGTGGGGTCCGGGCTGGGCACCTGTGCACCGTTGAGCAAGGTGCTTGAATAACGCTCACCCAAGCCACGCACGTAGACGAACTTGCCGTCGACCAGGGTCAGGCCGGTGACGCGCTTCAAGGCGCCGGCGGCATCGGAGTCACCCGCGCGCGAGATTTGCTCGGCGCCGAGGATGTCGGTCACCGCCGAGCTGGTGCGGCGCTCCTCGACGAAGCTGGCCAGCGAGCCTTCGATGAAGGGCTCCAGCACGACGAACTCGGGCAGCTCGACGCCTGCGGGCGTCAGCTCGATCGCCTGCTCGGTGGTCTGTTCGCTGACGATGGCGACGCCCTCGAAGCTGCGCGAAGCAAAGCGCGGAGCGAGCACCGACAGCGCATAGCTTCCCGGGGCGATGTCGGCGCTGAAGCGGCCTTCGGCGTCGGTGACCAGATCGATCGGCGTGCCGGAGACGAACACACGTGCGCCCGCCACCGGCTTACCGTCCTCGATGTTGATCACACGGCCGCTCAGGGTGCCGGGCGGGCCGAGCTCGGGCTTGGCTTCGGCGGCAGCGGCGGCGCCGGCATTGGTGCTTTCGATGAAGATGCTCGGGGCGGCATCCGGGTACAGGGTGGCGATGATCTGGGCGTCTTCGTCTTCCACCAGATTCAGTTCGAGGTTCAGCACTTCGGCGCCATCGCGGAGCACACGCAGGCGCCGCGCGCCCGGCTCGATCCTGAGGTTCAGGGCGCCGTCACTGCTGGTGCGGCCGCGAGTGGCGGCGTCGATCTGGACCTCGGCATCGGCGACCGGCCGACCTTCGTCGAACAGATACAGCGACAGCTCCGCGGGCTCGGCGGCCCAGGCCTGCTGGCAGACCAGGGCGGAAACGGCTAGGGCGAGCAGGCGGCGCTTCATGGCGTGCATTCCAAGGATCGATGGCCCGCGCGCAGGGCGCAGGCAGGGTACGTCAGGCGCAGGCCCAGGGGGTGTCGGCACATTCCTGCATCAGTCGCCGCAGCTCGGTGGCCTTGCGGAACAGCTCAGGCCGGGTCAGCACCTGCAAATGGCGCTCGACACTCTCGAACTGACCCAGCCGATACCAGGCATAGGCCAGTGCGTAGCGCAGGTCTTCGTCCTCCCACAGGCCGGCGCGACGCAGGCCGCCTTCCAGCGCGGTGACTTCGGCGTATTTGCGTGCAGCGATCAGCAGGCCGACGCGCTGCTTGAGCTTGCGCGCGCCGTCCTCGACGCGCGCATTGAGATTCAGCGCACGCGCCGTCTGGCCGGCGCGCCGATAGAGCTCGGCGGCTTCGACCAGCAGTTCGGGCTCGCGCTCGGCCTGCGCCGCCATCACCTGGGCAGCCGCCAGCGGATTGCCGCTCTCCAGCCAGGTCTGCGCCAGCGCGCGCGCGATCGCGCCGTTCTCGGGAAACTTCAAGCGAGCGGCCTCGAGGAAACGCAGGGCTTCATCGAAGGAGCGGCTGCGGCGAAGCGCGGTTCCGATAGCCGCGTAGTCGTCTGCCTTGGGCTCGCCTCGGTTGAGATAGTTGCGGCCGAGATCGGCGGCTTCCGCATACAGCCCGGCTTCGACCAGATAGAACACCTGCCGGCGCTGGAAACCGAGGTTGCCGGGAAACCGGTTGCCAGCCTCAGTCAGAGTATCCAGCGCCGCCTGACGCTCGCCCTGCATCCACTGCGCGTGCGCGCGCAGCATCCACGCGCCGCTGATGCCCGCTACCGCTTCGCCGGCCTCGTCGAGCGCAGCAATCGCCAGCGGGTAACGTTCCAAGCCGAAGTAGGCCTGGGCGCGGTAGAGGTGAATCATCGGCTCAGTCTGGCCTGCGCCGACGGCGGCATCGAAGGCCTCGGCGGCGGTTTCGAGCTGCTGCTGCTCCAGCGCGATCAGGCCACGCACCGTGTGGTACTTGGACAGATCCAGGCCTTCGACGCTCAGGTCCACCCGCGCCAGCGCCTCGGCGGCGCGGGCACTCTCGCCGTCGCGCATCAGCAGGGCGGCGAGCTCGATGAAGTCGACCTCGTCGCCGTCGTTCTTGTCCTGCGCGACAACCGGGGCGAGCAGGCTCAGCAGGAATGCAAACGCGATCAGTCGCTTCATGACAGGTCGAACCTCACGCGCTGGGTGGCCCACACGCGCACGTTCTCGCCGCGGTAGCTGGCCGGCTCGAATTTCCAGGTCTGCACGCCGGCCACTGCGACATCGTCGAACACGCCGGCAGGCTGGGCTTCCAGCACCTTGACCCGCTCGACCTGGCCAGTGGGCCCGATCAGCACGCTGAGCAGCACATAGCCGGTGACGCCCTGAGCGCGCGCGCGCGCTGGGTAGGTCATGGGTGTCTGCATGATCGGGCGCGGGGCGACATCGACCGTGTCATCGGTCATCACCACATCGCTGCTGTCGCCGAGGATGTCGTTGCCGAGGCCGAGCTCGTTGGCGTCAAAGCCGGGCAGGCCGAAGTCGAGCCCCGAGAGGCCACTGTCGAGGCCGACGATCGGCGCCGGCGCACTGCGCTGCGGCGGCCTGCGCGGCGGCTCGGGGCGACGCACGGGCTCAGCCGCCGGCGGCTTTTCGCGTTTGACCACTTCGATCGAGCTGAAAGCGTCGCCGTCATCGCCTTCAGGCGCTTCGAAGGGTCGGTTCATGAACAGCGCCAAGCCCAGCACCAGGGCGGTGCCGAGGGCGGATGCGCCCAGGCCGGTCAGGCGTGGATCGCGGAGTTTCATCAGCCTTCCCCGGCCTCGGCGACAGTGGCGACACCAACGTCTTCAGCGCCGGCAAGTCGGGCGGCATCGACCACGCGGATCAGCTTCTCGGCCGGCACCAGGTCATCGGTGATGACCAGCACCGACTTCTGGGTCATGCCCTTCAGCTGGTCGCGCACGCGCGACTGGATCACCCATTCGCGCACTGGCTCGCCGTCGAGGTAGGTCTCGCCCTGGCGGTCGATGTACAGGCGAACGGCCTTGGTCGACGCCACCACCTGGGTCTGCGCGGCCGGACGGTCGATGTCGAGCTTCATGTCCTTGACGAAGGTCGTCGAGACCATGAAGAAGATCAGCAGGATGAAGGTCATGTCGATCATCGGGGTGAGATCGACGGCGGCCTCGGGGGACTTGCTCTGGCGACGACGCAACATGCTCGGGCGGCCTTGTCAGTTCGATGCCGGCGCAGCCGGCACATGGCGGTGGTCGGCTTCGGGGTCGAAGCGGCTGATCAGCAGATCCTTGATCTGCGCGAGATCGAGTTCCAGCTGCTGCTGGCGACGGTCAAGGAAGAACTTCACGATCACACCGGGCACCGCGACCACCAGACCCATCTGGGTGGTGAACAGGGCGGTGGCGATCCCGGCAGCGATTCCGCCGCCCTGCGAGAACAGGCTCATGTCGCCCAGCGAACGGAAGGTCTCGATCATGCCAATGACCGTGCCGAGCAGGCCGAGCAGCGGCGCGATCGACACCACAGCGGTGATCATCGTGGCGTGCCGCTTGAGCTGACCGTCGAAGTCACCGAAGGCTTCGTCGAGATAGCGGCGCAGGTTCATTTTCGGCTGTGCGCACACGGCCATGCCGCGGACGATGGCCTGGTCGACGATGCCATCGGGCGCCTTTGCACGGCCGTCCGCGTAGCGCTTCATCAGCACCCGAACGTTCTTGTTGCTGCCGCGCTGGAGCAGTGCCCAGCGCGCGCCGATCGCGTACCAGAGCACGACCGCGCAACCCACCAGCACCGGCATGACGAAGCCACCGGAACCGAGGTAGGCGCCGATCGATTCTAGGATGCCGCTGTCGGGGTCGAGTCCCAGGGCCATGGCTGTCTGTTGTCCGTTCGCGCGCGGGTCAGGCGGCGTTGCGCGAGGGTGCGCCGGCGCGCACGTCCTGGTAGAGATTCACCACCTTGAGCGCCGACTTCTCCATGTCGTCCTTGATGCTCTCGGCCCAGCCGTTCAACAGGCTGCCGAACAGCAACGCGGGAATCGCCACGATCAGGCCCTGCATGGTGGTCACCAGCGCGGTGGCGATGCCGCCGGACAGCAGCTTGGGGTCGGAGGTACCAAACTCGGTGATGACATCGAAGGTCTGGATCATGCCGGTGACGGTGCCGAGCAGACCGAGCAGGGGTGCGACCGCGGCGATCATCAGGATGTAGGCGCCGAAGCGGTTGAGGTGGGTGGACTCGTGCAGGATCGACTCCGAAACAATGTCATCCAGATGCTCGCGCTCGCGATCGAGGTTGCGCAGCGCCGCGGTGACAACGCGTGCAGCCGAGCCCTTGAAGCGCTTGGCAGCAGCGATGGCGTCATCGATCTTGCGCGCCCGCACGGCGGGTGCCACGCCATCCATGATGTTGTGGATGCTGGCGCCGGCACGCTGCAGGAACAGCGCACGCAGCACCACCAGGATGCCGGCGGAAAGCCCCAGCAGCAGGATGATGTAGCCGACCAGTCCGCCCTTCTTCATCTCGTTGACGAAGGTCTTGTCTTCCGGGTCGAGTACCGCGGTGTTGGCGTTCTCGAACAGATACGCCTGCAGCGTGGCGGGCAGCTGGTTCTGCGCCAGTGCCTGCGCGCTTTCGGCCGCCGGATCTTTCCACAGTCGGAACCTGCCGCCACCGGCAGGCACCAGCGCGCCGCTGCCCTGCTCGCTGACACCGAACGCGGCGATGTTGCCGTAGCGGACGATCTGGCCCTGCACCTCGGTTCCATCGGCAAGGAAGAACGCGCCCGCTTCCCTGCGGATTTCGGCAAGGGTTTTCAGCTGCGCGATTCCCTGATCGAACATGCCCTGCAGCTTGGCAAGTTCATCACGAGACGCGAAATCGTCGGCCGAGAGTGACTCGTTGCCGAAACCGGCCAGCGTGCTGCGCGCCTGATCGAGAGTGGCATCGATGAAGCCGGCATTTTCGGAAAGCGCGAAGGCAGCCTGCTCGATCCGGGTCAGCTCCTCGGTGGCCGTTTCCGCCTCGGCACGCTCGCTGAACACGCGGTTCTCGAGCGCGGCGATTTCGCCCTCGAGGCGCGTCTGCCGACTCTCGGTCTGCTGACGGATCTCGGCGATGCGCGCGGTGAGTTCGCGCTTCTGCGCCTCCAGCAGAGCGAATTCACGGCGGTAGGCCTGCTCCACCGACACGGTCGGCGCGGGCTCAGCCGCGGGTGCGGCCGATGCGCTGGCGGCGGGCGCTTCCGGAGCGCTGTCCTGTGCGACGGCGGCCAGCGGCAGCAGGCTCAGCAGAAGAAGAGTGGAAAAACGGTTCATCGGGCGGCTCCGGCGGCAGCCAGCGGCAGTTCGAACCAGCCCTGGCGGATCTGCTTGCCCAGCGCATCGAACAAAGTGCTGACCTGCACCTGCTGGCTGGTATCGGTGAGTTCAACGAAGGCCCAGCCGCCGGCCTGGCGCTGCGCCTGACCGAGGCGGCCATCGCGCGTGCGGAAGTACAGCGTCATCGAGCCCAGCTTGGCGACGTCAGCCAGCACGCGCTCACCGCCGAGGTCGATCGTCTGGGTGTGCAGGCTGTTGTCGCGCGACAGCCTGAACTCATCTTCGAAGTAGGCCCACAGGCGGTTCACGCCGCGCTGGGCCGGCACGCTGCCGTTCTCCAGTTCCGCGCGAAAGCGGTCCAGCTCGCCGACGCGCTCTTCGACCTTGAAGGGCAGGCCGGACTGGATGTGGGTCTTGAGCGCTTCGATCGCACTGAGGAGAGCCGGCCGCAGGTTGTCACCGCTGGCTCCGAGGGCTTCGATCTCGGCCTGCTTGGCCGCGAGCTTTTCCCTGGCCTCGCGGGCGGAAAGGCTCTGGCGTTCGGCGCTGTTGGTCAGTTCGGCCTTCTGCTGGTTCAAGCCCGCCAAGCTGACCCGCTGCTCTTCCCGCAGCAGATCCAGCTCGGCGTTCAGCTGCTCGACTTCACCGCGCAGGCGGATCAGGCCCTGGGCCAGTTCATCGGCAGCGTCCTGCGCCGGTACGGGGACGGCAACCGCAAAGCACAGCACCGCGCAAGCAGCGAGTGCACGCGGACGGAACGCGTTGGGGCGGGTCATGGAGGCTCCGGACGACAGGTAACGGCGCGGTGCAGAGTGCCCGCGACAGCCCTATACGCTATGACCGCCCGGTTGCGGTTTTATGACAGGGCCGCCGTGGGCTTTCTCTACCGTCGCCAAGCGCGCGCTCCGGGCCGCGGTTCGCGCGGTGCTGCACCCGCCTGGGCACTACCTTTCGACACGCCCTTGGAAACGCAGTCAAGCCCGCAACTCCTGTGCGCAGCGCTCTGCGCGGCATGTGCCGCGGCCACCTGGGCAGCAATCAGAAGACGGGCCGGCGACCGCGTCGCGCCCCGTGGCGTCCGGCCTTCACGATCGAGGGCGCGTTGCTGCCAGCTCACTTCAGTGGCAATTCACTCGCCGCGGCGAAGACTCGGCGAAAGACGCGCACCTTGTGTGCGCATCGCGCCGCCGGACGCCGGTATTCGAGTCCTGAACCTGGGGAGTGCGCCATGTACCGCTGGAAGATCGCCCTGCTGCTGCCGCTGGCATTGATGCTGGGCGGCTGCGTCACCTACCCCACCTACACCTACCGCGATGGCACGCCAACGCGGGAGTCCACCTATGTCGGGGACGACAGTTATTACAGCCCAGCCTACGAGGACCAGGGCGACTACTATTCGGGTGGCGGCTATCGCTACGGATCGGCGGGCTACCGCTACTACGCGCCGGACTACATCACCTACTCGGCCTACTACTCTCTGTTCTGGCCGGTGAATCGCTGGTACCACGACCCCTACTGGCATCCCGGTTTCTATTACGGGGTGACCTTCTTCCCACGCAACTACTTCAGCGTCAGCTTCCACAGCGGCTGGCGTGGCAGCAGCTACTCCCGCTGGAGTTACGGCGGCGGTTACAGCGTCGGCTTCGGCTACAGCCATTGGTACTCGCCCTACCGGTACAGCTGGGCGGACAGCTACTACGACTGGGATCGCTACCGCTACCGGCATTACGACACCGCTCGCGGCCACGGGTACCGCTCGCCGACCTACAGCCAACCGCGCTTCGGCCATGCCCGCAACCAGGCCGAGCGCCTGGCCTGGCAGGAGCGCGAGCGCTCGGCGCCGCGCGGCACCGGCATCGCCACCGGCATGGGACAACGAGCTCCGACGGGGTATGGAAATGCCCGCGCGCCCTCACGCGGCGCCGACTATGGCAACCGCGGCGAGCCCCGTTCGGCCGCTGTATATGAGCCCTCGCTGCCGCGCGGACGGCCCGCATCGACGCGTCAGGCATGGTCGGAACCTGACACTTACGGTCGCGGTGAGCGAACCATCGCTCCGGTGGAAGGCCGCCGCGGCGTCGCCGGGCGCGGCGCCGACGCCGAAGGCATCCCGCTGATGCGGGGCGCGGACGGTGAGCGCTACGAGCGTGGACGTGGCAGCGCTACTCGCGTGTATCAGGATGCGCCGGTCTATCGGGAGCGCTCGGTGAACAGCCAGCGCATCAACGCTCCGGTGCGCGAATACGAGAGCGCACCGGCGCGCGAGCCGATGCGAGTGCGCGAGTACTCAAGCGAACCTCGCATGCCGCAACGCGACTATTCGCCGCAGCAACGGTACGTGCCGGAAACGCCCCGCAGTGAAACGCGGATGGATCGCGGCGGGCGTTCCGCGGATTTCGGCGCCCGCAGCTACAGTGCACCGGAACCTGCGCCGCGTTTTGAACGGTCGGATTCGGACAGCTTCCGAAGCGCTCCGATGGAGTCGCGCCGCGAGGAGCCGGCCCCCCGCGAGAGTGAGTCCGGCGGCGACGACGGTGGGCGCCGTGAGTCACGCGCCCGAGAGGCCTTACCGTTCGACTGAAGCCCCCAAGCCGCCGTGGCGGCGCGGGACGTTCGCGTCGTCCTGGCTGGCGCTGGCGCTGGCGGGCATGCTGTTCGAGTCTGGCCGCCGGAGTAGCGTGGGCGACGGCGGCCGCGGCGGTGAGCTCCCGGCCCGTGGCGGGCGCCTGCGCTGCTGCGCCTGCTGCCGGGATGTCCGCTTCAGGCCGCGGAGCGCATGCGCTTGCGTGGCGCATCAGCCTTCCGGTGGACGCTCGCGGGGCTTGGGTTCGGGAAAAGCAAGGGCAGTGAAGCGCGTTCGGCGCTCTCGCCGTCCGGCAGTCTTGCGATGGACGCGGCGCCGGACGCTTCCGAAGCGCCGCGCGCTAGAGGAGGCTGCGGACCCACAGCCGCGACGGCGTGCACGCATCGCGGCTACAGTCCGCGTGGAAGACAGGCGCGGGGCGCCTCGGGCAGCTCAGGCCGCGAGCCGCGTCAGCGCGTCGCGGATCATCCGCTGCTGCCGCTGAAGGCGTTCAAGCTCGACCTCGCTGGCCCGCTGCTGCGCCTGCTCCTGGGCCTGCTCAACCCGGTACAGCTCGATCATCAGATCGTGGCGGTAGCGGAGGTCTTCGGTGGTGTCGAAGTGGTGAATCGTGCTCATGGTCTTCGATCCTCAAGTCTGCGTTTCTGAACTGTGGGTCAATGCGAAGTGACCCACTTCACAAGAGTTTGTAAAAAAGCTTGCACGGCGCGACAAAGCAGCGGCAGAATCAGGTCCATTGACGCCACGGGTCGAGTTCTGACGCATCGCGAGCAGATCTCCACTGTCAGATGGCACGCTCATCGGCGCCCGGGCCAACGGTCCCCTGGATTCCCCCTGTTCCTAAGACTGCCGGGCGCCGACTTTCCTCCCTGATGTCAGCCCTTGAACGCGTGCGCCATCGCGTTCTTGCTTGATGTCACCTTTGCGTTTCGACACAGCGGTTTCGCACTGTTTCAAGACGCTGCCTGCGACAGGCACACACCTCTCTGTCACGCCGCCAACCGACTGCGTAGCGGATGATCGATAAGGTGTCCGTGCATGCACTGCCACCGGCGCCGCGACCGCGTCCTGAAGACCGCGGCCGCGCGCCCTGCTTCCCCTCGTCGCGCATGGCCGGTCCCTGTTCCATACCCGGCCACCTTGCGGTCAGCCGCCGCGGGTGCATGAGTGGCGAAGCACACAGCGTGCCAAATGCGATCGCGCTCACCCTGAACCTGTGAACGCGTGCCTCCGGGAAAGGCCTCGGGTTCCGCGCCAGCAGGCCGTTGGGCAGCGCATGCAGCGAGGCAGGCGGCGCTCTACAAAAACGCAGTGCGGCCGGTGCCGGCCTCGCGCGTCCACAGCTGATCGCGCCGGCGACGGCGTGCGCTCCCTTCACATCTTCCCTCTCGCAGTGGGCAGTGGGCCTGCGGATTCGGACAAAGCAGGTCAGAATTCGCCCTTCGCTGCCGAACCCCGTGCCCGCGCGGCCTCAAGCGCGGCTCCAGACCCGGATTTCCTCATGTCTCAGTTCGATGTCATCGTCGTCGGCGGCGGCCACGCCGGCACTGAAGCGGCACTCGCCGCGGCCCGTTCAGGCGCGCGCACCCTGCTGCTCAGCCACAGCATCGAGACCATCGGCGCGATGAGCTGCAATCCCGCCATCGGCGGCATCGGCAAGGGTCATCTGGTCCGCGAGGTCGATGCGCTCGGCGGCGTCATGGCCTGGGCCGCCGACCGAGCGGGCATCCAGTGGCGCACGCTGAATGCCTCCAAAGGCCCGGCGGTGCGCGCGACGCGCTGCCAGGCCGACCGCATGCTCTATCGCGCGGCGATCCGCGAAGCGGTGGAGAACGCGCCGAACCTGCGCCTGTTCCAGCAGGCGGTCGACGATCTTCTGATCGAAGGCGCGCGCGTGGTCGGCGTGCGCACGCAGATGGGCCTCGATTTCTTCGCGCCGTCCGTGGTGCTGACCGCCGGCACCTTCCTCGCTGGCCGCATCCACATCGGCCCCGCGCAGTACAGCGGCGGACGCGCCGGCGACCCGCCGGCGGTTGCGCTCGCCGAGAAGCTGCGCGAACTCGATCTCGGCGTGGGCAGGCTCAAGACCGGCACGCCGCCGCGCATCGACGGCCGCACCCTCGATTACTCGGTGATGGAGATCCAGCCCGGCGATGATCCGGCGCCGGTGTTCTCCTTCATGGGTTCGCGCGACTTGCATCCACGCCAGGTGCCCTGCTGGATCACCCACACCACCACGCAGACCCACGAGACCATCCGCGGCGCACTGGACCGCTCGCCTCTGTATTCCGGCCAGATCGAAGGCACCGGACCGCGCTACTGCCCTTCCATTGAAGACAAGGTGGTGCGCTTCGCCGAGCGCGACTCGCACCAGATCTTCGTCGAGCCAGAAGGGTTGAACACGCATGAGATCTATCCCAACGGCATCTCGACCTCGCTGCCCTTCGACGTGCAGGTGGATCTGGTGCGCTCGATCCGCGGCTTCGAGCGGGCCGAGATCACCCGCCCGGGCTATGCCATCGAGTACGACTTCTTCGACCCGCGCGGACTGAAGGCCTCGCTCGAGACCAAGGCCATCGAAGGCCTGTTTTTCGCCGGACAAATCAACGGCACCACCGGCTATGAAGAAGCCGCGGCGCAGGGCCTGATCGCGGGCTTGAACGCATCCCGCCATGCGCGCGGCGAAGCGCCCTGGTCACCGCGCCGCGACGAGGCCTACATCGGCGTGCTGATCGACGACCTCATCACCATGGGCGCGCCCGAGCCCTACCGCATGTTCACCTCGCGCGCCGAGTACCGCCTGCAGCTGCGCGAAGACAATGCCGATCTGCGGCTCACATCCATCGGTCGCGACTTGAACCTGGTCGACAACGCGCGCTGGGCGCGGGTCAGCGCCAAGCGCGAAGCGATCGAGCGCGAGAGCGCGCGTCTCGCAGCGATCTGGGCCGCGCCGAACAACGCGCTGGGTGCCGCGATTGCGCAGCAGCTCGACGTGCCGGTCAGCCGGGAGACGCCGGCGCTGGATCTTCTGAAGCGCCCGGAGATCGACTACGCGAAGCTGATGCAGGTCGAGGCATTGGGCCCCAGCATCGACGACGTCGAAGCCATCGAGCAGATCGAAGTGCAGGTGCGCTACAGCGGCTACGTCGAACGCCAGCGCGAGGTGATCGAACGCGCGCGGCGCAGCGAGAGCACGCCGATTCCCGCCGATTTCGAATACGCCAGCATCTCGGGGCTATCGGCAGAAGTGCTGCAGAAACTTCGCGCAACCCGACCCGAAACCGTGGGCCAGGCCAGCCGCATCCCCGGCATGACGCCGGCGGCGATCTCTCTGCTGCTGGTGTTCTTGAAGCGGGGAGTGGGCATTCGGGCTTCGGGATTGGCGGAGCGCGACGCGGCGCAATCGACCGTGGTGGGCTGAGCAACAGGCAAAGGGTCATCGGCGTCTGTAGGTTGGGCCAAGCGAAGCGCGGCCCAACTGGGCGCCTTCCAACCTTGTCGCGAGCGCCGTTGTTGCGACGTTGGGCCGCGCTGCGCTTGGCCCAACCTACGGGGGGCGTCTTGCCTAGATCGACCGCCTCCGACAAGGCATGAACCCACCGGCGGCGAATCCCTAATCCCCAATCCCCGTTCCCAACTCTTCCAACCAAAGCCACAGGCCGCACACACCCCAGCGGCGCACACTCGCAGGCTCGCCCACCCGCTGGAGCCCGCCATGCGTCTGCTGCTCGCCCCGCTCGCCCTGTCACTCAGCCTGCTGCTGCAGGCCACCCCCGCCAGCGCCGCCGATCGCATCACCGGCCAGCCCTTCACCACGCGCTCGGAAGTCATC
>JBIJCA010000414.1:0-3055 GCA_044344935.1 Aquimonas sp. | reverse complement strand
AGCACTGAGGAGCTGGGAATGGAGAATCGGGAATCGGGAATCGTTGAAGCGGCGTCACACGCCGACAGAGATTCCTGAAACGCCCGGTTCCCCGCTCTGACCGATTCCCAACTCCCGACTCCCGAATCCCGGAGACTGCAATGAAAGACCTGCTTAACCTCTTCAATCAGCAGCGCCAGACGCTCGACTTCGACGCCATCAAGATCGCGCTGGCCTCGCCCGACCTGATTCGTTCGTGGTCGTACGGCGAGGTGAAGAAGCCCGAGACGATCAACTACCGGACGTTCAAGCCCGAGCGCGATGGATTGTTCTGCGCTGCGATCTTCGGTCCCATCAAGGACTACGAGTGCCTGTGCGGCAAGTACAAGCGCATGAAGCACCGCGGGGTTGTCTGCGAGAAGTGCGGAACGGAAGTGACTCTGGCCAAGGTGCGCCGTGAGCGCATGGGCCACATCGATCTCGCCAGCCCGGTCGCGCACATCTGGTTCCTTAAGTCGCTGCCATCGCGCATCGGCCTGATGCTGGACATGACCCTGCGCGACATCGAACGCATCCTGTACTTCGAGGCCTACTGCGTGATCGAGCCCGGCATGACGCCGCTCGAAAGCGGCCAGCTGCTGACCGAAGAGCAGTACTTGCAGGCGGTCACTGAGCACGGCGATGACTTTGATGCCCGCATGGGCGCAGAGGCCGTTTATGAACTGCTGAAGTCGATCGACCTGAAGGCGGAGCTCGCCCAGCTCAAGGAAGAGATCGCGTCGACCAACAGCGAAACCAAGCTCAAGCGGCTGTCCAAGCGCATCAAGCTGATGGAAGCCTTCATCGAGTCCGGCAACCGTCCTGAGTGGATGGTGATGACCGTGCTGCCGGTGCTGCCGCCGGACCTGCGCCCGCTGGTGCCGTTGGACGGTGGCCGCTTCGCTACGTCCGATCTGAACGACCTGTACCGCCGCGTGATCAACCGCAACAACCGCCTCAAGCGTCTGCTCGAGCTGGCTGCGCCCGACATCATCGTGCGCAACGAAAAGCGGATGCTGCAGGAGTCGGTTGACGCCCTGATGGACAACGGTCGCCGTGGCCGTGCAATCACCGGCACCAACAAGCGCCCGCTGAAGTCCCTGGCCGACATGATCAAGGGCAAGCAGGGACGCTTCCGCCAGAACCTGCTGGGCAAGCGCGTCGACTACTCGGGCCGTTCGGTCATCGTGGTCGGTCCGACCCTGCGCCTGCATGAATGTGGCCTGCCCAAGAAGATGGCGCTGGAGCTGTTCAAGCCCTTCATCTTCTCCAAGCTGCAGCGTCGTGGCCTGGCGACCACCATCAAGGCCGCCAAGAAGCTGGTCGAGCGTGAGTCGGCGGAAGTGTGGGACATCCTCGAAGAGGTGATCCGCGAGCATCCGGTGATGCTGAACCGCGCGCCGACCCTGCACCGTCTCGGCATCCAGGCATTCGAGCCCGTGCTGGTCGAGGGCAAGGCGATCCAGCTGCATCCGTTGGTCTGTACCGCGTTCAACGCCGACTTCGACGGCGACCAGATGGCCGTGCACGTGCCGCTGTCGCTGGAAGCCCAGCTCGAAGCGCGCGCCCTGATGATGTCGACCAACAACATCCTGTCGCCGGCCAACGGCGAGCCGATCATCGTGCCGACTCAGGACGTCGTTCTGGGCCTGTACTACATGACTCGCGCCCTGGAAAACAAGAAAGGCGAGGGCATGGTCTTTGCCAATCTGGCGGAGGTGCAGCGCGCCTACGACAACCGCATGGTCGAAATCCACGCCAAGATCAAGCTTCGCCTGAAGCAGACGATCATCGCAGAAGATCGCACCCGGACCGAGAACACCGCGATTATCGACACCACGGTCGGTCGCGCCCTGCTGGCCGAGATCCTGCCGGTGGGCCTGCCCTTCGATCTGGTCAACTGTGAGCTGAACAAGAAGTCGATCAGCCGTCTCATCAACGCCTGCTACCGGCACCTTGGGCTGAAGGACACGGTCATTTTCGCCGATCAGCTGATGTACACCGGCTTCCGCAACGCCACCCGCGCCGGTGTTTCGATCGGCATCGATGACATGGTCATCCCGGATGCAAAGCGCAAGATTCTCGCCGGCGCCGAGCGCGAAGTACTGGAGATTCAGGAACAGTACCAGGGCGGTTTGGTGACCGCCGGCGAGCGCTACAACAAGGTCGTCGACATCTGGTCGCGCACCAACGAGCAGGTCGCCAAGGCGATGATGGAAGGCATCGGCACCGAGAAGGTCCAAAATGCCAAGGGCGAGACGATCGACCAGAAGTCGATGAACTCGATCTACATCATGGCCGACTCCGGCGCCCGTGGCTCCGCGGCTCAGATTCGACAGCTGGCCGGTATGCGCGGTCTGATGGCCAAGCCGGATGGCTCGATCATCGAGACGCCGATCAAGGCCAATTTCCGCGAAGGACTTGACGTCCTGCAGTACTTCATCTCGACCCATGGCGCCCGCAAGGGCCTGGCCGATACCGCGCTCAAGACCGCGAACTCGGGTTACCTGACCCGCCGACTGGTTGATGTTGCGCAGGACGTGGTGATCACGGAAGTCGACTGCGGAACCACCAACGGCCTGACCATGACCCCGATCGTCGAAGGCGGCGATGTGGTCGAGCCGCTGCGCGAGCGCGTGCTTGGCCGGATCGTGGCTGAAGACGTGTACCTGCCCGGCAATGACGAGGATCCCTTCGTCACTCGCAACACCCTGCTCGACGAGAAGTGGGTGCAGAAACTTGAAGACGCGAGCGTTCAGGTTCTCAAAGTCCGTTCGACGATCACCTGCGAATCGAGCTTCGGCGTTTGCGGCCAGTGCTACGGCCGTGACCTTGCGCGTGGCCACGTCGTCAACATCGGCGAGGCTGTGGGCGTCATCGCCGCGCAGTCGATCGGCGAGCCGGGTACCCAGCTGACCATGCGTACCTTCCACATCGGCGGCGCCGCCTCGCGCGCGGCTGCAGTCGACAACGTCTCGGTGCGTACCAGCGGTACGGTCAAGTTCAACAACCTGAAATCCGTGCAGCATGCTGCCGG
>JBIJCA010000376.1:0-3612 GCA_044344935.1 Aquimonas sp. | reverse complement strand
AGGTGATGTGGGCGATCGCGATCGTGGTGAAGCCGCGCTGCGCGGGCCAGCCCGTCAGCTGCTGCAGGAACACGAACAGCAGCAGCGCCGACAGGCCCAGCATGACCTCGGGCATCACCAGCGGTGCCGAAGTCATGATCGAAAGCAGCGGGCGCGTGCGGAAGCGCCCCAGACGCGTCAGCGCAGTCGCGGCGAAGGTGCCGATCACCACCGCAAGGCTGGCCGCCGTGGCGGCGATCAGCAGGCTGCGGCCGGCCGCCTGCAGGATCTGCTCGTTCTCGAACAGGCGCCCGTACCACTCGGTCGAGAATCCACCCCAGACCGTCACCAGTCGGGAGCTGTTGAAGCTGTAGACGATCACCGAAATGATCGGCAGATAGAGAAAGGCGTAGCCGAAGGCCATCGCGGTGAACAGCAGGAAGGGTTTGCGGTTCATGGCGTGCGCGCGTTGCGCGGGTCTTGCCGCGTGGGCGGCAAGACGCGGTTGGGGATTCGGGATTGGGGATCGCCGAAGGTCGGCAGATTGGAGCGCCCCCATAGGGTGGGCCCTGGCCCACCGTGGCCATGACCCCGCGCCGGTGTGGGATTGCTTGATCGGTCACCGCAACCACCGCCCTTCCGGGCGGACGGTAGACCGCACGACGCGACACCGAGGCAAGCGTCGAGCTCCGGTGGGTCAAGACCCACCCTATGGCCGCACGGGGGAAGGTCGACGCAAGCCACGGCTTCGCGAATCCCGAATCTCGAAACCCTAATCCCGCGCTTCACTTCCTCGCCTCCTTTTCGGCGCGCCGGTTCTGCACGTGCTCGAACAGCAGTACCGGAATCACGATCAGCATCAGCATGGCCATCGCCACCGACGAGGCCACCGGCCAGTTGCGGTTGTGGAAGAACTCGGTCCAGAGCACCTTCCCGATCATCAGGGCATCGGAGCCGCCCAGCAGGTCGGGGATAACGAACTCGCCGACCGCAGGGATGAACACCAGCAGGCAGCCGGCGATGACGCCCGGCATCGACAGCGGAAAGGTGATGCGCCAGAACGCCTGCATCGGCCGGCAGCCGAGGTCGAAGGCCGCCTCCAGCAGACGGCGGTCCAGCTTCATCAGGTTTGCCGCAAGCGGCAGCACCATGAAAGGCAGATACGAATAGACGATGCCGACATAGATCGCGAAATCGGTGTTGAGCATGCGCAGCGGCTCGTCGATCAGGCCCAGCCACTGCAAGGTCTGGTTGATCAGACCGTTGTTCCGGAGCAAGCCGATCCAGGCGTAGATGCGGATCAGGAAGCTGGTCCAGAACGGCAGGATCACCAGCATCAGCAGCACCATCCGCCAGCGCGGCGTCGCCCGCGCGATGCCGTAGGCCATCGGGTAGCCGACCAGCAGAGCGAAAAACGTCGAGACCGCGGCGATCTTCAGCGAGTTCAGATACGCCGCGAGATACAGCGAGTCCTCAAACAGCTGCAGGTAGTTGCCGAGGTTGAGGGTGAGCTGCAGCCGCCAGTGTTCGCCCCAGCTCAGCAGATCGCCGTAGGGCGGGCGCGCGCCCGGCATGGGATCGGTCAGGCTGATCTTGGCGAGGATCAGAAAGGGCACGAGGAAGAACAGGCCAAGCCAGAGCATCGGCACGCCGGCGACGAAGATCCGCCCGCGCCGCTGACGCAGCTCGCGGCCGAGCAGTCCGATGCGCTGGTAGAAGCCCAGGAAGACCTGGTACCAGAGGCTCAGCCAGTTGAATCCGCCTCCATTGCTCATGCCCAGCCCTCCGCGCCGCCAATCGCCAACCGGGAGCGCCCATAGGGTGGGTCTTGACCCACCATGGCCTGTGCATTGCCCCGGTCTTCAGCAGAAACGCGTGGAGAGGAAGGAGGAACGAGTGCAGAGCCGGGACGAGTGAATGCAGAGCAGCGAGCAGTGAGAGCGGGGCGGAGCGCCCTGAGCTCACGCCATCCCGAGCTCTCACACGGTGGGTCTTGACCCACGTCGGCCCGCGCCCTGCCCCGACCTACACAGGAAGCGAGGGGGGAGAAACCAGCAATCCGCGTCGTGCACGCGAAGGCCGCAGGGGTGCTGCGAGGTGCATGCACCCTGTCCTCAGCGCTGGCCGTGAAGTCGCCCATGCCTAGCTCGTCAACACCACGCCGTCATCGGGATCCCAGCTCAGGTACAGCTCGTCGTCCCAGCTGTAGTGCGGGCGCTCGTAGCGGGCCTCGTGGGTGATCTGCACGCGCATGATCTGGCCATGCACGGTGGCGACGTGATAGATCGACACGTCGCCCAGATAGGCGATCTCCACGACACGTCCGCGCACGCAGTTGCGGCGATCGGACGGCGGCGCATCGTGCACGCTCAGCTTCTCCGGCCGCACGGCCACTGCCACTGGCGTACCCAGCGGCAGCGGGTCGGAATGCCACATCAGGAACTCGCCGCCGAGCTTCTCGCAGGCGAACTCCAGCTCCTCGTCGCGCTGCGCGGAAACGCGGCCCTCGAAGATGTTGACGGCGCCGATGAACTCGGCCACCAGCCGGCTGGCCGGGAATTCGTAGAGCTGGGCCGGCGTGGCGACCTGCACGATCCGCCCCGCGTCCATGACCGCCACGCGCGAGGACATCGTCATGGCCTCTTCCTGGTCATGGGTGACGGTGATGAAGGTGACGCCGACGCGCTCCTGGATGCCGACCAGTTCGAACTGGGTGTGCTCGCGCAGCTTGCGATCCAGCGCGCCCAGCGGCTCGTCAAGCAACAGCAGCTTCGGCTGCTTGGCCAGCGCACGCGCCAGGGCCACGCGCTGACGCTGACCACCCGACAGCTGGTCGGGCTTGCGACGTCCGAAGTCCTGCAGCTTGACCAGCTCCAGCATGCTCGCCACGCGGTCGCGGATCTCGCCCTTGGGCAGGCGATCCTGCTGCAGGCCGAAGGCGATGTTCTGCTCCACGCTCATGTGCGGGAACAGCGCATAGCTCTGGAACATCATGTTGACCGGACGCTCGTAGGGCGGCAGATCGGTGATGTCGCGCTCGCCGAGCAGGATGCGCCCTTTGTCGGCGGTCTCCAGCCCCGCCAGGATGCGCAGCAGGGTCGACTTGCCGCAGCCCGAACCGCCTAGCAGCGAAAAGAACTCGCCCTGGTAGACGTTCAGGCTGACGTCGTCGACCGCGTAGGTCTTGCCGAAGGTCTTGGTGACACCCTCGATGCGCAGAAACGGCTGCGCGTCAGGCTGCTGCCAGGGCTCGATGGGCGCCTGCTTGCGTCCAGGTTGGGCCATGCGTGTTCACTCGTGCTGGCGAACACAGGGTCCGCCGCTACCGGCGGACCCTGGGAGCGGGAGGTCTCAGCGACCCGACTTGATCTGCGTCCAGGCGCGCACGCGCGCCTGCTGTGCGTCTTCGGGCAGGCGCTTGGGATCGACCAGCTTGGCCATCACGTCGTCCGACGGATAGACGCCACCGTCCTGCAGGATCTCGGCGTCGACAAAGGCCTTCGAGGCCGGGTTGGGATTGGCGTAGGCCACATAGTTGGTGATCGCGGCGATCACCTGCGGCTCCAGCAGGTAGTCGATGAAGGCGTAGGCGCTGTCGGCGTGCGGCGCATCGGTGGGAATCGCCATCACGTC
>JBIJCA010000391.1:0-3445 GCA_044344935.1 Aquimonas sp. | reverse complement strand
GATGGCGCAGACTCCATTGGGTGGGCCCTGCAGAACCCCATAGGGTGTGCCCTGGCCCACCGTGGCCACGACCTCGTTGCGTCTCACGCCTGTGGCCGATCGGTCGCAGGAGCAGGCGTCGCTGCCGCGCAGGACCGAGGAGAGCGTGGAGCTGATGGTGGGCCAGGGCCCACCCTATGCGATGGAGACAGACCTGGGCCAGGGTTGGGCTTTGGTGGGGCGAGACCTGCCGTATGTGATGGCGCAGACTCCATAGGGTGGGCCCTGCAGAACCCCATAGGGTGGGCCCTGGCCCACCGTGGCCACGACCTCGTTGCGTCTCACGCCTGCGGTCGATCGGTCGCACGAGCAGGCGTCGCTGCCGCGCAGGACCGAGGCGAGCGTGGGGCTCATGGTGGGCCAGGGCCCACCCTACGGGCGTCGTAGTCATTTGATCGCCTCGCCTGATACCCGCGCCAATCGTTCGGCCAGACGACGAAGTTCGCTGAGCGGGTCGGCCTCATGTGCGGGCTTGTCCTCGCGCCAGCGCAGGATGCGCGGGAAGCGCAGGGCCACGCCGGACTTGTGGCGGCTGGACAGGTTCACGCCCTCGAAGCCCAGCTCGAACACCAGCTCGGCCTTGACCGAGCGCACCGGCCCGAAGCGCTCCAGCGTATTGGCGCGGATCCAGCGGTCGAGCCGCAGGATCTCGGCGTCGTCCAGGCCGGAATAGGCCTTGGCGATCGGAAGCAGCTGCTCGCCGTCCCACAGGGCGAAGGTGTAGTCGGTGTAGAGCGTGGCGCGGCGGCCGTGGCCGGCCTGGGCGTAGATCAGCACGGCGTCGATGCTCAGCGGATCGAGCTTCCATTTCCACCAGGCGCCGCGCCTGCGGCCGGGCTGCCAGGGGCTGTCGGCGCGTTTGAGCATCAGACCTTCGACGCCGCGCTCGCGGGCGCTGGCGCGCAGGGCCTCGGCGGCATTCCAGTTCTGCACATCGACCCGCTGTGAAATGCCAAGCGTCGGCAACGTGTCCCCGAAGACTCTGCCTGAAGACAGGGGTGTTGGCGGGATGATTGCGCCGTCCACCGAGGTTGCGCGGAGGTCGTTCGAGTCCAGAGCGCTTGCGTGTGCCGAAACGCCCGGCGTCTGCGGATCGGCTGAGCTCGGGACGCTCGCTTGCACCTGCGCTGTCGCACGGCCACTGCGCCGTTCGCGGAGGCCTACGCCGTCGGCTTGCGCCTGAGCCTTCGCACCGGGCCCCCGTCCAGTCGCGCTCTCGATCAGCAGACCTTCGAGCGCTGAGCGGCGCTGCGACAGGGGCGCTGCGCGCAGGTCCGCTCCGCGCATGAACAGCAGGTCATAGGCGAGAAAGCGCAGCGGACATTCGGCCAGCAGCTTGGGCCCGGGCTTGAGCCGGTTGATGCGCTTCTGCAGCTGTACGAAGGGCAGGGGAGCATCGTCTTTCCAGGCGAGGATCTCGCCGTCGAGCAGGCAGCCTTCGGGCAGGTGCATGGCGGCGGCTTCGAGTTCGGGGAAGCGACCGTCGAGGCGCTCTTCGCCGCGCGACCAGAACACCACGCCGTCGGCGGTTCGCAGCAGCTGGGCGCGGATGCCGTCCCACTTCCATTCGAGCTGCCAGTCTTCGATCGGGCCCAAGGATTCGGGCGGGTCTTCCAGCGGCGAGGCGAGCTGGAAGGGCTGAATGGCGACGGCACTCGCGCTGGCATCGGTGGGCGCGAGCACGTGCGCCATGAAGTCCGTCGACGGCGTCCACTCGCCGAGCAGCCGCTGCGCGATGAGCGCGGCATCGACGCCGGCGATCTGCGCCAATGCCTGCTGCACCAGGCCGGCCGAAACGCCAATCCGCAGCGCCCCGGTCAGCAGCTTGTTGAAGACCAGACGTTCGAGTTCGGGCAACTCGGCCCAGGCCGCGCGCAGGGCGCGCTGCCGCGTCTCGACCGGCGCGCCGCGCAGCGGCAGCAGCACGTCTTCGACCCAGCTCGACAGCGCGCGCTCGGGCGCTGTGGTCGCCGGCTCGGGCAGCAGCAGGCTCAGGGTTTCGGCGAGGTCGCCGACGTGGGCGTAGCTGTCCTCGATCAGCCAGGGCGCGAGTCCGCTGACCTCGCCGACCCAGGCGCGCAGCTCGCCGCTGGTCGCGATCCGGCCGAGTTTGCGGCCGAGCAGAAAGTGCAGGGCCCAGGCGGCATCGGCCTGCGGGGCGCGCTCGAAGTAGGCCACCAGCGCCTCGCGCTTGCGCTTGATCGAGGTGCTGCTCTCGATCTCGCGATACAGCTCGGCGAAGGCGCGCATCAGTTCTCGCCGCCCAGCTCGGTGGCCAGCGCTGCGGCTTCGACGCCGCGCTCGTTCAAACAGCGCACGAACACGTCGGTGCTGCCGTGGGTGGCCAGCACGCGGCGCGCGCCGGTGGCGAGCACGCTGTCGATCAGGCCGGGCCAGTCGGCGTGGTCGCTCAGCACGAAGCCGCGGTCGAAGCCACGCCGACGGCGGTTGCCGCGCAGGCGCATCCAGCCGGACGCGAAGCCGGTGGACACACTGCGAAAGCGGCGCATCCACGGCGTGCCGAGTGCCGAGGGTGGTGCGAGCACCAGCTCGCCGGCGAGGTCCTTGCCCCGGGCCTGCTCGCTGACGGTTTCGGTGGGCGGCAGGGCGATGCCGGCCTCGCGGTAGATCTCCACCGCCGGCGCCATCGCGCCGTGCAACAGGATCCGTCGCCCACGCGCGCCGTCCAGCGCGCCGATCTCGGCCAGCAGGCGCTGCGCCTTGCCCAGCGCGTAGCAGCCAAGCACGGCGGTCTCGCCGCGCTGCGCGCAGTCGTCCCACCAGGCCAGCACGTCCGCCGCGACCTCGCCGGTCGGGCGCCAGCGGTAGACGGGCAGGGCGAAGGTGGCCTCGGTGATGAAGGTGTCGCAGGGCACGACCTCGAAGCCGGTGCAGGTCGGGTCGGGGTCGCGCTTGTAGTCGCCGGAAATCACCCAGACCTCGCCGCCGTATTCGATCCGCACCTGTGCCGAGCCCAGCACGTGGCCCGCGGGATGCAGGCTGACGCTCGCCCCGCCCAGGCGGAATCGCTCGCCGTAGGTCACCGGCTGCAGGTTGGCGTCCTCGCCCAGGCGCCAGCGCAGCAGGGGCAGGCTGTCGGTATGGGCGAAGTAGAGCGCGCTGCCGGGCCGTGCGTGGTCGCTGTGTGCGTGCGTGATCACGGCCCGCGGCACCGGGCGCCAGGGGTCGATGTGGAAGTCGCCTGCCGGGCAGTACAGGCCCTCGGGCCTGAGCACGATCAGGTCCTCGTCAGCCAGGGCGTGCACGATGGGATTGTGGCTTCGACGACACGCTGCACCCGCGTGGTGGCCCACAATTCCTGTTGCCCGCTCATGACCACCGCGCCTTCGACCCATCGCCCGCTGCGGATCTCTGATCCCACGTCGCCGCTGTTCGTCTTCTTCGC
>JBIJCA010000171.1:0-9808 GCA_044344935.1 Aquimonas sp. | reverse complement strand
CCCAGTTTCAGCAGCATCTGACGTGAAGTGACGCAAGTGCGCCACCACTCACGGCCGCGCTGAGTCTTGCATCACACTTTTTTCTACGAGGCGGTTAGACTCGCCGGACCTCATCTTCTGCAATCGCCTGCATGCCCGCACTGCTGGAAACGCTGTTGGCCGTGCTGTTGTGCTTCGGGGTCGCGTTCCTGCCGCCTTGGCTGGTGGTTCTGATCTGGCTGGGCGCGCTGTCAGCCTTCGCGTTCAGCATCGCGGTGGAGCGACGCGGGCGGGGTCGCGCGCCGCATTTCCTGCGCGCCTTGTCAGGGCTGATGCCGCTGTCGCTCGGGGCCAGTCTGTGCGCCTGGGCCTGGCCAGCGCTGGGCCCCTGGCTGGCGATCGTGCTCGGCGTGGCGACGGCGGTGTTGGGTGTGCTCCTCCACGGTCGGGTGTTCGCGAGGATGCTCCGCCCGAGCCCCGAGTTGGCCGCCCGCTATCCGTTCACCAGTGAGCACGCACTCAACGGCCCGGGTGGGCAGGTGTGGTCGCGTCTTCCCGGCAGCGGCCTGCGCTTCCGCATGGTGCCCGGCGCGAAGCCGCGATCGTCGCAGCCGCAGGGCTCGACGTGGGTCTTCGAGGACGGGCATCTGCTGGAAGGCCGTGATCGCAGTCTGCATGTGTCCCGGGACGGACGCTGGATCGTGGTGCGCAGCCTGCGTAACGGGGGCGTGCTGGCGCTTGATCGGCAAGCTTCGCGACGCTACGAATGGCGCGAAGGGGCCGAGCTGTGGTCCAGCATCGAGTCCAGCGAGCGCTGGCCCAGAGCCATCGAGCAGTGGCGCCGGCTCGCGGACGTCGACGAGCCGCTCACTCTGCGTTTCGGTCTATGGCTGAGCGAGGAGGAATGCGCTCGCGCCGCGGCGGATCGCATCGAAATCCCCGATCCGCAAGGTCGGCCGCGGCTTGCCTTCGTCGCTCTGCGCGAGCCCTCGCAGGTGGCGGAAGCGCTGCACCCGCTGCGCTACGCGCTGCAGCCGCGCTATGAAGTGCGCCTCGATCGCGATCGCCTGCCCTTCACCGTCGCCGGACCGGAGTCGGCGGTGTGGCGCGCCGATGGCCGGGCCCTGCTGCTGGTGCCCGATGACGGTGCCGGCGCCTGGCTGCATGAGGATGGCTTGAACGCGCGGCGGGTTCCGCTCCGCTGGGACGTGGCCCACGGCCACCCGGGCCTGAGTCTCGGCCGGGTCCGCGTGCTCGACCAGCAGCGCGTTGGGATCGAGCTGAAACAAGCCCTTCCTGCCTCGAGTTATCCCCAGCCCTGGGATGCCCCGAGCGCGGACACCGGACAGCGCACCGGCGTCGGCGCGCAGTGGGCGCAGCCGCTGCCGGACGGCGCGGTCAACTACACCGAAGTGGTGATGCCTGGCGAGCTCATGCTCTGGCTGCGACTGGATGACCCCGCCGACAGCGAGCGTCGCGCCGAAGTGGAAAGCCTCGGGCCGTCCGGTCATGTCGCCCTGTTCCAGCGGCAGGCCGACCGCTGCTGGCGCTGCCGGCTTGACGGCGAAGTGTTGCCCTTCAGTCCGCTGGGACTCGCCCACCTGTGGTCGGACGACGGTCGACACCTCGTGCTGCAGGCCGCCGCCCGCGATGGTGCCGTGCCGGACACCTGCATGGTGGTGGATACGGCAAGCCGCGCGCTGCTTTCCGGCTCCGCGCAGGGCTTTGATCTGCGCCCGATCGCGATGTCACAAGGCGTGCTTCAGGTGCGGCGCGTGCTGGGGCGTGTCCAGTCGCCCGGCGGCACGCTGCAGCGCGAGTCGCCCGCGCCCGCACAGGGCGCTTCCTTCCTGCAGCCGCGGCGCAACCAGTGGCTGCGCTTCGCCTGCGACCGCTACAGCGTGAGCGCGGACGGCCAGACCCTGCAGGGGCCTGCCCCGCGGCATGTCCGGGTGCGAGTGCCGCCCTCGCCGATGGCCGCCTTCGATCTGATCTACCCCGGGCCGATGGCGACCTGGGCCTACCTTGAAGCGGCGCGCGGCCGCTACGACGATGCCGGCCCGCGCCCGCAGGATGCGCGCTTCGCAGGCGTGCTCTGCACGCGCGGCGGTCTGGCCTGCGCGGGCTTGAGCCCGTCGATGGTGTGGTCGGCCGAAGGCCGCTGGTTGCTGCTGGTGCACGCGCCGGACTCGCAGCTTCCCAGCTGGACGCCCTGGCTGCTCGACACCGAGCTGGAGGTCCTGCATCGCCCGCATGCGGATGATCCTGCGCATGGCGCGCTGCCCGGCATGCCGTTCTTCTTCGGTTTCCACGGCGGGGTTGTGCGCTACGAGTGCTGCGAACATCCGTGGTGGACGCCGGGAACGCCGCGACGCAGCGGCGCGCTGGCGCTCGACTCGCTGCTCGCTCGCTACCAGGCGGTGGAGCTGGTGGAGGCCGACGGACTGCGCGTGCCCCCCGATCAGATCGCGGCCTTCGACTGGCGTGCGCTGGCGCGGCGGGCGGCGCGTGCGGGTGTCTGAAAGCGCGCGCGGCGGCTGTCCGCTGTGTGGGTCGGATGCTCTGTCCGCACTGCCGGTCGTGCACGGGCGCGCCTATGCGGAGTGCGCCGACTGCGGCCTTGCCTTCATGCACCGCGCGGATCTGCCGAGCGTCGAGCGTGCCCGGGCCGAGTACGCGCTGCATCGCAATCAGGTGGACGATCCTGACTACCGCGCTTTCCTCGAACGGCTGGCGGCGCCGCTCTGCGATCGCCTGGGAGTGGGCGCGCGCGGCCTCGACTACGGCTGCGGGCCGGGTCCCGCGCTGGTTTCCATGCTCGGCGATCGCGGCTTCGACTGCTGCGGCTATGACCCTCTGTTTGCAGACCACCCGGATCTGCTGGCCCAGCGCTACGACTTCATCACCTGCACCGAAGTGGCCGAACACTTCGCCCATCCGCGCGCCGAGTTCGAACGCCTGCGCGGCATGCTCAAGCCCGGTGGGTGGCTTGCGGTGATGACGCAGTGGCGCCGCGACGACCACGACTTCGCTCGCTGGCGCTACGTGCATGACCCCACCCATGTCGCCTTCTACCGCGAGCGCAGCCTGCGCTGGGTGGCCGACTGGCTGGGTCTGGCCTTCGACAGCCCGGGGCCGAATCTGGCCTTGATGCGCGCGCCTGTCGGCTGAAGCCCGTGGTCGGGCGCCAGCCCTACAGTCGCGCGCGCTGCGCCGCGAGGCCCTTCAGCTGGGTGTTGAAGTCGGCGATGCGCTGACGCTCCTGCGTCACCACCTCGGCCGGGGCGTTGGCGACGAAGTTGGCGTTGCCCAGCTTGCCTTCGCACTTGCCGATCTCGGCCTGGATGCGCTTGATCTCCTTGTCGAGCCGCACGCGCTCGGCGTCGAGATCGACCAGACCTTCGAGCGGAATCAGCAGGGTCAGCTCGCCCAGCACTGCGGGCGCCGACGCCGGCGCGTCCGCTTCGCTGGCCAGCCAGGTCTGCGAGTCCAGCTTGCACAGAAACGCGATCTGCCGGCCAAAGCGTTCAAAGCGTGAACGGTCAGCGGCATCGCCGCCGGCCAGCAACAGTGGCACCGGCTTGCCGGGCGACAGCTGCAGTTCGCTGCGGATCTGGCGGAGCGCGCTGACCACGCGCTTCAGCCACTCGATGTCGGCTTCGGACTGCGCGTAGGCCACGGCAGCGCCTGCCTCCGGATAGGTCGTGCGGCTGATGCTCTCGGCGCTGCGGCCGAGCTTCGGCGCGACGTGCTGCCAGATCTCTTCGGTGACGTATGGAATCAGCGGGTGGAGTGCGCGCAGCAGGGTTTCCAGCACGTGCAGCAGGGTGTGGCGGGTGCTGTTCGCGGCTTCGGCGTCGTCGCCGCTGAGTGCGGGCTTGGCGAGTTCCAGGAACCAATCGCAGAACTCGTTCCAGGTGAACTCGTACATGGCCTGCGAGGCCAGATCAAATCGATAGCCGGCGAAGTGCGTGTGCACCTCGGCGACCATGCGGTCGAGCTTGGCCAGGATCCAGCGCTCGGCGTCGCTGCGCGGATCGGGCTGGCCTTCGAAGCTGGCCTCGCCGACATTCATCAGCGCGAAGCGCGCGGCGTTCCACAGCTTGTTGCAGAAGTTCTTGTAGCCCTCGCAGCGGTTCAGATCGAACTTGATGTCGCGACCGTGGGTGGCGAGGCTGGCGAAGGTGAAGCGCAGCGCATCCGCTCCGAAGGCCGGAATGCCGTCCGGGAACTCCTTGCGCGTGGCCTTCTCGATCTTCGGCGCGTCCTGCGGCTTCATGAGGCCCGTGGTGCGCTTGGCGACCAGCGCATCGGCGCTGATGCCGTCGATCAGATCGATCGGGTCGAGCACATTGCCCTTCGACTTCGACATCTTCTGACCCTGCGCATCGCGCACCAGGCCGGTGATGTAGACGTGCTTGAAGGGAATCTGACCGGTGAAGTGGTCGGTCATCATCACCATCCGGGCGACCCAGAAGAAAATGATGTCGAAGCCGGTCACCAGCACCGAGGACGGCAGGTAGCGATCGAAGCCGCGCTCGGCCATGGCTGAGGCATCCGGCCAGCCCTGGGTGGAGAACGGCCACAGGGCCGAGCTGAACCAGGTCTCCAGAACATCCTTGTCCCTGGATAGGGTGGGCCCTGGCCCACCATGAGCTGATGCCTTGGCGTAAGCCTCTTCCTCCGAGCGCGCCACAACGACATTGCCGGCCTCGTCGTACCAGGCCGGAATGCGGTGACCCCACCAGAGCTGACGGCTGATGCACCAGTCCTGGATGTTTTCCATCCAGTGGCGATAGGTGTTGATCCAGTTCGGCGGCACAAACTCGATGGTGCCGTTCTCAACCAGCTCCAGGCCGCGCTTGCCCAGGGTGTCCATGCGCACGAACCACTGGTCGGTGAGGTAGGGCTCGATCACCTGACCGGTGCGGTCGCCACGCGGGACCATCAACTTGTGTTTCTTCTCCTCCAGCAGCCAGCCCTCGGCTTCGAGGTCGGCGAGCACGATCTTGCGCGCAGCGAAGCGATCGAGGCCACGGTACTTCTCCGGCCCGTTGTCGTTGATCGCGGCATCGTCAGTGAGGATGTTGATCATTGGCAGGCCGTGCCGCTGGCCCACCGCGTAGTCATTGAAGTCATGCGCCGGCGTGACCTTGACGCAGCCGGTGCCAAACGCCTTGTCGACGTAGGCATCGGCGATGATCGGGATCTCGCGGTTCGACAGCGGCAGGCGCACAGCCTGGCCGATCAGGCTCGCGTAGCGCGCGTCTTCCGGATGCACCATCACCGCGGTGTCGCCGAGCATGGTCTCGGGGCGGGTGGTGGCGACTACCAGGTAGTCACGCGTCTCGCGCAGGGTCTCGACGCCCTCGGCATCGAACTCGACGTGCTCGTAGCTCGCGCCGTTCGCCAGCGGGTAGCGGATCGACCACAGCCGGCCTTCCTCTTCCTCGCTGACCACTTCGAGGTCGGAGATCGCGGTCTTCAGCACCGGGTCCCAGTTGACCAATTTCTTGCCACGGTAAATGAGCCCTTGCTCGTACAGCTTCACGAAGCACTCGATGACGGCCTCGGACGGCATCGGGTCCATGGTGAACACGCTGCGCGACCAGTCGCCCGAGGTGCCCATGCGGCGCATCTGCCGCTCGATGGTGTCGCCCGACTCTTTCTTCCAGGCCCAGACGCGCTCGATGAAGCCGTCGCGGCCCAGGCTGTCGCGGGTTTCGCCTTTGCCCTCAAGCGCGAGATTGCGGCTGACCACCATCTCGGTGGCGATGCCGGCGTGGTCGGTGCCCATCTGCCACAGGGTGTCGAAACCGCGCATGCGGTGGTAGCGCACCAGCGTGTCCATCAGCGTGTGTTGGAACGCATGGCCCATGTGCAGGGTGCCGGTGACGTTCGGCGGCGGCAGCAGGATGCTGTAGGCCGGGCCGGTGCCGCTCGGCTTGAAGCAACCGCTCTGTTCCCAGCGGGCGTACCAGCTCGATTCGAAATCCTGCGGGTTGAAGCTCTTGTCCATGCGCGCGTTCGATGGGGCCGACAGCGCAAACCTGCGCGCGGCGCCCGCTCCGGGGTCGAAAGGGGGTGGCAATTGTAGGCGACCGGGCCTGGGCCTGCGGCACCGGGGAAGGCAGAGCTCGGATTCAGAAGACCGCGAGGCCGGCTGATCGCGCGCCAGTGCGCCGTTGACGCTGAACCCACCTGCCATGCCGATGACTCGGCGCTTGTGCGATCGGCTGCGAGCATGACCGACGAAGTTGACCGGCGCAGCGCCTCAGCCTGCGCCTGGCTCCCTGCCGGCGCGCACTCATGTTTCTGCTCAGGCATCGCCCTGCACGGCTGTCTGCTCTCGTTGGTGTCAGCGTCGCTTCCCGAGGTCGGCGCAGCGGTCCGGGATGCGCTCAGTCAGAACCGCGGTAGCGCAGCTGCAGCCGCAGGCTCCAGTAAGGATCGTTCTCGCCTGCGCGGTCGCGGCGCTCGACCTGCAGGGGCACGTACAGGGCTTCGACCGCAGCCTCCCATCGGCGGGAAAGCGGTCTCGACACCCCGAGGGCGAAGTAGGGCGCCTCACCGCTGCTGCTCAGGCGGGGGCGACTGATGAGATTGGCCGAGCGCGCCTCGACCTGCACCACAGGCTCGAACCGCGCCAAGCCCAGGCTGGCATGTCCGCGGAGACCGCCGGCAGGGCCCCAGGCGAAGCTCGATTCCAGCGCGTAGTAGCGCAGGGCGATGCGGTCGGTCGAGGCTTCGATGCAGCCGTAGCGGTTGATGCTGCGATCGGGGTTGCCGGCGAGCGCTCGCGGGCAGGTGATGTCGCCCTGCACCTGGCCATGCTGGCCGTGCAGGCGCAGGGTCCACCGCCAGCGGTCGCGCTCGATGAGGGATCGCCCCACCGCCAGTGCGAACAGATCGCGAGCGCGCGCGCCGTCGATGCGCAGCGGCGGCGTCCAGCCCAGCTCGGCATGCCAGCGCGCTGGCAGCTTGAGGCCGAGGCGCAGCCGCCCGAACAGCGGTGACTTGTTCAGGTCCTCGTCTTTCAGCCCGCCAAAGCCCACCCGCTGCTGCGATGTGCTCAAGTGCGGAATGCTGCCGAAGTCGACGCTCATGAACACGCGGCCCGGGGCTCCCGTCGGCGGGCCGCCGAAACCTGTCATCAGGGAACTTGAGGTCACCCAGGCCATCGCCCAGCCCTCGGGAGAGTCGAAGGCCACATGCTCGCGGCTGTCGTTGATCAATTGCGCCGATGCGGCGGGTGCCATCGCAAGCCCCAGCGCGAGGCCCGCGAAGCGCACACGCACGCGCAGCTGCGGGCAGACAGTCAACGGACGGCTGGGCATGTTCGATTCCACGACGAAGATGCAGTGGAGCCTAGCGAAGGCCTGTTGCAGGCGGACGGCAGCGCTGCCACGGTCCTGCAACAGGGTCGATGCACACTTCGAGGCCTGAGGCGCGAGAGGTGTCGCCATGACTGTTCGGGTTGCGCGGATCGGGCTGGTGCTGGCCCTGCTGATGGGGCTGAGCGTTGAAGCCACGGCACAGAGCGGTGCACCCGATCCGCAGCGCGGGCAGCAGCGCTATCGCGAGGTCTGCGGTCAATGCCACGACCTCGACCCGCGTCTCGACCGTCCGCGCCAGGCGATCGGCGTGCCGGATGGTGTGCGCACCGCACTGGAGGCCATCGCGCCCATGCGCTTCCTGCAGGGCCAGTTGAGCGCGGTTGACGTGGCGGACATCCAGGCCTGGCTGGACAGCCTGGCGCCCGGGGCCATCCGCGACATCCGAGCGCTCAGTGGCAACTGGTACGAGCCCGCGAGTTCGGGTCAGGGCTTTACCCTCACGGTGATGCAGGGGGATCTGATCGTGGTGACCTTCTACGGCCATCGCAACGACGGCAGTAACCTGTTCCTTGTGGGCAACACCGTCAAGCAGCCGCGCTACGGCGAGGTCTTCAGCATTCCGCTGCTGGCGGTCGAGGGTGGCCGCTTCGGTGGCTTCAATCCGGCTGACATCCGCCGCCCACCCTGGGGGCGATTGGACCTGCGTTTCATTGACTGCCGCAGGGCCGAGGGCGTGCTCGACGGCCTAGACGGGCGCCAGCAGATGCAGCTGATCCAGCTGACTCCCCTGCCCGGACTCAGCTGCGACTAGTCCGCGGTTCAGCGGATCGCTCCTTTCGTCTGAAGTGCTGGCGGCCGTGCGTGCTTGGTCCGCGCGCAGCCCTGCGCATCTGGTTCCACTCACCGCGATCAGGCCTCGCGTGACTTGCGCGGTTGCACGCCGGCTGAGCCACCCGCAGGGATTCTGCCGTCAGCGCCGCCAGCGGCGCTACGAGCGGCTCGCCCAGCGTCCGCAAGCGCCGATTCGCGTCTTTGCATGCGTATGCCTGCGCGCCCACCCGGCCGGGCTCTTCGCGGCGAGCGATCCTTCCTTGTGCGCACCCGTGGACCACGAACGGAGACTGGGGCCGGATCGGACGCCGGGTGAACAAGCGCCCCCCTGCGTGCTTCCGCTTCGGCCTGCCCGCTCCGAGTCACCTCGGTACCTGAAGTGACTTTCGGCAGGCCCCGCGCATGACCGCGGTCACCTGCCGGAATGGCTGTGCGGCGCGGAGACTGTTTCCACCGGCCGCAAGGTCCTGCCACTGGAGACACCCATGTCAACGACGACCGCCTTCCGTTCCATCGTTCGCAGCGGCGTTCTGACTCTGGCACTGAGCGTGAGTGCGTTCGCGACTGCCGGCACGCTGGAGATCGAGATCACCGACATCCGCAGCACCGAGGGCCAGTTGATGGTCGCCGTGCACGGCAGCGCGGAAGGCTGGGACGGCAAGGCCCCGCCGGTCGCAGCGCAGCTGCATGCACCGACTGGCGACAGCGCCGTGCTGAGCTTCGAGGGGCTGGCACCCGGCAACTATGCCGTGCAGGTGATGCATGACCAGAACGGCAACGGCGAACTGGACTCGAACTTCATGGGCATGCCGATCGAGGGCTACGGCTTCAGCAACAACCCCGAGGTGATGCGCAAGGCCACGTTCGAAGAAGCGCGCATCGAGCTGGTCGAGGCCGGCACCCGCATCCAGCTGCGCCTGCGCTGAAGCCCCGGAGCCCGCCATGAACCGTCGTCGCTTCCTGGGTTCACTTGCAGCTGCCGCCGGCGGACTGCTGCTGACGCCGCACCTGCTGCGTGCCGACAGTGCGATCGATGCGGTCGCCCGCAGTCGCGCCGCGCGTCCCTACCTGGCCGGCTGGCAGAACATCGACGGTGAGACCTTCGGGCCGAGCCAAGTCACGCTCGAAGGGCGCCTGCCCGAGGGTCTGGCCGGCACCCTCTACCGCAACGGGCCGGCCCTGTTCGAGCGCGCCGGTCAGCGCTACACGCACTGGTTCGATGGCGATGGCCTTGTGCATGCGTGGACGATCACGCCGCAGGGCATCTCGCATCGCGCCCGCATGGTCGGCACCTCCAAGTACCAGCGCGAGCAGAAGGCCGGACGCTTCCTGCTGCCGGCGGCAGGTTCGCGGGTCGCCGAGGCTGTTCCGGTGCGCAACAACGATGACGTCAACGTCGCCAACACCTCGGTCACCGTCATCAACGGCCGGCTGTTCGCGCTGTGGGAGGCCGGCTCGGCCTACGAGCTGCATCCCGATACGCTGGACACTCTGGGCCCGGTGACCTGGGCCACCGGCATGGAGGCCGCGCCCTTCTCTGCGCATCCGCTGAGCGAGGCCGACGGCACGCAGTGGAACTTCGGCTCGCTGGATGTGCTGGGCGGCAGCGGGCTGTTGATCTGGCGGATCGGCGCCGACGGCCGTCTGCTCAAGCAGCAGAT
>JBIJCA010000375.1:0-3620 GCA_044344935.1 Aquimonas sp. | reverse complement strand
CTGGTCGAGGAGGGCTTTGGGCTGGAATGCGTGTCGATCGGCGAGCTGGAGCATGTGTTCGCCGCGGTGCCGGGCCTGGAGCCCGCGCGCGTGCTGTTCACGCCGAGCTTCGCGCCGCGCGCCGAATACGCCCGCGCCCGCGAACTCGGTGTGCGCATCACCCTCGACAGCGCCTATCCGCTGGTCCACTGGCCGGAGATCTTCCGCGGCGCCGAGCTGGTGCTGCGCATCGATCCCGGCTTCGGCAGCGGCCATCACGAGAAGGTGCGCACCGGCGGCAAGGGCGCCAAGTTCGGTCTGCCGGCCAGCGGGCTGGCACCGGTGCTGGACGCCGCACGTGCCGCTGGCGCCCGGATCACCGGCCTGCATGCGCACATCGGCAGCGGCGTCTTCGATGCCGGCCACTGGCGCACGGTGTATGCGCAGCTGGCGGCGATCGCCGATGGCATCGGCAGCATCGAGAGCATCGACGTTGGCGGCGGCCTTGGCGTGCCCTACGAGCCCGATGCGCCCGACTTCGACCTGGCCGGCTATGCGGCGGCGCTCGCCGAGCTCAAGCAGGCTTATCCGCAGTACGCGCTGTGGATCGAGCCGGGCCGCTTCCTGGTCGCCGAGGCCGGCGTGCTGCTGACCCGCGTGACGCAGGTGGTCGAGAAGTCCGGCGTGCGCCGCGTGGGCCTCGCCGCCGGCATGAACGCGCTGATGCGTCCGGCCCTGTACGGTGCCTACCACGAGATCGTCAATCTCTCGAAGCTGGACGCCGCGCCCGGTGCGCCGGCCGACGTGGTCGGCCCGATCTGCGAGAGCAGCGACGTGCTCGGACGCAGGCGTCGCCTGCCGGATGCCACCACCGAAGGCGATGTCGCGCTGATCGCCACGGCCGGCGCCTATGGCGCGGTGATGGCCAACACCTACAATCTGCGCCCCCTGCCGAGCGAGGATGTGCTGGATGACTGAGTGGACCTTCGATCGCGACGCGATCCGCAGCTTCCGCTTCGTCGCCAGCCGGCTCGATGCGCAGACTGGCGCCGTCGAGCTTTCCTATCGCTTCGATGAGGGCCCGCTGCTCACCGAGCGACTGCGCATTCCGGGCGCGCCTTTCGCGCTGGACGGCGCGCGCGCGCTGGCGGTGGGCCGGGCGCTGGACCTGCTGCACTGGATCGCCGGCGTCAGCTACTACAAGGCGGCGGTGCCGTCGCAGCTGGTGTTCGAGGGCGACCAGCCTTCGATGAAGGCGCGCGGCCTGCTGCGCGAGGTCTATCGCCAAGGCCTTGCCGAGTTCGCCCATCGCAATGGCCTCGACCTCGACGCGCGCCTGAACTTTCCGGTGCCGGGGCCCTCGCCGGCGAATGCCACGGCGCTCGACCTGCGCAGGCACGCCCTCGTCGCGATCGGCGGCGGCAAGGATTCGCTGGTCTCGATCGAGAGCCTGCGCGCACTCGGCACCGAGCAGACCGTTACCTGGATCGGCAGCTCGCAGCTGATCGCCGCCTGCGCCGAGCGCACCGGCCTGCCGGGCCTCAAGATCGAGCGCGCGATCGCGCCCGAGCTGTTCGAGCTGAACCGGCAGGGCGCGTACAACGGCCACATCCCGGTCACCGCGATCAACTCGGCGATCCTGGCGCTGGCGGCCCTTCTGCAGGGCGTCGATCAGGTGGTGTTCTCGAACGAGCGCTCGGCCAGCTACGGCAGCCAGATCCCCGGCACCGGCGAGGTCAACCACCAGTGGAGCAAGGGCTGGCATTTCGAGCAGCACTTCGCCGCCCTGCTGCGCGACGAGGTCGCCGCGGATCTGCACTACTACTCGCTGCTGCGGCCGTGGTCCGAGCTCGCCATCGCCCGGCAGTTCGCGCGCATCGAGGGCTATGACCGCCATTTCTCCAGCTGCAATCGCAACTTCCATCTGCTGGGCGAACGCCCGGCCGAGCGCTGGTGCGGGGTCTGCCCGAAGTGCCACTTCGTGTTCCTGGCGCTGGCGCCTTTCATGCCCAAGCCGCGCCTGGTGTCGATCTTCGGCCGCAACCTGCTGGACGAGCCGCAGCTGGCCGCAGGCTTCGACGCGCTGATCGAGTACCGCGATCACAAGCCCTTCGAGTGCGTGGGCGAAGCCGTCGAGTCGCGCGCGGCGTTCGCCCATCTGGCGAAGAGCCCGGCCTGGCGCGAGGACGCGCTCGTCGCGCGCTTCCGCGAGGAGATCCTGCCCCAGCTCGATGCCTCAACGCTGGCGCTCGATGCGCAGCTGCAGCCGGCTGGCCCGCACGGCGTTCCGGCTGAATTGGCAGCTCGGCTCGATGCGCATTTCCGCGCTTGAGGGCTGCGCCACTGCCGTCTGGGGCTACGGGCGCGAGGGCAGGGCGGCGCTATGCGCACTGCGCTGCGCGCTGCCGGCGCAGCGCTTCGCCCTGATCTGCAGCGCCGACGAAGCCGAGGCGGCGCGCGCGGACTTCGGCCAGGCGATCGACCTGCATGCTGGCGAGCCTTCGCTGGCGCTGCTGCGGCGCTTTCAGTGGGTCGTGAAGTCGCCGGGCATCAGCCCGTATCGCGGCGTGGCTGCTGAAGCGCTGCAGGCCGGCGTGCGCTTCACCTCCGGCACCTCGCTGTGGTTCGGCGAGCACCGCGCGCGCGACCCGCAGGTGCCGGTGATCTGCATCACCGCCAGCAAGGGCAAGAGCACGACGACCGCCCTGGTCGCGCACCTGCTGCGCGCCGGCGGCCGCCGCGTGGCCTTGGCTGGCAACATCGGGCTGCCGCTGCTGGAGCTGCTGCTGCCTGCTGCGACTGCGGAGCCGCTTGCCAATGCTGGCACGCTGGCAGCGCCAGCGCTCGACGCCTACGTCATCGAGCTGTCGAGCTACCAGACCGGCGATGCCGCAGCACCCGATGTGGCGATGCTGCTGAACCTCTATCCCGAACATCTCGACTGGCACGGCAGCGAGGAGCGCTACTACAGCGACAAGTGCGCGCTGATCGAGAGCGTGGGTGCCAGGCAGCGCGTGCTGAACGCCGAGAGCCCGACCCTGGTGCAGCGCTTCGGCGCGCGCGCCGATGCCATCTGGTTCGGCACGCCGCAGGGCTGGCATTTCGAGGCCGCGAGCGGCGGCATTCTGCGCGGCAGCGAGCGCGTCTTCGAAGCGGCCGAACTGTCGCTGCCCGGCGCGCACAACGCCCGCAACCTATGCGCAGCGCTGGCCGCGATCGAGGCGCTGGGCATCGATGCGCGGCCGCTGGCGCAGGCCGCACGCAGTTTCCGCCCGCTGCCGCATCGCCTGCAGCCTCTGGGCGAGCGCGGGGGCCGGCTGTACGTCAACGACAGCATCAGCACCACGCCGCATGCCAGCCTGGCGGCGCTGGCGCACTACCGCGGGCGTCGCGTGGCGATCCTCGTGGGTGGCCACGATCGCGGGCTCGACTGGTCGGACTTCGTCACCGCGGTGCGAAGCGAAGCGCCGGCGGCGATCGTCTGCACGGGTGCCAACGGCCCGCGCATCGCGCAGGCGCTGCGCGCCGCGGGGGCTTCAGGGTTCGCATTGCTCGAAGCGCCGGATCTGCCGGCAGCGGTGGCCGCGGCCGAAGCCTCTCTCGATGCGCGCGCCTCCGACGAAGACCGCGGCGTGCTGCTG
>JBIJCA010000374.1:0-3641 GCA_044344935.1 Aquimonas sp. | reverse complement strand
CGGCCGGCTCGACGTCGGCGCGGGTCCAAGCGCTCTCGGAGCTGCGCCAGCGCGCCAGCACCAGCCCGCCCTCGGCGGTCGCGGTGTAGGCCGGCCACTGCAGCCGGTACAGCAGCTGCGGCACCACCGGCAGCTCGGACGCCGGCATCGGCGGCACCTGGCTGATCGGCCCGGTCCAGAAACTGCCGGTCGCCACCGGGTGTGACAGGCCGAAGCGGATCTCGTCGAGCGGCGGGCGATCCGGCGGAAAGCGCGAAAGATCGCGCAGGTTCTTGATGCCCAGCAGGGGCTGCAGGTCGAGGCCGGCCGCGCCACTGGCGACAAGGCCACCGCCGCCGCCGACCCAGGCCTGCACGCGCGCGACATCGGTTGGAGCCAGGCGACGCTGCGCCAGCACCAGCACGGGGTGCTGCTCCAGAATCAGCGCCGGAATCTCGACGCCGTCAGCCAGCGGCAGCTCGATCAGCGGCGTGCGCTGCTCGGCCAAGGCCTCGCGGATACCGCGCGCGTCCAGGCTGGACAGCGCGTCATCGGGATCGAAAACCAGCAGCACTTCCGGCCGCGGCGCGTTCTGCGCCAGGGTCGCGGCAGACGCACAAGCCAGCAGGACGAGTGCACACAGGGCGCGCCGCCACCTCCCGCCAGAGGGGAACGGGCGCAGGCAGGAGTCAGCGGCGGCGGGGCGAGAGGGCATCGCGGAAGCTTCTAGCAGCTTGCGTGCCAGCTCAAGGTCAAGACCGCCCGCCAGTCAACCGACGCAAGTTGAGGGGCGTGTCGGGACGGGCACGGATCGGCTCGAACAGGACCGCTCCCACGGCCCGCAACCGTCCGCAGCGCCGACGATACGGCGCTGCGGCAGGTCAGACGAACGCGGTACGCGATGCTCAGCGCTCGTCGCGACGGCTCTGGGCGCTGTCCTGCGCGCGCTGAAGTGAGGCCACGGCGCGCGCCTTGGCGTTCTCGAACGCCGCCTCGGCATTGGCCTGACAGGCGTCGCGCTGGGCTCCGGCGGTTACGCCGTCGCAGCGCTCCAGCGCCACCGTGCGCTCGCCTTCGGCACGGGTCACGGCCAGCGCATGCGCCGCTTCGGCCACGCTTTCGGTGGCTTCGGACGCCGTCTCGGCCAGATCCTCGGCGGTGTCCATGCGGGTCTCGCTCCGCTCCTGCGCGTCGACCGCGGGATCAAGCTGGGCGGAGCGACGCGCATAGTCGGCTTCCGCCACGCTGCGGCCGACCTCGGCACTGGCATCGGCCGCGGTGGTCTTCAGGTCGCGCTCGGCCGCCGCCACCTCGGTGGCGCCTTCGCGCTTGGCCTCGGCCACGTCGCGGGAGGTCTGCTGCGGGGTCTCGGAGCAAGCGCCGAGGGCGAACACCAGAGCGAAGCTGGCGGCAAGCGGGCGGAACATCGGGAATGCGTGCATGGCGGGGGTCTCCATCGGGAGGGATGCATCGAAGCGCGCAGCCGCAGCGCGCAAGGGTCGGAGTCAAGAGCGCGCGGCGGCGCCCTGCAGGGTGACTACAGCGAGGCTTCGAAGCGCTTGACCTGCTCTTCGGCCTTGTCACGGGCGATGCCGTAGCGCTCCTGGATCTTGCCGACGAGGTAGTCGCGATGCCCTTCGGCATGGCTGACGTCATCGTCGGTGAGCTGGCCCCATTCGGACTTGAGTCGACCGGTGAGTTGCTTCCACTTGCCTTTGATGCGATCAGCGTTCATGCGATGTCTCCAGTGGGGAAAGAGGGTGGATCGGGTTCAGCGTCGGCGCAGCAGCAGGGAACCCGCCGCCAGCAGCGCACCCAGCGCAAGCAGGCCGAAGCCGAGCGCCGGCGGCGCCTGCTCGCGGGTCTCGACGCTGAGTGAGGCCTCACCGACGCTGACCAGGGTCTGCTCCTTGGGCAGGCTGACAGCACCCGTGGCGAACAAGGCGCCGGCCAGCAGACAGACGATGCCAATCACCAGAACGATCCTGTGCATGCAGACTCCTTGGCGCGCAGGGGACGAGGGCCAGGGGCGGGCCTCGGGGCGGCAGCGCAGCGGAAATCCCGCTGCGCCCTGTCCATGGCTCAGCAGCGGCCGTGCCAAGCCCGGCGCCACGATCCACGAAGGTCGGCAAGCCGCTGTTTCTGCAAGCAAATGCGGGCCTGACGCGACGCGGGCCGGTGCGCGCAGCGGCCGTCAGCGCGAGCTCGCACGGCGGCGAACTGCACGATCGGCTGTGCAGCCTGCATGGCGATGGCACGCCCTCGATCAGCGCCGGCGGCGGCGCGGCCTGTCTGCGAACCCCTGACGATCACTCCGCAGCGGGCGGCGGCAGCAGGTCCTGCACGTGGGCGTCGAACTGGTGAAGCAGGGACTCCATCCGCACCACGTCGAAACGCTCAACGGCGCTGCCCAGTCGACGCGCGTAGTCCGCCAGCGCGCGGCTGCCCGCCTCCTCGGCGAGCAGCGCCAGCTCTTCCGCAAGGCGCTGCACCTCGGAGATCCGCAGTGACTGCTGCAGCGGCGGCAGCACGCTGCGCTGAAGCTCGCGCAGACGCAGGCCGGCCGCCTCGCTGCGCCGCGGATCTGGCGCTGCCGGCAGCACCGGCGCAGCGCCGGAGGCCCGGGGCGCGGCGTCCGCGGCGGCGCTGGCAGCGGGCTCGCTCGTACGACCTGCTGCCAAGGCGCGCGCCGGCAGCAGCCGCGCCAGGGCGTCGAACAGATCTTCGCGGCTGACCGGCTTGCGCAGGCAGGCGTCGAACTCGCCGCGCGCGTCGCGATCGTCAGCGTCCATGCTGGACGCGCTGACCGCCACCACCCGCAGCGGCGGACGCGCCGGCGCGTGCTCGCGACGCTTCGCATCCCAGGCCCGCAGACGCCGGGTGGCATCGCGTCCGTCCATCACCGGCATGCGCAGATCCATCAGCACCAGTTCGGGATCGAAGCCCTCGGCCACATGCAGGGCTTCCTCGCCGTGTGCGGCAAAGGCCAGCGCATGACCGCCGCCTTCGGCGAGGAATGCACCGAGCAGCTCGCGGTTCCAGGCGACGTCGTCGACGATCAGGATCCGGCTCGGCGCCAGTCGCCCGAAATCGACGGCATCGTCGTCCTCGGCCTCGGCATCGGCGGGCTGTGCGCTCACCGCCACGCTGCGCAGCAGCACCCGGAAGCAGCTGCCGCGGCCGGGTGCGCTGTCGAGCTCGATCGCGCCGTCCATCAGCGCCAGCAGCCGACCGACGATGGCCAGGCCAAGCCCGGTGCCCTGCGGCGCCTCGTTGCCCGCCACCGCGCGCTGGAAAGGTTCGAACACGCGCGCCTGCTGCTCGGGCGCAATGCCCGGCCCGGTGTCGCGCACCTCGATCAGCAGATCGCAGCGGCCGGGCGCGCGATTGCGCGCCTCGGCGCTGACCACCACTTCGCCGTCGCCGGTGTACTTCACGGCGTTCGACACCAGATTGTTCAGCACCTGGCGCAGACGGTGCGGGTCCAGCCACAGGCTCGCCGGCAGCGCCGGCGACACCCGCGAGCGCAGCTTCAGGCCCTTGGCCCGGGCGCTTTCGCCGAACACGGTCAGGGTCGAGTCGATGAGCTCGCGCAGATCGCTGCGCTGCGGCTGCAGATCGAGCTTGCCGGCCTCGATCTTGGACAGGTCGAGGATGTCGTT
>JBIJCA010000373.1:0-3642 GCA_044344935.1 Aquimonas sp. | reverse complement strand
CGGCCTCGGCCTGATCCTGGCGGGCGCGGTCTGGCTGTGGTTCGGCGACCCCAAGCTGTCCGGCGTGATCTTCGCCGCCCTGGTCATCAACCTGATGGCCGCCAGCCTGGCCGGCGTCGCTGTGCCCTTGACCCTGAAGCGACTCGGCTTCGACCCGGCGCTGGCGAGCAGCATCTTCCTGACGACGGTCACCGATGTGTTCGGGTTCTTCGCGTTTCTCGGCCTCGGCACCCTGCTGCTGCTCTGAACCGCTGCCCTTGCACGCGGCCGTGGCCGCCAACCCTGCCAGTCACGCTCAGGCAGAAAGCAGGCGCAGCTCTCGGCGCGACCAGTCCAGCACAGCGGTGCGCGCGTGCATGCGCGCCGCCAGCCGCGGATAGCGCTCGGCGACAAGGTCGCTGGAGAATTCGCGCAGGAAGCGCGCCTTGAGCTCGGCGCGCGCACGGTCGGGACCAGTCTCTTCGAACGGCACCGATGCGAGCAGCAGGAAGCCGTCGTCGGGGATACGCCCCGCCCGCATGTTCGACTGGATGATGCCGGCGGCGGTATCGATCGATTGATCCAGGCGCGGGCTGTACGGGCCGACGATCAGGGCGTGATTGGGCATGTGCAGCACATCGAAGCCCCGGCCCACGCACAGCACCCACTCGCGGTGCTCGACTTCGGGCGGGCGCTGGCTGGCGCGGATCGCCCGCAGGTGCGCCAGATTGCCGTGCAGCAGCGGCAGCAGGTCGCAGCGCATCTGCTCGGACATGTCGGGGAACAGGGCGAGCAGACGCTCCGGCAACTCCCGTTCGGCCGCCTCATCGATGCGGGCGAGATCCAGCACTTCGCCGGACGCGGCGTGCAGGCACAGTGCGTCCTCATCCGTCTCGAACCCGCAGACCAGCGGGTAGACCGTGCCGTGGCCACGACCGAACACGTCTTCGATCTGACAGCGCAGCGCCTGCATGTGCGCCCGCGCCGCCTCGGTGTCGAAGCCGAAGCCGGCACACCCCCGTTCGCGGCAGCCCTGCGAGAAGTGGTAGTTCAGAAGCAGCAGCACGCATCGCCCCTCGCGGACCTGGCGGAGCACCCAGGCGGACAGCACTTCGCCGAGATGCGGCCAGCCCAGGTCGAAGCGTCCGCCGAGGTTGCGGAAAGGCTGGATCAGTCCGATCGGCGTGCCGGTGGCATAGGCCAGGTTCAGGCGGCCATCCATGCACTTCATCGCCGCAAGCGCGGTCGGATGCACGGCTCGATAGCGCTCGCGCGCCAGCACGGCCTCGGAGGCGCTGAAGGTCATCGAATGCTGCGCGGCGCGTGCCAGCAGCCAGTCGATGCGCTGCGCGATCGGCTGGGCGTGGATGCCTTCGTCGGCAATCACGCCCGCGGGCACGGCGGCTCCATGGCCTGACCCCGGCTGGCTCTGCATGACGCACTCCCGCTTGACCGAACGGCTGCCTGCGACACTAGCAGCGCGATCCCGGCGGCTATGCCTGGACCTTGGTCGAGTCCTGAGCAGGGCGGGTCCACGCGGTGCGCCGGTATTGCCGTCGATCAAGGACGACCCGGTGTTCAGCAGGCAGGCTGCAGGCTCACGCAAGAGCCGGCACGGGCCGCGCCGAACGGGATGTCCAATGAACCTCGAATTCGATCTGATGAACGTCAAGTGCGGCGGCTGCGGCAACAGCATCCGTCGGGCCGTGCTGGACATCGACGGCGTCGACAGCGCCCAGCTCGACGTCGACAGCGGGCACCTGCGCGTCGAGGCACCGGAGTCGCTGCGGGCAGACATCGTCGCCCGGCTGCTCAGGCTGGGCTATCCGGAGAAGGGCAGCGTCGAAGGTCTGGCTGCACTGAGCGCGGGTGCGAAGTCGTTTGTCAGCTGCGCGATCGGACGAATGACGGCGACGCCCGAAGGCAAGTAGAGCGCGGACTTCGCGGGTCGGCTTCGACAACGGCAGCGCGTCACTCGGATTCCTCGATGTGCGCAGAGCGGACAAGCACGAACTTCGCGGGTCGGCTTCGATGGCGGCAGCGCGTCACTCGGATTCCTCGATGCGCGCAGAGCGGACAAGCGCGGACTTCGCGGATCGGCTTCGATGGCGGCAGCGCGTCACTCGTGTTTGTAGGAAGCGCGTAGTCGCTGCTTCTGGCTTCGTTGAAGGCTGGGCGTCACTCGTGGTTGTAGGGTGGATAAGCGCAGCGCACCCACCAGCGCGTCGCACGGACGCCAGGTAAACAGCGAAGCCGAGGCATCGGATCGAACCGCGCCTCACTCAACGCGAAGTCAGCCGCATGGACCTGTGATCACAGGTCCATGCGGCGAGGACCCAACCGCAGGCGTCAACCCAGCGCGGCGCGAATGGGTGTGAGGAAGGCCTCCGCGCGTGCGCAGGCATCAGCGGTATCGGCGGCCTCCGCCAGCGTGCTCACCAGGGCACTGCCAATCACCACCGCATCGGCGAACTCGGCGATCGTGCGCGCGCTGTCCGCATCGCGCACGCCGAATCCGACCGCGATGCGATTCGTGGTGAGCGCGCGGATCGCGGCGACCTTGTTCTTGACGTCGTCGATATCGAGCTTGCCGGCGCCGGTAACGCCAGCGAAGGACACGTAGTACAGATAACCTTGCGCGCTTCGCGCGAGCGTGGTCAGCCGATCACCAGCGCTGGTCGGCGCGGCCAGCGGGACCAAGGCAAGGTTCTCCGCATTCAGCGCCTCACGCACGGGCGCCGATTCCTCCGGCGGACAGTCGACCAGCAGCACGCCATCGACGCCCGCTTCGCGCGCGGCGCGGGAGAACGCTTCCAGCCCGAACATCTCGACCGGGTTGAGGTAACCCATCAGCACGATGGGCGTTTCAGAATCCTGCTGGCGGAACTCGGCCACCATCGCCAGCACCCGCCGCAGGCCCACCTTGCGCGCCAGGGCGCGTTCGCTGCTCTGCTGGATTACCGGCCCATCGGCCATGGGGTCGGAGAACGGCACGCCCAGCTCGATCACATCGGCGCCCGCGCGCACCAGCGCATGCATCACCGGCACCGTGGCTGCATCCGACGGATCGCCGGCAGTAATGAAGGGAATCAGGCCGGTGCGCTTGGCAGCGGCGAGCTGGTCGAGGCGGGTGTCTATGCGGGTGGGCATCGGATTTGTGGGACTCAGTGAGAGGGCGAGTGGATTTGAGCCGGGATTTGGGATTGGGGATTGGGGATTCGTAGAAGCTCGGGCGTCCTGGCCTTCGCATGCACGACTGGTAGGTTTGCTCGGAGCCCGTTCACGAACAAGCCTAAGCAGGTTGAACTGCTCCTCTCCCCCCTTGAGGGAAGCGGAGGAGAGCGTTTGTCGGCTGCCGGTGGCAGCCGACGCTCTCTGGAGCCTGACCTCGGCGCAAACAGGTTGCAGTGAGGGAGAGCCACTGCGCGGCAGCGGTCTACCCCGACGCTTCTCCCGAAAGGGGGGAGTGAGCCTTTGCGCTGATGCATGGCAACTCGTGGACCTGGTTAGCGCCTTGACTCAATGGAACCTCGACGTGTCGAGTAGAGCCCCTCTCCCCTTGAGGGAGAGGGGTTGGGGAGAGGGGAATACACCTTGCGGCGAGCGGTCTACCCCACTCCCCCCACCCCACTACCGCAAGGGGCGCGGGGGGAAGAGCGTCCC
>JBIJCA010000109.1:0-13370 GCA_044344935.1 Aquimonas sp. | reverse complement strand
TGCTGGAGGTGTTGATCGAGGAAGGCCAACGGGTCGCCGAGGACGAGCTGCTGGCCCGGCTCGACCCGGTCGACGCCAATGCCCAGCTGGAACTCAGCCGCGCCCAGCTCGCATCGAGCCGGTCACAGCTGGCCGAAGCGCGCACCCAGCTCGCACTCGCCGAAAGCACCCTCAAGCGCCAGCAGGAGCTGGCCGCGCGCAAGCTGACCTCGGACGCGGCGCTGGAGCAGGCTCAGAGCGAGCGCGACGCGCGGGTGGCGCGGCTGTCCTCACTGCAGCGCGCGAGCGAAGTCGCCGTCGAGCAGTTCGCCGTCGCCGAGCTCAACGTCACCAATACCGAAGTGCGCGCACCGTTCGCCGGCGTCATCATCGCCAAGGCGGCCCAGCCCGGCGAAATGGTTTCGCCGCTGTCCGCCGGCGGCGGCTTCACCCGCACCGGCATCGGCACCCTGGTCGACATGGACTCGCTGGAGGTCAACGTCGACGTCAACGAGGCCTACATCGGCCGCGTGCAGCCGGGCATGCCGGTCGACGCGGTGCTGAACGCCTACCCGGACTGGAAGATCCCGGGCAGCGTGATCGCGATCGTGCCGACCGCCGACCGCAGCAAGGCGACGGTGAAGGTGCGCATTGCGCTGGACAGCCGCGATCCGCGCATCGTCCCCGACATGGGCGTACGGGTGAGCTTCCTTGAGGCGCGGCTCGACCCCAACGCGCCACCTGCGCAGGGCGCGCTGGTGCCCGAGCGCGCGGTGGTCATCGCGGTCGCGCCAGAAGCCGGAGCCAGCGCCGAGCGCGGCCACGTGTTCGTTCTGGGCGAGGACGATGTCGCCCGCCGGGTCGAGGTCCAGTTGGGCGACGCTGCAGGCGGTGAACGCCGCGTGCTGAGCGGTCTGGCGGGCGGCGAATCGCTGGTGCTGTCGCCGCCGGAAACCCTGCAGGACGGCGACCGCGTCAAGCGCAAGACGAGCCGCTGACGCCCGTGGCCGCCTCCACGCCGCTGGTCGAAATCCACCAGCTCACCAAGGTCTACGTGCGCGGCAGCCAGCGTGTCGAAGTGCTGCACGGCATCGAACTCGAGATCGCCGAAGGTGACTTCGTGGCGCTGATGGGCCCCTCGGGCTCGGGCAAGACCACCCTGCTGAACCTGATCGGCGGCATCGACTCGCCCAGCTCGGGCGTGCTCAAGGTCGGCGGCGAGCGCATCGAGGACTACAGCGCGGACGAGCTTGCCGCCTGGCGGGCCAGCACGGTCGGCTTCATCTTCCAGAGCTACAACCTGATGCCGGTGCTGTCGGCGCAGAAGAACGTCGAGCTGCCTCTGCTGCTCACCGATTTCGGTGCCGCCGAGCGCGCCAAGCGCGCGCGCATCGCCCTGCAGCTGGTCGACCTGTCCGATCGCGCCGGGCACAAGCCGAACGAACTGTCAGGCGGCCAGCAGCAGCGCGTCGCCATCGCCCGCGCGCTGGTCTCCGACCCGCGCCTGCTGATCTGCGACGAGCCCACCGGCGACCTCGACCGCAAGACCGCCGACGAAGTGCTGCGCCTGCTGCAGCGGCTGAACAGCGAATTCGGCAAGACCATCATCATGGTCACCCACGACCCCAAGGCCGCCGAGTACGCGCGACGTACGGTGCATCTGGACAAGGGGACGCTGGTGAGGGGCGAGTAGATCGCACTCGACTCGCCACACTGTCATCGCAGGCGAGCCGCGAACTGCCGGCATTCCGCACGCTAGGCCGAGGCACCGCTTTTCGAGGACACCCTTGTGCGCATCCACGCCGACTTCCACCTTGCTGCTTGCGTCCCCGTCGAGGCGCAGGTCTGGATCCCGTCGCCTCAGGCCGGCGTCCAGCGGGTGATGCTCGACCGCGTCGGCGAGGAGAAGGCGCGTGCGACCAGCCTGGTGCGCTACGCGCCGCGCTCGGAGTTTTCACCGCACACACATCCGGGCGGCGAGGAGATCCTGGTGCTCGACGGTGTGTTCTCTGCGGACGGCGAGGACTTTCCGGCGGGAACCTACCTGCGCAATCCGCCGGGCTCGGCGCATCGGCCCTACAGCGTCGAGGGCACGCGCATCTTCGTGAAGCTGTGGCAGATGCATCCCGCGCAGTGCAGCGAAGTGCGCATCGACACGAGCGATCCGCACCGCTGGCAAGCGCAGGCACAGGGCGCGGTCTGCCACCTCTACGATGACGCCTTCGAGAGCGTCCGCCTGCTGCGCCTCGCGCCGGGCCAACGGGTGCTGCACGGCGCCATCGAAGGTGCCGAGATGCTGGTGCTGGAAGGTGGACTGCAGTGGCGAGGTCATGGGCTCGCCGTTGACAGCTGGCTGCGTCTGCCGCGAGGCGAACACGCAGAGCCCCTCGCCGGCCCCGAAGGCGCGCGCCTGTACCTGAAACTTGGCTCGCTCGGAGGACCGCCGCCGCTGCCCGGTGCGGATCCGCTCAGCGCATGAACAGCACCCGCGTGGTGATCATCGGCGCCGGCCTGTCCGGCCTGTACGCGGCCTGGCGCCTGCAGCAGGCGGGGCTCCACGATTACGTGCTGCTGGAGGCGCGCGAACGTGTCGGCGGCCGGATCCTGTCGCCGCACAGCCGCGAGGACGCGCCTGCATCAAGCCGCCTGGATCTCGGGCCCACCTGGTTCTGGCCCGCCCATCAGCACGCGTTCGCGCAGCTGGTGAGAACGCTGGCTCTCCCCGTCTTCGAGCAGCATCACGCCGGCGACGTGCTGGTCGAGCGCGCGCCAGGGCGCCCCGCCCAGCGCTACGCAGGATCGATCGGCATGGCGGGCTCGATGCGTCTGGCGGGCGGCATGGCCGCACTGGTCGATGCCCTGCAGGCGCAGATCGACCCTACGCGTCTACGCGTCGGCGCGCGCGTGCAGCGCATCGAGGCGAGGGAAGACGCGCTGTACCTGCAGGTCGAGCAAACCAATGGCACGGCTGCCCGCTGGCGCGCAGAGCAGGTGCTGCTGGCCCTGCCGCCGCGGCTGGCGACCACACGCCTCCAGTTCGATCCAAGGCTGCCTGCAGATCTGATGTCCGCCTGGCAAGGCACACCCACATGGATGGCCCCGCATGCGAAGTATGTGGCGGTCTTCGAGTCGCCCTTCTGGCGTGAACAGAGCCTCTCCGGCACCGCGCAGAGCAGCCTCGGGCCGATGGCCGAAATCCACGACGCCAGCCTGCCGGGCGACGTCGCCGCCCTGTTCGGCTTCCTCGGCATTCCCGCTCGCGCCCGCCGCGGCGTAGCCGAGGCCGCGCTTCGAAACGCCTGCCGAAGCCAGCTGGTGCGACTGTTCGGCGAACGCGCCGCCCACCCTGTCGCCGAATTCCTCAAGGACTGGGCCGCTGACCCGCTCACAGCCGACACAGCGGATCTCGACGCCGCCGCGCACCACACCGAGGCCCCGGCCGCGGAGGTTAGCGAACAGCCCTGGGCCTCGCGCCTGATCGGCATCGGCAGCGAGTGGTCAGCGCAGTTTCCCGGCTATCTGGCAGGCGCGATCGATGCGGCTGAGACCGGGCTTGCGCGGGTGCTCGCGGGCGCTGGCTGAGACGAGCGCGCAACGACCGCCCGCTCAGCCCCGCAGCCGCTCCTCCATCCGCCGCGGCGCACCCTCGAAGCCGCCGTTCGACATGAACACCACGTGGTCGCCCGGCTGCGCGAGTGCAGCGAGCTGGTCGAGCAGTGCATCAACGGTCGCTACGGTGTGGCCCTCACCGCGCAGGGCGGCGACCACGGCGGCTGCGTCCCAGGCAAGTTCCGGCCGGTGCAGGAAGACCACGACGTCGGCGTCGCTCAGCGAGGGCGCGAGTTCGGCGGCGTGGGCGCCCGAACGCATTGAATTGCTGCGCGGCTCGATGGCGACGAGGATGCGCTCCTCACCGACCTGCGCGCGCAGCCCGGCCAGGGTGGTGCGGATCGCCGTGGGGTGGTGGGCGAAGTCGTCGTAGACGCAGATGTTCTGCGGGCTGCCGAGTTTCTGCATTCGGCGCTTCACTGACACGAAGCCGGCGAGCTTTGGCAGCAGCGGGACGACATCGAGCCCATAGGCGTCGACCGCCGCCAGCGCAGCCAGCGCGTTCATCACGTTGTGGCGGCCGAGCAGGTTCCAGTGCACTTCGCCGATCACCTCGCCGCCTTGCACCACCGCGAACGCGCTGCCGTCGGGCTTCAGCGGCCGCGCCTGCCAGTCGGCCGCGACGTCGATGCCGAAGCGCGTCACCGGCGTCCAGCAGCCCATGACCAGCACCTCAGCCAGCGCTGAATCCTCGGCGTTGACGATCAGCCGGCCGCGCCCGGGCACGGTGCGCACCAGATGATGGAACTGGCGCTGGATCGCGGCCAGATCCGGAAAGATGTCGGCGTGGTCGTACTCGAGGTTGTTGAGGATCGCGATCTCGGGCCGGTAGTGCACGAACTTCGAGCGCTTGTCGAAGAAGGCGGTGTCGTATTCGTCCGCTTCGACGACGAAGGCCGCGGCGCCGCCCAGTCGCGCCGACACGCCGAAGTTCTCGGGCACGCCGCCGATCAGGAAGCCGGGCTCGGCGCCCGCGCAATCGAGCAGATAGGCCAGCATCGAGCTGGTGGTGGTCTTGCCGTGGGTGCCGGCGACGGCGAGCACGCGGCGGCCGCGCAGCACCTGTTCGGCCAGCCACTGTGCGCCCGAGCGGTAGTCGCGGCCGTCATCGAGCACGGCCTCGACGGCCGGGTTGCCGCGCGAGAGTGCATTGCCGACCAACACCTGATCGACGTCCGCGCCGATATGTTCAGGCCGGTAACCGCTGGCGAGACCGATGCCCAGCGCTTCGAGCTGGGTGCTCATCGGCGGATAGACGTTCTGGTCCGAGCCCTCGACCGCGTGGCCGAGCTGGCGCGCGAGCGCAGCCACGCCGCCCATGAAGGTGCCGCAGATGCCGAGGATGTGTAGTTTCACTGGGGTGGTCCGGCGAGACGGCCGAGCACGATGACTTCGGCGAGGAACAAGGCGAGGCTGATGACGATCGCCAGCGGCGGGGGCGCGTCCAGGGCGTGCCGCCAAAGATGGGCGTCGACCGCCAGCTTCCAGGCCATCAGAACCAGAAACGCCCAGGAAGCCAGGGCCTGGGCAAGGCTGAGCCCTTGGCCGTCCACCCGCTCGGGGTCGATGCCCTGCAACACCATCACCACCGGAAGCAGCACGCAGCCGAACAGCAGGCTGGCGCCGACGAAGCCGATGGCGGTCTGTACGAAGCGCTCGCGCCGACTGCGCAGCACCAGCAGCGCGTGGATCGGCAGGAGCAGGAAGGCCAGCACGGCCACCAGCTGCAGCGGACTGCCACGGCCTTCGCCCAGTCCGTACTCGGCGAAAAGCTGCAGCGCGCCCCAGGCCAGAAGCAGGCGCGTGAGCAAGCGGGGGTCGAAAGGCAGATCCTGCGGGCCGGCGCGCAGCAGGGCGAGGGCGAGCAGACGCGCGAGTAGGGAGTTCACGCCGGGGTTCCCATGCGTCAGAGGCGCCTGCCGCGCAGACGCGAAGGGCGCGCAGGCCAGCCTGCGATCAGGCCTCGTCGGCCGTTGCGCTGCGGATGGCGGCGAGGATGCGGTCGGAGACCTCTTCCATGCCGCCCACGCCGTAGACGCAGACCAGACGGCCGCGCTCACGGTAGTAGTCAATCACTGGCGCGGTCTGGTCGGAGTAGACGCGCAGACGGTTGGTGACCGCCTCCGGGGTGTCATCGGCGCGTCCTTCGGCCTGGGCACGACCGGCGATACGCTGCACCAGCAGTTCGGTGCTGACATCGAGCTGCACGGCCACGTCGACCGGCAGGTTGAGACGGTGCAGCAGGGCATCCAGCGCGCTGGCCTGGGCCAGGTTGCGCGGGTAGCCGTCGAGAATGAAGCCGCTGGCGATGTCGGGCTGGCTGAAGCGCTCTTCGAGCATGCCGAGCACGATCTCGTCGGACACCAGTTCGCCGCGCTCCATCACCGCCTTGGCCTGCAGGCCGAGCGGCGTGCCGGCTGCAACCGCGGCACGCAGCAGATCTCCGGTGGAGATGTGGGGCACCTCGAGTTGTTCCTTGAGGCGTGTGGCCTGGGTGCCCTTGCCCGAGCCGGGCGCGCCGAGAAGTACCAGTCGCATGGGAGATCCGAAAGTGTGGAGAAGTCGGGGGCGACGCCGGGACGGGTCATGCGCAGGCCGCGCGCGTGCAAGGCATGTCCCGCCGATGTCCCGGAACGTGCGGTCCCGGGCAACGTAACCGCTGCCCCCAGGCAAGTCAATTCAACGAAGGAGGAAGCCGAAAGCGGCAACTTCCGAGGGGATGACCGGGTGTGTCGGGCCGCGCGCGGCACTCCGACCCGGGTACTCTCCGGCGGAATGTCCAGCGCGCTCCGCGGCTCGGTTTGCTGCGCGGCTACACTGTGCAGCGCGCTGCCCGGCGCGGTCTGCGGCCCTTCTGCAGCCCTCCACTCCCAACCGGAAACCCGCATGAGCCAGGGAAAACTGCTGTACGCACAGTCCGGCGGCGTCACGTCCGTCATCAACGCCACCGCCGCTGCCGTCATCGAGACCGCGCGCAAGCACAAGGTCAAGGTGCTGGCGGCGAAGAACGGCATCATCGGCGCGTTGCGAGAGGACCTGATCGACACCAGCAAGGAATCAGCGGCCGCCCTGCGCGACCTCGCCCACACCCCCGGCGGCGCCTTCGGCAGCTGCCGCTTCAAGCTGAAGGGGCTGGAGCAGAACCGGGCGCAGTACGAGCGCCTGATCGACGTGTTCCGCGCGCACGACATCCGCTATTTCCTCTACAACGGCGGCAATGACAGCGCGGACACCGCGCACAAGCTGTCGCAGATCGCCAAGACCTTCGACTACCCGATGACCTGCATCGGCGTGCCGAAGACCGTCGACAACGACCTCGCGGTCACCGACTGCTGCCCGGGCTTCGGCTCGGTGGCCAAGTACACCGCCGTCTCGGTGATGGAGGCCAGCCTCGACGTCATCTCGATGAGCGAGAGCTCGACCAAGGTCTTCGTGATGGAGGTGATGGGCCGCCACGCCGGCTGGATCGCCGCCGCCGCGGGCTTGGCCCAGCGCGAGGAGAACGATCCGCCGCAGATCATCCTGTTCCCGGAAATCGCGTTCGATGAAGCCAAGTTCCTGGCCAAGGTGAAGGCCACGGTCGAGAAGATCGGCTACTGCACGGTCGTCGTCAGCGAGGGCCTGAGCCACCCGGACGGCCGCTTCGTTGCGGAAGCCGGCGGCAAGGACGCCTTCGGCCACAGCCAGCTCGGCGGCGTCGGCCCGACGATCGCCGCGCTCGTCAAGGACAAGCTTGGCTACAAGTACCACTGGGCGGTGCCCGACTACCTGCAGCGTTCGGCGCGCCATCTGGCCTCGAAGACCGACTGGGAACAGGCCCAGGCCGTGGGCCGCGCCGCCGTCGAGTACGCGCTTGCCGGCAAGAACGCGGTGATGCCCGTCATCAAGCGCATCAGCGATGCGCCCTACCGCTGGAAGATCGAAGCAGCGCCGCTGAGCAAGGTCGCCAACCACGAAAAGAAGATGCCGAAGAACTTCATCCGCCGAGACGGCTACGGCATCACCGAGGCCTGTCGCACCTACCTCGCGCCACTGATCCAGGGCGAGGCCTTCCCGCCCTTCGGCAAGGACGGCCTGCCGCGCTACGTGACCCTGAAGAACGTGCCTTTGCCGAAGAAGCTGCCGGCGTATTCGATTGCTGACAAGTGACTGGGATTGGGGATTGGGGATTGGGGATTGGGGATTTGCAACAGCGTCGAAGAATCTGACGCCCCGCTTTGATCCACCCGGCTCACCTGATGTCGCTCGACGGGCTGCCTTGCGCAGCCCGTCGTCGTTTGGGAACTGTCGAACCCGCGTCCGGGGCCGGTCATGACAGCCGGCCATGCTGCACGACATCGCCTCGGCCCTTGGCGGGCCGAATCCCCGATTCCCTCCCGGCCCTCGCGCTGAGCGCTCGAGCGTTCGGCAACGCGCGCGGCATGCCGCGCGAACGCGTCGCCTCACTCGCAATCCCGCCTCTCTTGAGTCTGCGTGCGTTTTCCGGGAGCCTAGTCGCCCTCGTAACGCGTTCTTCACAGCATGTCGGTTGTCCCCAGCGATCCCAGCCTAAGCTCCCCGCCCCTGCCCATGGCCTTCGGGCCTCTTGGCCGGAGCTTTGCCGTGGGCGGCACGCAGACGGTTTCGTTGGAGCTTTTTTTGCGCCAGGCCCGCGCGCTGGCCGAGACGCTGCCGGCCGGCAGCCACTGCCTCAACCTGTGCGAGGACCGATACCGCTTCATCCTGACCTTCGCCGCATCGCTCATGCGCGGCCAGCCGACCTTGCTGCCGCCCTCTCGCGCGCCGAGCGTGATCCTGGAAATGCTGGAGCGCTATCCCGAAGCGCACTGCGTCGGCGACGACGGCTTGAACGGCTGCGCGCTTGAGCGCCAGCCGCCGCACTACACCACGCTGTCTGCGGCTCATGCCGAGTGGACCGGGCCCATCGAGCCACTGCTGCTGCCGCCTGAGACGCTTGCCGTGGTCGGCTTCACCTCGGGCAGCTCGGGGCCGCCCAAGGCCCAGTCCAAGAGCTGGGCCAGCTTCAGTAAAAGCACTCGGCTCAACGCCGAGCTGCTGCGCGAGGTGGCGGGAGCGAACGCGCAGATCCTCGCCACCGTGCCGGCGCAACACATGTACGGCATGGAGACCTCGGTGCTGTTGCCTCTGCTCGGTGGCTTTCCGATCCATCCGGCACGGCCTTTCTTTCCGGCCGACATCGTGCGCGCGCTGAACGAACTCGAAGCGCCCCGCGTACTGGTCACGACACCGGTCCATCTGCGCGCCCTGATCGAGTCGGGCCTGGCCCTGCCACCCATGGCTGCCATCATCAGTGCCACCGCGCCCTTGCCCCTCGAGCTGGCGCGCGCAGCCGAATCGGCCAGCGGCGGCACCGTGCTGGAACTCTACGGCAGCACCGAAACCTGTGTGATCGCGCACCGGCAGACCGCGCGCCAAGAGGCCTGGACGACCTATGCCGGGGTGGAGATCCAGCCGCGGCCGGATGGCGCGTTGATCGAAGCGGAGTGGCTTGCTGCGCCCGTGCTGCTGCAGGATCTGATCGAGCGGCTGCCGGGGGAGCGGTTCCGCCTGGCCGGCCGTGCGGCGGATCTGCTGGAAATCGCCGGCAAGCGCGCCTCGCTCGGCGAACTCACGCGGCGCCTGCTCGCGATTCCGGGCGTGCGCGACGGGATCGTGTTCCTGCCCGAGAGCGAAGGCCCGGTGCAGCGCGTGGCGGCACTGGTCGTGGCACCCGAACTCGACGAGGCCGCAGTACTCGCTGCGCTGCGCGAAGTGGTCGATCCGGTCTATCTGCCGCGGCCCTTGAAGCGCGTCGCTGCTCTGCCCCGCAACGCCACCGGCAAGCTGCCGCGCGCCGCCCTGCTCGACGCACTGCGCGGCGCTTGAGCCGCCCCCTCAACGCAGCGAGCCCGACCGTCACCGGCAGGGCTCGCTTTGCTCGCATCGATGGCGGGGTCGCCTATTCGATCGCCGCGATCTGCAGGCCACGCGAGAGATCGGTCAGCACGTTGTTGACCCAGCTCGCATAGTTCTTGTGGATGTAGCGCTCGCCGCGCTTTTCCTCGTAGGCAAGGTTGTCGCTCGACACATAGGCCAAGGCCACGCGCTGGGCGTCGTAGCTGATGCGCACCCGCGCCGAATGCGCGCGGATGTTCAGGGTGGAATCGATCTGACCCTCGGCTTCGGCGGTGATCGTCCAGCCGCGGCCGATCAGCGCGCGCTTGATCTCGCGTTCTACCGTTTTGAGCTCCAGCCCAGCAGGCACCGCGATCGGATCGGGATCGGCGAGTGGGGCCTGGCGGGCGCCCATCAGCAGCAGAAGCAAGGGCAGCAGGATCAGCAGATGGCGGCGCGAAAGGCGCATGGGGCGAACTCCGTGGTCATGAGAAAGGCCGCCACAGCGGCCTTCGCAAGTGTGGCGAAGCGGTGAAGCAGCCACAAGACAGAGTGTCGACGACCGTTACCTGCCATCGCCACCGGGGAATCGGCCAGACGCCGGATCCAGCCGCCGCCCTTAGCGGCAGCCCCCGTCATCAGGGCGCAGTTCCCTCGGCGGCGCGTGCAGAAAGAGGCAGGAACGCTTTCGGCACCCGCCAGCCGTGCAGCCAGAGCCACAGCAGGTACAGCGCAATGGTCAGCTTCTGGCTGGCCCCGCGCGGAAGCTCGCGCAGGAACACGTGCAGCAGCAGGCCGCCGACGGCGAGCAGCGCCAGCGGCAGGAACAGACGCTCGCCGCGTGCCCAGTCGAGCGCGCCGCGCAGCAGCAGGCCGAGCCCGGTCAGACCAAAGGCCAGCAGCGCGCTCAGCCCATGCAGTCGATGTTCGAAGGGCGGCACCGCGCCGGCCGGCGAGCCGCCCGGAAACGCAGCAGTCACGACCAGCGCAATCGCTCCACCGAGGAACAGCAGCAGGGCCGCGGTGTTCAGCACCCCCGCGCGCTCGCCACGCCAGCTCAGCCAGGCCTGCGCCGAGATGGCGGCAGCGAGGAAGGCATAGGCCGCCTGCAGCCAAGGGCCATGCGGACCTGACAGACAGAAGGACAACGGCGCACGCACCCAGTCGTAGCTCGGGTGCAGGGCCTGCACGGCGATAGCGGTACACAGGAAGACGAGAGGGCCGAGCAGGGCGAGGGTTCGGATCATGAGTCGCGCAAGGTAGACGGGGAAAAGTCGCACGTGGCGGGACCACGCGCCCGCTGACCACGCGGATGGCGTGCCGTGACCGCAGCGGGCCTATGCGATGTCCGGCCCGATGCGCGCCCTACGGCAGCGTAATCGCCGTGCGTCCGCATGCGTCAAGCTTACGCTGCGCACAGCCCCTCATCCGGCGCTTCGCGCCACCTTCTCCCGTGGGGAGAAGGGATGCGGGGCGCGTGCGCGTATCCATCGGAGCGGTGCAGTGCAGTGCAGCCCAGACAGCACACAGCGCTGCAAGCCTCGCGTAGGTTGGCGCCGAGCGCAGCGAGGCCCAACGTCGTCACCTCCACGCTCGCCGCAAGATTCGCATCCACGGCCTTGGGCCGCGCTGCGCTTGGCCCAACCTGCATCGCCTCACGGGGCCATGCGCCTGAGCTGTTGCGAGCGCTGCGCACCACAGGCGCTCGAGCTCATTGGCGAACGACAGCCGCAAGCAAAGCCTCAGATTTGATCGCGCGACAGACGCGCGACCTTCGGTCAAATCCCGAATCCCGAATCCCGAATCCCGGCTCTGAATCAATCCCGCATCGCCACCGCCGGCAGTCGCTCCGGCAAGCGTTCCAGCACGGCATCGGCCACCTCATGTGTCGAGTAGGCGCGCTCACCGCCGGCGATATCGGCGCTGAAGACCTTGGCGTCCAGGGTGTCGCTGACGGCCCGCTCGATCTCGCGGGCCTCGTCTTCCAGGCCCAGTGAATGCCGCAGCAGCATCGCCGCGCTGAGAATCGTCGCGATCGGGTTGGCGATGCCGCGGCCGGCGATGTCGGGCGCGCTGCCGTGGATCGGCTCGTAGATGCCTCGCTTGCCTTCGCCGAGCGAGGCGCTGGGCAGCAGGCCCAACGAGCCGGCCAGCATCGAAGCCTCGTCGGTGAGAATGTCGCCGAACATGTTCTCGGTGACGATCACGTCGTACTCGCGCGGACGTGCGATCAGGTGCATGGCCATGGAGTCCACCAGCTGGTGCTCCAGGCGCACGTCAGGGTATTCGTCGGCGCCAATGCGCGTGGCGATCTCGCGCCACAGCCGCGAGGTTTCCAGCACATTGGCCTTGTCGACGCTGACCAGGTAGCCGCGGCGCGCGCGGGCGAAGCCGAAGGCGCGGCGGATCACCCGCTCGATCTCGGCGACCGAGTACACGCACAGATCCGAGGCGCCATGCTCGCTGCGGGTACGCTCACCGAAGTAGATGCCGCCGGTCAACTCGCGCACCACCAGCAGGTCGACGCCGTTCAGCAGATGCGCCTTGATCGGCGCGCGATCCAGCACCGCCGGGTGCGGGGTCACCGGCCGCAGGTTGGCGTACAGGCCCAGCGCCTGGCGGATCGCCAGCAGGCCCTGTTCGGGCCGCACCTTGGCTTTCGGGTCCGACCACTTGGGCCCGCCGACCGCGCCAAGCAGGATCGCATCGGCCTTGCGGCAGGCGGCAAGCGTGGCCGGGGGCAATGGCTCGCCGGTGGCATCGATGGCGGCGCCGCCGATCAGCTGCGTGCTGAAGTGGAAATCGTGGCCATGACGGGTAGCCACCCGCTTCAGCACCTCGACGGCCGCGGCGGTGACTTCCGGGCCGATCCCATCGCCCGGCAACAGAACGATCTCAGCGCGCATGGGCAGGCTCCTCGACGGCAGGCGTGGGCAGGGAGAAGTCGCGGGTTCGCGCGGACTCGAAGGCGCTGATCGCGGACTCGCGAGCGATCAGATAGCCGAGCTCATCCACGCCTTCGAGCAGACAGGTGCGGGCGAAGGCGTCCAGCGGAAAGCGATGCACCTGGCCCTGCGGCGCGGTCAGCGTGCAGTCGGCGATATCGATGACGAACTCGCCTTCGGCCTGCTGCATCAGGTGCTGCACGATCGCTTCGTCCAACACGATCGGCACCAGCCCGTTCTTCAGCGCGTTACTGCGGAAGATGTCGGCGATCTGGCTGCTGACGACAGCCTTGAGACCGAGATCGGTCAAGGCCCAGGGCGCGTGCTCGCGCGAACTGCCGCAGCCGAAGTTGCGGCCGGCGATCAGGATCTGCCGTCCCGCGTTCGCCGGCTGATTGAAGGCGAAGTCGGGATCTTTACGCCAGTCGCTGAAGGCGTGCTGGCCCAGGCCCGCGCGGGTGGTGGTGGAGAGAAACCGCGCCGGGATGATCTGGTCGGTATCGATGTTCTCGCCGCGCAGCACCACGGCCTGGCTGCGGATGTGGGTGATGGCGCTCATCAGGCGACCTCGGCGGCAGTGGTGAGGAATTCGCGCGGATCGGCGATGCGGCCGGCGACGGCAGCCGCCGCCGCCGACAGCGGCGAGGCCAGCACGGTGCGCGCGCCCTGCCCTTGCCGACCCTCGAAATTGCGGTTGCTGGTGCTGACCGCGAGCTGGCCCGGCGCCACGATGTCCCCGTTCATGGCGATGCACATGGAGCAGCCAGGCTCGCGCCATTCGGCGCCGGCCGCACGCACGATCGCGTCGATGCCTTCGGCCTCGGCCTCGCGCTTGACCTTCTCCGAGCCGGCCACCACCAGCATGCGCACGCGCGGATGCACGCGACGGCCACTCAGGATTTTCGCGACATCGCGCAGGTCGGCGAGGCGGCCATTGGTGCA
>JBIJCA010000393.1:0-3405 GCA_044344935.1 Aquimonas sp. | reverse complement strand
GGAGTTTTGTCAGCCCTGTTGACACGGGCGGCGCAATGGTGACCCCCTTCTCCGACCCCGGACCCCCTTCTCCGACCCCGTTGCCGCTCGTGTCGCCTACGACTCGATGGCAATGGGCACGTCGACTTGTGTGGCGACCGGTGTCCAGATGTCCGCCTCCACCCCAGGTGTCTCAATGGAAACCACGAGGGTGTAGCGCGCTCCCAGGGCGCTGCGATCGCGTTTCGGCTGGTCCTTCCACCAGCCGCTCACAGGATAGACTGCGATCACCCCGCGTTCGGCGAGGTCGGCGGCGTTGCAGAAGAGGATGTCCGAGTGGAGCGAGCCGCGGTTTCGGGCTTGCTCTCCAAGGAACCACTCCGACGAATCACCGCCAGTGGACGGTTTGGGCTCGTCCTCGTCCAGTGCCTTCTTGTTGAGCCGCTTGCGAAACTCCTCGTGAGACTCTGCCCGGCCTTTGACGTCGAATCGCAGGCCGTGCGATGCGTAGCGGTGGCGTTTCTTCCAGCCACGACGGCCGGGGTTCGGCTCGATGAAGTAGGAGAGCGTTATGCGCAGGCGCACTTGTGTCGCGCCGAGCTCTGCCAACACGTCGCGTGGCCAAGGCAAGTCGAAGAAGTGGAGTTCGCGCATCTTTCCCTGTGCGAAAGGGCGGATGCTGCTTTGCGCGACGAGCGTCAGCGCGTCGTCGGCACTCCGCAGCGCGCGCTCCGTGCTGGGCACGCCGAAGCCATAGCGCTGGACAAGCTTTACTCGGGCGCGTTTACCGCTCGCTCCATGCAGGTGGGTCTGCATGCGTGCCGACCATTCCGCAGAGTGCACCACGAGGGCGCGAAGTGTCTCAGGCCAATAGGCTGGGTACTCGGCGGAGATTAGGGTGGCGAGGCGTGCGGCCTGCGCGGTCGCGGCGCTGGTCGCCCAGCTCAACACGAAGGACTTGAGGGCCGGCTTGAAGTGGGTTGAGAGAAGCGAGAGCTCAGGGCACGGGTAATCCACGGCTCCCTCCGCGCTTACCGCTACGTTGCCGCCCTCGAAGACGACATCGGGCTTGAGGGGCCACGCGTCCGCGAAGGTCACGCCTGTGGTGCTCCATGGCGACAGCTCGCCGGGTTGCGCAACTGGCTGCCAACTCGCCCATTCAGGGTCGCTGATGACTGCTTTTTCCGTTAGGGCGCCCACGGTAAGCGCGTTCCACGCCTGACCGGGGTCGTGAATCGGGTCAGTGTCGCTTCGGTCTAAGTGGTCGACCGAGAGAGCGCTGTCGTGGATGTTGCCGGCGCAAAGCACGAAGAGTCGCTGTGCGGCGTCGCGACGTTCGTCGAGGTACTCCAGCCCCTGCGTTCTTGAATCGAACGAGCGGCCGGCGGCGAGTGCGTCAATCGCTGCTGACCAGGAGGTCGGTTGACCTCGGTCCCGCTCGTCGGTCGCGGCAATGGACAACGAGAAGGTACGGCGACGACTGGGCGCTTGCATCTCCACTCGGCTCGCCGCCTCGGCAGTGACCGCACCGTAAAGATCAGGCGGGTTCCCCGGGAAGCCATGCGGCGGAAGGATCTTCACTGACTCGAGACGGTGCTGCAGAGTGACGGTATCGCTGCCGGCGAGAAGGCTCGTCAGGTCGCCGTATAGCGCAAGGCCGGCCATTTCGGTGCCGTGCCCCATCATGCTTGGTCCGCCACCGTTGTCATGGCCACCCCAAACCGGATCTACTGCGTGGGCGTCTTCCTCAGCAAGCGCGAGATCAAGAAGTGGGTGCCCCCGAGAAACTCCGGTGTCTAGAACGCACACTGCAGGCGCATCGATCGATGGTGGTGTGATGCGATCGCGCAGTTCCTTTGTCCACTCGCCCTGTTCCTTGGGGCCCATGTCGACAAATGTCCCGGCAGTCTCCTTAGCCTTGCGGACCTCCGCCACATCGTTGAGGACATCAATCGACGCAGCGAGCTGCGATGGCGTGCTGCGTACGAGGGTGACGATGCGATCGTGGAACATGAGCCGACGCACGGCGACGTCGATGTCCATCGCGCCCGTGAACTCCAGCAGGCGATCGAGCTCGTTGCCATCCTGGCGACGCAGCCAGACTTCCCACCAGATCGACTCATTGTCTTCGGGGTAGGCCTCGACGGTGTCAGTCCACAGCCCACGCAGCGTCGCGAGCCGGAGCGTTGCGACTGGATCGATCATTTCCTCGTGGCGGCGCTCGCCAGCCTTCTTCGGCGTCGTCTTCGAGTAGGTCTCGAAGCGCTCAAGAAAGTGCTTCACCTTGCCATCGGGCACGAACACCGTCGCGCGCTCGATGCGGCGTGGCTCGGGCTCATCGGACTTCGTGTGGCTGACGGCGACCACCTCAATGCCCTGCCTAGCATCTTCGAGAGACGTCACCTGGAGAGGAGCGCCGGGCTGGCTCTCAAACTGAACGTAGAGCCCCGGGACCGCGCCGTGGATCTGGATGCCGGACTCTTCGCGCCGATTGTTTGCCTCAACGACAGCCGCCTTGAGCGCCTGCTTCAGCTCCTCGCCGTGTTTCGCACGGCTTATCGGTGGCGCCAGCTTGGTGGCATTGATCTTTCGCCCGTGCGGCCTGTACTGCTCTGCCGTTGGTGGGCCAGGAACCAGGATGTGTTTGCGGTTGCGCGGAGCGGCCAAATTCGAGTCCTCCGGCGTCCGCTATGCGTGTGAACTACGTCGTTCAGCTAGCGCGGAGACGAGTACTGTGTTCTGGATGGCCGTGGTGTGGTCGAGGATGGCGTTCTTCGCGGCCTGTTCGCAGGCCATCGCGATCTCGGCGTGACTAAGGCCGTCTGCAGCCTTAGCTGCTGCTTGCCAATCGATGCTGCTCGTGTCGAGTAGTGCCAGCCGAGCACGCATCACGTGCGTCGCAATCTCCTCAGAGGGCAAGGAGTATTCGAGCACTGAATCGAAGCGCCGGAAGAGGGCGCGGTCGAGCAGGCCGACATGGTTCGTCGCACCAAGCACTAGACTGTCGGAGTCGTCCTGCTCGAGGAACTGCAGAAATGAGTTGAGCACGCGGCGGATCTCGCCAACGTCGTTCTTCGAGCCGCGCTCGCCTCCCAGCGCGTCGAACTCGTCGAAGAAGTAGACACCCCGAGTCGCCTGAAGTGCGTCGAAGACGATTCTGAGTTTCGCAGCTGTCTGTCCCATGTACTGGGTAATCAGCGCATCGAGCTGAATGCTAAACAGAGGCAGGCCGAGGTCGCCCGCGAGAGCCGCAGCTGTCATCGTTTTGCCCGTGCCTGGCGGCCCTACGAGCAGAAGCTTCCGCATGGGCGAAAAACCATAAGCACGAAGTCGCTCGCGCTCTCGCTGCTCTGTGAGGATCCGGTCCAGACGCCCTCTGAGTGGCTCTGAGAGAGCCATGTCTCTGACCCGCGTCTTGGGATATCC
>JBIJCA010000010.1:0-33648 GCA_044344935.1 Aquimonas sp. | reverse complement strand
ACCGTTACCAGGCCTGCCAGCTCGCCACGCGGTTGCGCGAGTGGTACTGGCTTCGACTGCCGGCTGGGCTCAGGTGCCCTCTTGCGAGCCTTCATTTGATCCACGAGATCTCGAAGCTCCTGCGCAAGCTTCCCGTGGCCGCTCCGAGCTGCTTGCGCAGCGACTTGTATGGCGACTGCATAAAAGCGAGCGTCGTCGCCTTCAGCATGGCAACGGACGAGCGCCTTGAGTTGATCCGCGCTGGCCATGACGTCGACACCGGTCTCGCAAAAATTACAGAGATGCAGCCGGCCCTTGCCGGCCTCGTGAGTCAATTGTGCTTCCTTGATCCTAGGAATGCACACGCTAGCCAAGTCTCTGCGCAAAGGGGCGGCGCTTACGCGCCTCTCAGAGTTGTGTTGGTGCCCAGCCTCGACGCGAGTGTACCTGTCGCAGGGTTTTCCGCGTTGAAGACGGTGGCATGCGCTTCGCTGCCGCTGCGCGGTGTTCCCTACGCTCAGAAGGCGAAACTCGCATCGAAGCCCTGCCGTGGTTGTCTCAATACAAATCCCCCGGATCCACATCCAAGCTCCACCGCACCCCCCGCCCACTCTTCAACTCGAACAGCGCCGAGTTCCAAGCCCGCAACACCGCCTGCAGCCCGGGCCTCAACTTCGCCGACAAGAGCATCTGCGCCCGCAGCCGTCCCGCCCGGCGCGCCATCGGTGCCGGCATCGGTGCATGCACCTCGACGCTCAACGAAGGATCGGCTGACACCAAAGCCCGCGCCGCTGCAAACGCCTCGCGCATGAACAGCTGCAGTGCGTCTTCCCGATGGCTGTCCACGCGCAGTAATGCCAGATGCGCAAACGGCGGAAACCCCGCCGCCTCGCGCTCGGCCAATTCGAGCTTCGCAAACGCCGGATAGCCACCCGCGAGCAACGTAGCCAGCAGCGGGTGTTCCGGATGGTGGGTCTGCAGCAGCACTTCCCCTAGCGCTTGCGCGCGGCCGGCGCGGCCGCTGACCTGCACCAGCAGCTGGGCCAGTTTCTCCGCGGCGCGGAAGTCGGCGCTGAACAGGCCTTCGTCGATGGTCACCACCACCACCAGCGAGAGCTTGGCGAGGTCGTGGCCCTTGGCCAGCATCTGGGTGCCGACCAGCAGGCCGGCGCCGTCGCCCAGGGTGGCGAAGTGGCGGGCGAGGTCGGCCTGGTCGCGGGTGGTCTCGGAGTCGATGCGCACCAGCGGTGCCTTGGGAAAGCGTTCGGCCAGCGCGACTTCGACGCGCTCGGTGCCGGCACCCTGCGGCATCAGGGCCAGGCTGCCGCAGTCGGGGCAGGCGGTCGGCGCGCGTTCGCGGTGGCCGCAGTGGTGGCAGATCAGGCGGTCGCGGCCGTGCAGAGTGAGGGCGGCATCGCAGCGGCTGCAGTTGGCGCGGTAGCCGCAGTCGTGGCAGAGCAGGGCGGGCGCGTAGCCGCGGCGGTTGCGGAACACCAGGGCCTGTTCGCCGCGCTGCAGGCATTCGGCAATCGCCTGGAAGGCCGGCTCGCTGAGGCCGTGGGTGAGGCGCTGGCGGCGGGCGTCCAGCACGCGCACATGCGGCGCGCGCGCGGCGGCGGCGCGCTTCTTCAGCTGCACATGGGCGAGGCGGCCGCTCCTCGCGAGCTGCAGGGTTTCCAGCGCGGGCGTGGCGCTGCCCAGCACCACCGGGATGCTGAGCGCCTTGCCGCGCACCAGGGCGAAGTCGCGGGCGTGGTAGCGGAAGCCGTCCTGCTGCTTGTAGCTGCTGTCGTGCTCCTCGTCGATGATGATCAGGCCCGGCTGCGGCAGCGGCGCGAACACCGCCGAGCGGGTGCCGACCAGCACGCGGGCCTCGCCGCGGCGCATGGCTGTCCAGGCGCGTGCGCGGGCGCCCTCGGCCATGCCGGAATGAAAGCTGTGCACTTCCACCGGCAGGCGCTGCTGGAAGCGCCGCAGGGTCTGCGGGGTCAGCCCGATCTCGGGCACCAGGATCAGGGCCTGCTCGCCGCGGGCCAGCGCGGCTTCGATGGCGTCCAGATAGACCTCGGTCTTGCCCGAGCCGGTGACGCCTTCGATCAGGATCGGGTCGAACTGGCCGAGTGCGGCGCGGATGCGCTCGGCGGCGGCGGTCTGTTCGGGGTTGAGCGCAGGTGGGGCGCGTTCGGGCGTGCGCAGGGCATGTGCGCCGAGGCATTCCTCGACAAAGCCGCGGCCCATCAGGCTGCGCAGGGCCGGGCGCCAGTCGGGCAGGCGCTGGTTGAGTGCGCTGGCATCCAGCGCGCCGGCTTCGGCCAGCCAGTCGGCCAATAGCCGTGGACGTCCACCCGCGCGCAGCTGGCGCAGGTTGGCCGCTCCAATAGGTGTGAGTCGCCAGGCCAGAGGTGCGGTGTCGGGCAGGGGCTTGCCCTGGCGCATATCGACCGGCAGCGCCGCGGCCAGCACTTCGCCCAGGGGCCTTTGGTAGTAGCTGGCGGCCCAGCGCAGGCTGGCCAGCAGTTCGCCGGCGATCAGCGGCTCGGTGTCGAGGCGTTCGCTCGCCGGTTTGAGCTTGCCCGGGTCGATCTCGGGCGGGCCGACCTCGGCCACCACGCCGATCGCGGTGCCGCGGCCGAAGGGCACGCGCACGCGGCAGCCGATCCAGCCGGCGTCGACCGTCGCCCGTGCGGGCGGGGCGTAGTCGAACAGATGCGGCAGGGGCAGGGGCAGGGCGACGCGCAGGGCGGTGAACTCGAACATCCGGCCAGTGTAGCCAGCCGCTTGGCGCCGACCGGGGGCACTTGGCGGGCATTCTTCAGCCTGCTTTGACGAATCGGCCGCAAGTGACGGGTCCGCTTGGGAATTCCGGCTTATCCACACAGCCTGTGGATAAGTCGGTGGATGACGGCCGGATGAAACCCCTGCCGGGGCTCTGGCGCGGGCTCTTCGGGAAATGTGGCGAATTTTTGACCAAGGGTTTAGGGTCAACAAAAACAAGCACTTACAAAATGGCACCCTGGCAAATGTGACAGGTATCGCGAACCCCTCGACTCGCCGGGTGAGCCAAAAACGGGAATCCGCAGCCTGTGCACAAGTCAAGCCCCATGGAATCCAGACGGCAGGCGGGGGAGCGCGAAATGGCGGAAAGTCAAGCACTCAAATCGGGCCGATAGGGGCGCCTTGCGCCGAGCCTTCACTTGCCTGCGGCCGCGGCCGGCCGGCGCGCTGCGGCTACACTCGCCGGCCTTGCGTACCCCTGCGAACTCGCTGATGTCCGATGCCGACGCCGACCGCTTCCATGCACTGCTGCGGGCCTGGCTGGCCGCCGAGGGCATGCCGTCGGCGCAGGCGGACCGGGTCGCCGGCTTCGAGCAGGGCCATGGCCTGCTGAGCGCGCCCGGCGCAGCTCGCGCTCATCCGTCGGTGGCGGGTGATTCCTCCTGGCTGCGACTGTGGTCGGCGCTGCCCGCGGGCGCGCGCGATCTGATCGCCCTGCGCGTGCTGGCGGGTCTGCCGCTGGCGCGTATTGCAGCGCTGCAAGGCCGACCCACCGCCCATGTCGAACGCGAATGGCTGCTGCTGGGGCGGCGCCTGTCGGCACGCGACCCGGCCTGGCCGGCGGCGCTGCGCGCGGATCTGCTGGCCTGGAACGGTGCACGCCCGACCTTGCCGGACAGCGAGCGGCCGGAGCATCGCGGCCTGCGCGCGGCGCTGGGCGTGGCGGCGCTGGCCTGTTTCATCGCCGCCTATCTGGCCCCGCAGATCCACTACGCCTGGCTGCTCGACCCTGCCCAGCAGCGACTGCAGGCGCCGCCTGCGGCACCGCCGCCGGTGATCGAGGCGGTGCCGCTGTCGGCGCCGGAGTTTGCGCTGTGGGCGGACGCGATCGAGTTCGAGACCCTGCAGTCGCTCGACTTTCTGCTGTGGCGACTGATCGAGGGTGGCGGTGAAGTGGTGTTTGTCGATTCAACGCCCTCAGCGCGCTTGACCGACCCGGCTCCGAACGGTCAAGCCGGTGGCGCGGCGCCGATGGCGCCGTCGGCCGATCCCGGCGCCGCGGAGGTCGCGGCCGAAGACAGCATCGGTACTGCGGCGGCCGCCGCCGAGATCGCAACGGCAGACGCTGCCGGAGCCGCTGCGCCGAGCCCGATGCCGGCGTTGAGCGCGCTGGCGCCCTGGGCGCTGCAGTGGCCCCATCTGCTGCCCGCGCAGCGCATCGAGCTGGAGCAGCGCGCGCAGCAGTGGGAGCAGATGGACGCCGCAGCGCGTGCGCGCTTCGAGCTGCGCGCGCAGCGCTTCCGCGAACTGCCGCCGATGGCGCGCGCATCGCTGCGCGAGCGCCACGCGCGCTGGCTCGACTTCGACGCCGCCACCCGCTCGACCCTGCGCGCGCTTGAGGTGGGCTTCGGTCAGGCCGAGGCGGCGCAGCGCGAGTTCCTGCGCGCGCAGTTCGAGGCTCTGCCTGAGGCGGTGCGACGCGGCCTGCTGGCGGGCAAGTCGCCCGAGCTGGCCGAACTCGCGCGCGAGGCCTTTGCGTTCGTACCGGAAGAAGAACGTGAGGCCACGGTCGCGCTGCTGCGCGGGCTGGATGAAGCCGAACACAGCCTGCTGCGGCGGATGGCGCGACGGCTGGACGCACCTGCCCGCGAGAGTCTGCGCAGCGCCCTGCTGGCGGCGGAGCCCGACGCGCGTGCGGGCCTGATTCGCGAGCGTGCGGCCACGGTGGGGCTGCGCGCGGAATAGAGCGCACAGGGTGTGCACGCGGCGCACCTACGCTGACCAATGCCGCGGTGCCCCGAACAGAGCCCGCCAGCGCTCTGCGCCCCGCTCGACCATCGCTCGCGCTGCTCAACCGCGGACAGGGTCCGAACCTTGCACGCATCTCGCCTGTCGCGTTCTCTTGGCACAAGGCGTCGTTCGGACCTGCTGGTGCGCGACACGCGCACCCTACGACCCCGAACGACGCGGTGCCGAGAACACATCAAGTCAACGCTCTGCGCGTAGGGTGCGCCTGTGGCGCACCTACGATCACGAACGACGCGGTGCCGCAAACAAAGCCTGCCAACGCTCTGCGCGTAGGGTGCGCCTGTGGCGCACCTACAACCACGAATGACGCAGTGCCTCCAGCACAGCCGGCCACCGCTCAACGCGCCCCTGTTGCCGTTTGGAATCCTGAAGCAAATCCGGCTGCATGCGGGGCCGCCAGCACCGCCCGACGCCATCGACGCTTAGCGCGTGCCAGCGCTGCGGCCTCGCCGGCCTACATCGCCACCAGGCTGATCAGCAGGGTGAAGGTGATGCCGACGCTGATGAGGATGGTGTAGGCGGTGCCGAGCAGGCTGTACTTGAGCACGCTCATGATCCAGCCCTGGCGGTAGACGCGCTTCTGCATGATCAGCAGGTACAGCGGCATCCACACGATCAGCGCGATCTCCAACCCGCCCAGCACCGAATGCACCACGCCCGTGCCCAGGGCGCCGCGCGCCAGCGTCAGCAGCGCCAGCAGCAGCACCGCCAGACTCAGGAAGGCGTGGCTGTGCAGGGCGACGATCAGATGCTCCATGTAGAGACGACGCTTGAAGACGTAGGCCAGCTTCAGCATCAGCGCGAACAGCGGCAGCATCACGAACAGGGTCTGCGGCAGCAGGTCCAGCGCGTAGTCGCCGAGCCGCTGGCGATGACTGCGCTCGTCGCGCAAGAGCAGCAGGTTGTCCGAGGCGCGCTGCAGCCACTGGTTGATGCGCACATTGGCGACCTCAGGCAGCCAGCTGAACCGCAGCGGATTGGTCTGCGCGTCCCAGGCGCCGTCGCCGAAGTTGAACTGTGGGCGCTCGCGACGGGGTGTGGGCTCTTCGTCCGCGGCAGGGGGCGTCGCTTCTGCTGCATCGCCGACTGCGATCGTGGCGCTGCCCTCGGCGGTCACGCCGACCTCCGCGTCCGTCGCCTCCAGGCTGCGGATGCGCTGTTCGGCCGCCTGTTCGATCGCCGCGCGCGCGCGGTCGAGACCAAACGCGAGCCCGGGAATCTCGGCGTTCTCTTTGCGCGTGCGATCGAGCTCGCCGAGCAGGCGATCGCGCAGGGCTTCGACTTCGGCGACGCTGGTGGCGTTGTCGAAGTCCTCGGAGTTGCTGTTGGTGAGGGTGATCTGATCGCCATCGTCGATCCTGATCACATCGTCGCCGACCGGATCGACGCTCAAGCGCGACGCCAGAAAGGCGAGAAGGCAGGTGAACACGAACAGGCGCACCGGGCTGACATAGCGCACGCGGCGGCCGGCGAAGTACTCGAGGCTCAGGAAACCGGGCTTGAACAGCAGCGGCCCGAGCGTGCGAAAGATCCGGCCGTCGACGTTGAACACGGTGTCGGCGAAGTCGCCGAGGATGCTGCCGAAGTGGCGCACCAGCCCCTTGGTCGGTTGGCCGCAGGCATAGCAGTGTTCGCCATGCAGCTGGGCGCCGCAGTTCTCGCAGTGGCGGGCTGCCGGCAGCGGCGACGCTGGCGCGGCGGCGTTTGGCGGGATGTTCGGGGTCGAAGTGTCGGCGGGTCGGCTGTCCATGGCGCGGTTCGTCGGTGAAGGCAGCGGCTACCATAGCGCCCCCGCTTCACGGTGCGCCACGCATGCCTTCGCCCACGCCTCCGTTCTTCCGCCGACTCGGCGCGGAGGTCATCGCCACCACCGTGCTGGCGCTGCCGCTGGTGATGGGCCAGCTGTCCTCGATGATGATGAATGTCATCGACACCGTGCTGGCCGGACGGCACTCGGCGCTCACCCAGGCCGCCGTGGCGATCGGCACGGCAGTGTGGTCGGTGGCGATCCTGATCGTGATCGGCGTGCTGATGGCGATCCCGCCGACCGTGGCCCAGCTCGACGGTGCGGGCCGCCGCGGCGAGATCGGCGCGGTGTTCCGCCAAGCCGTGTGGCTGGCGCTGCTGCTCGGCCTTGGGCTTGCCCTCTTCGTTGCCAACGCGGGCTGGCTGCTGCAGTTCGCCAACGTTGCCGAGGAGGTGCGGCCGCAGGCGCTGGCCTTTCTGCGCGGCGTGGCGGCCGGCGCGCCGGCCTTGGCCCTGTTCTTCTGCTTCCGCTATGTCAGCGAAGGCGTGTCGCTGACCAAGCCGACCATGGTGATCGGCCTCAGCGGTCTGGTGCTGCTGCTGCCGCTCGGCTACGCCCTGATGTTCGGCCGCTTTGGCGCGCCCGAGCTGGGCGCGCTCGGGCTCGGCATCGCCACTGCCAGCACGCTGTGGGTGCAGGCGATCGCCTATGCGCTGACCCTGCGCTTCGGCCGCGGCTATGCCGACCTCGGCCTGTTCGAGCGCTTCGAGTGGCCGCGCTGGGCGCCGATCGCCGATCTGCTGAAGATCGGCCTGCCGATGGGCTTCTCGATCTTCATGGAGGGCAGCCTGTTCGTCGCCACCGCGCTGATCATCGGCAGCCTCGGCACCCTGCAGACGGCGGCGCACCAGGTCGCGATCAACCTGGCCTCGGTGACCTTCATGATTCCCCTGGGCGTGGCCATGGCCACCACGGTGCGGGTCGGCAATGCGGTCGGTCGCGGCGACCCGCGCGGCGTCGCCTGGGCCGGCGGCGCCGGCTATGCGATCACCTGCGGCACCCAGCTGGTCTCGGCGATGGTGCTGCTGTTCGGCGCCAGCGCGATCGCCTCGGTGTGGACCAAGGACGCCGCGGTCGCCGCGCTGGCCGCCCAGCTGATGGTGCTGGCGGCGGCCTTCCAGTTCTCCGACGGCATCCAGGCGGCCTCGGCCGGCGCCCTGCGGGGGCTCAAGGACACCCGCCTGCCGGCGATCATCACCGTGCTGAGCTACTGGGGCCTGGGCATGCCGCTGGGCTACTGGCTGGGCATCGTGCAGGGCCAGGGCGCGCACGGCATGTGGTTCGGGCTGATCCTCGGGCTGTCGGCGGCGGCGCTGATGCTGACCATCCGCTTCGTGATCCTGGCCCGGCGTCTGCAGCGGGGCGCGCCGGCGCCTGCCCCAGCATGACCCCTCCCACGTGACCGGGGCCGCGGAAGCCACTACTCTCTGGCCCCGTTCGCGTCACATGCGCGGAGTCCGGCGCATCCTGCCGGCCGCGTGAACCCTGTCGCTGCCCACAGCCCCGGCTGCGCGCGCGTGCCTTCCTGAAACCGTCGAGACAGCTCATGACCCAGCCCAAGCGCGGCGCCTTCGTCAATTTCGTGGTCTTTCTTTGGGATGCCCTCAACTTCAGCCGCCGCCTGCTGCTGAACGGGCTGCTCCTGTTGGTGGTCGGCCTGATCCTGTTCGCTGTGCTCAAGGGCGGCCCGACGCTGGAGGAGCGCAGCGCCTTCGTGCTGGCGCCCGCCGGCCGCATCGTCGAGCAGTTCAGCAGCGACCCCGCCTCGCGGGCGATCGCCCAGCTCACCGGCGACACCGTCGCCGAAGTGCAGCTGCGCGATCTGCTGCGTGCCATCGATGCGGCTGCGACCGACAAGCGCATCGAACGGATGGTGATCCGCACCGATCAGTTCTCTGGCGGCGGTTTCGCTGCGCTGCGCGAGGTTGGCGGGGCGTTGAAACGCTTCAAGGAGAGCGGCAAGCAGATCGTGGCGTACTCGGAAAACATGGATCAGGCCGGCTTCTATCTGGCCGCCCACGCCGACGAGATTTACCTGCACCCGTCGGGCGCGGCGATTCTCGAGGGCATCGGCCGCTACCGCGCCTACTACCGCGAAGCGCTGGAAGACAAGCTGGGCGTGAAGATCCACCTGTTCCGCGTCGGCGAGTACAAGAGCTTCGCCGAACCCTACATCCGCGACAGCGCCTCACCGGAAGCCAACGAGGCCGACCTGTACTGGATGACCGACATCTGGCAGCGCTACCTCGCCGAAGTGGCCGAGCTTCGCAAGCTCGACGCCGCCACCCTGCAGGCGCAGATCGACAGCCTCGACGTGGAAGTCGCTGCGGTGCAGGGCGACCTGGGACAGCTGGCCCTGCGCATGGGCCTCGTCGATGCGCTGAAGACCGGCGATGAGTTCCGCGCGCTGATGATCGAGCGTGGCGTCGAGGACGAAGAGAACCACACCTTCCGCCAGGTCGGTCTGGACGACTACCTGGGTTTCCTCAAGCGCGAGACGCTGCCCTTCGACAGCCGCCCCAAGGTGGCGATCGTGGTCGCCCAGGGTGGCATCACCGACGGCGAGCAGCCGCAGGGCAGCGTTGGCGGCGTGTCGACTTCGGCGCTGATCCGCCAGGCCCGCGAAGACGAAAACATCAAGGCGCTGGTGCTGCGCGTCGACTCGCCCGGCGGCGGCGTGTTCCCGTCGGAGCAGATTCGCCGCGAAGTCGAGCTGACCCGCGCCGCCGGCAAACCGGTCGTGGTGTCGATGGCGAATGTGGCCGCTTCGGGCGGCTACTGGATCTCGATGAACGCCCAGGAAATCTACGCCGATGCCAGCACGATCACCGGCTCGATCGGCATCTTCGGCCTGTTCTTCACCGCCGAGCAGCCGCTGGAGCGGATCGGCGTGCGCACCGACGGCGTCGGCACCACCCGCATCGCCGGTGCCTTCGACATCACGCGCCCGCTGGATCCGATGGTCGCCAACATGCTTCAGACCGTGATCGAAGACGGCTACCGCGACTTCATCAACCGTGTCGCCGAGGCCCGCGGCAAAAGCTACGAGGACGCGGACAAGGTCGGCCGTGGCCGCGTCTGGAGCGGCGCGCAGGCGCTGGAGCTCGGCCTGGTCGACAAGCTCGGCGGCCTCGGCGACGCCATCGAAGCCGCCGCTGGATTTGCCGAACTCGAGGAGGACGCCTACGCCGTCACCTACGTCGAAAAGCAGCCCACGCCCTTCGAGCAGTTCCTGGCCGATATGGGCAAGAACGCCACCGCGCGCGCGCTCGCAAGCCAGCTCGGACTGCCGCCGGGCCTGGCCCAGCAGCCGCTGGTGCGTCAGCTGCGCGAAGAGATCGAACTGATGTCGCCGCCGGTGCGTGGCCTGCCGGCGCGGGTGCTGGCGCACTGCCTGTGCAGCGGGGAATAGGCGATCGGAGATGACCGTCTCGCGGCCGGCGCCATTGTCGTCGGCCGCGGCCGACGTCCGCCCGAGGCCCGTAGCGCTTCCGCAGACCGAACCGCACGGGTGTCCTCGTTCACAGATCGGTGCCGATAGCGCGCACTTCCTTGCCGGTTGCGCGCACATCGAAGCCCGTCCAGCTTGCAGCATCCAGCAAAGCCCGGTAGCGTTCGCGGGCTTTGCTGTCCCAAGGAACCGGATATCCCATGCTGTTCCAGCACGTCTCCATCGCCAGTGTGGCGCACATCGATGCGCCGCACGCGCTGAGCTCCGCCGAGATCAATGCCCGGCTGAAGCCCACGCTCGAGCGCCTCAACATCCGCGCCGACGTGTTGCAGGACATCGCCGGTATCCGCTCGCGCCGCATGTGGGACGACGATGTGCTGGCCTCTGACGCTGCCACCATGGCGGCGGAAAAGGCTCTCGCCGAAGCCGGCGTCGAGCGCGTCCGCATCGGCCTTCTCGTCAACACCTCGGTGAGCCGGGACTTCCTCGAGCCGTCCACCGCCAGCATCGTCTCCGGCAACCTCGGCCTGCCCGAGACCTGCCAGAACTTCGATGTCGCCAACGCCTGTCTCGCCTTCCTGAACGGCATGGACATCGCCAGCCGCATGATCGAGCGCGGCGAGATCGACTACGCCCTGATCGTAGACGGTGAAACCGCGAACCTGGTCTACAAGCGCACCATCGAGCGGATGCTGAGCCCGACCATCACCGACGAGGAGTTCCGCAGCGAGCTGGCTTCGCTGACGCTCGGCTGCGGTGCGGCGGCGATGGTGCTGGCGCGTCGCGAACTCGCCCCCGATGCGCCGCGCTACCGCGGCGGCGTCACCCGCGCGGCCACGCAGTGGAGCCACCTCTGCCGCGGCAACCTCGACCGCATGGTCACCGACACCAAATCCCTGCTGATCGAGGGCATGAAGCTGGCCCAGGTCACCTTCGGCGCTGCCCGCCAGGCCCTGGGCTGGGTGATCGAGGAACTCGACGAATTCGTGGTGCACCAGGTCAGCCGGGTCCACACCGAAGCCCTGCTGAAGACCTTCGGCATCGACCCGAAGAAAGTGCATACGATCTTCCAGGAACACGGCAACATCGGCCCGGCCTCGGTGCCGATCGTGCTGTCCAAGCTCAAGGAGATGGGCCGCCTGCGCAAAGGCCAGCGCATCGCCCTGCTCGGCATCGGCTCGGGGCTCAACTGCTCGATGGCGGAAGTGGTGTGGTGATGCTTCGCGCGCGGGCCTGAGCCCCGCGCGTCGACCCATGCCTGCACCGCGATGCTCATTGTCGCGATCGTGATCCGTCCAAAGCCCGCGCCCTGCGCGGGCTTTGTCGTTCCAATGCGCGTGCCTTGCCCGCCGGAGCTCGACACCCGCCTCAAGCCAAGCGCGAGAACCCGTGGTCTCACAGGGTGGGCACTGGCCCGCCGAGAGCGCCGCAGGCTTTCCGGTCTCCTTTGTGGCTGCGTCAGGCGAAACCAAACGCTGCTGCCTAACCCATCTGCGCGGTGCCGCCGGCCCCGGATGGGCTTGCCTCGCTCTCTGGAACACGGGATCTCTGCCGGGGCAGGCATCAGCTGCTCGCCATTCCACGCAGCACTGCGAGGCAGTTCGAAGCTGCGACGCCGTCAGGTCTCGCTGGCGGCGTCCGCGGATTCGGGAACGACCACCACGCGATTCCGGCCCGCCGTCTTGGCCGCGTAGAGCGCGCCATCGGCTTCGTCGAACAGGCCTTCCGGGCGCAGCCGTGTGCGGCCCGACAGTGAGGCCACGCCGATGCTGATGGTGATCGGCGGCAGGTCTTCTCGGTTCAGGCTTTCGACCGCAGCGCGCAGGCGTTCGGCCAGGCCGGCAGCGGCCTGCGCATTGGCGCCGGGAATCAGCACCACAAACTCTTCGCCGCCCCAGCGCGCCAGCAGGGTCCCTGCGCGGAGCAGGCCCTGCAGGGTGGCGGCCAGCGCGCACAGTACGGCGTCGCCCACTGCATGGCCCTGGGTGTCATTGATGCGCTTGAAGTGGTCGACGTCGATGAGCGCGATCGACAGCGGTGCGTGCCGACTCATCGCGTCCGCCCAGTGCACCTCGAAGCGCTCGACGAAAGCGCGGCGGTTGGCGATGCCGGTCAGCGGATCGATGCTGGCGGCGTGGGCCAAGGCTTCGGCGCGCTTCTCCAGTTCGACATTGGCCTGCGCCAGCGCTTCACGGTTGCGCTCAAGTTCGGTGTTGGCCTCGGCCAACTGCAGGCCCAGGCGGCGGCTCTCGCGATAGCGGAAGGCCAGCAGGCCGGCGATCACCAGCAGGCTGAGCACGCCGAAGGTGGCCAGCCAGCGGCCCAGGGATTCCTGCCGCAGCTTGAGCGCCTGGATTTCGAGATCGCGCTGCAGCAGCTCGATCTGACGTTCGGCCTGCTGCGCGCGGTAGGCGCTTTCCATCACCGCCACGCGGCGGTTCATGTCGAGCCCGGCCAGCTGCTCCTGCAGGGTCAGGCTCTCGATCGCCGTCTCCAGCGCGCGGGCCTCCTGACCCTGCTCGCGCAGCAGCGGAACCATCAGCTTGTAGCTGTCGAGCAGCTGCGGTTGGTCGTCGCCCGACTTGAACTCGGGCAGGGCCTGCTGCCACAGGGCCAAGGCTTCCTCAGGTCGTTCCTGACGGGCGGCGACTTCGGCCAGCGTCGCGCGGTAGCGCGCAAGCGTGCTGCGCTGGCCGATGCGTTCGGCCACCTCGGCCCCTCGCATCAGCGCATCGCGGGCTTCGGCCAGCTTGTTCAAGCCCAGCTTGGCGCGGCCGTTCTCGAGCAGGGCGTAGGCCGCGCCGGGCGGGCTGCCGAGACGCTCGGCCAGGCGCTCGGCTTCCAGCGCCAGGCTGAGTGCCTCGCTGTAGCTGCCGGCCAGGTTGGCGGTGCGCGCCATGCTGCCCAGCAGGGGCGCTTCGCGCGAGGGGTCGGCCAGACGGCGGGCTTCGGCCAGGCCGCGATCAAGGTAGCTGCGCGCGGTTTCGTACTCGCGCAGGCCGGCGTAGAGCAGACCGAGGTAGTGGTAGGTGCGTTCCAGCTCGGCGCGCGCGCCGGCCTGCTGCAGCTGCAGGCTCTCGCGCAGCGACTCCAACGCGGTCGAGTACAGGCCCTGATTCAGCCGGATCAGACCGATATGGGTGAGTACATCGGCGATGCCGTCGTTGTTCTTGATCTGGCGATACAGGTTCAAGGCGCGTTCGAAACCGGACAGCGCCGGCGTCAGGTCGCCCTGGCGGCGGAGCAGGATGGCGAGATCGGTTTCGGCGCGCGCCACGCTGAAGGTATCGCCACGGCGACTGGCGCGCTCCAGGATGCCGCGCTGGAGCGTGAAGGCTTCCGGGTAGCGCCCGCGGCGGAATTCGATCTGCGCGGACACGCGATCGACCGCATCGACCTCGGCCGAGTCCGGCGCTGCCAGACCCGAGGCTTCCTTCAGCACGGTCTCGGCCATCGCGAAGTCGCCGCTCGCGGCCAGCCGCTCCGCTTCCACCAGACGCGCCTGCAGCGGCGCTGCGACCTCCACCTGGGCGACCGGTGCCAGCGGATCACCGGCCCAGCGATCCTCCACCGGCTGCGCCGAGAGGGCGACCGGAAGCAGGAGAACGCTCAGCACTGGCAGTGCTCGAAGCAACCGAATCCCCGCAAGCGGAAGGCGGCGCGCGGGCCGCAGGTGGAACAAGCGTCGGGTCCAGCCCCGATCTCGGCGCGATTGTATGCGCTTGCCGTCGCCGATGCGTCTGCATGCACGGGCGCGAATGTGAAAGATCCGCGGGCCAGCGGACGAACGGGCGGTGGACCCGCTGGCGCCTCAGCCGGGTGCGTGCGTGCCCTCGCTCAGCGCCGCGACCAGCGCGGGCGGCTGCGGGCCAGCCGCCAGCCGCAGGTCCGAGAAACCGTGCTGACGCGCGTGCGCGGCCAAGCGCTCGCTGCTCGCTGCAATGCGCGCGCTTCGCAGCCGCGTCAACGCCTCGGCCGGCAGCTGCGCCAGCACGTTGTCGAGCGCCTCCGCGCTCGACAGCAGCAGGCCCAGCGGATCCGCCGCCGCCTGCAGGGCGCGCGCATGCCGCGAATCCAGCCGCGCCGGCCCGCGCCGGTACAGATGCAGCTCATCGACCTCGAAGCCGCGCGAGCGCAGCGCCGGCGCCAGCAGCCCACGGCCGCCGGACGCGCCCGCCAGCAGCACGCGTTGGCCGTGGCCGTGCTGCAGCTGTGGATGAGCAAGCAGGCCCTCGCTGATCTGCTGCTCGGTGGCGCGCGGCGCAATCACTTCGGTGAAGCCCGCGCGCCGAAGCGCCTGTGCCGTGCCCGCGCCAACGCCGGCGGCCAGCGGCACCTGCTGCGCGATCGCCGGCGCCAGCGCCAGCAGGAAGCGCACCGCCGCCGGACTGATGCACAGCACGATCCGCGGCTGCCGCGCCACTGCGGCCTGCAGCGCCGCACCAGCCGCCAGCGCCTGCAGACGAAGCCCCGGCAGCGCCAGCGCGCGTCCGCCGGCGGCCTCGATCGCCCTGCGTGCCGGCCCCTGCTGACTGCGTTCGCGCAGGCTGATCACGGTCCAGCCTGCCAGTGGCATGGACGTGTCGGCCGGCTCCGTACTCGTGGGTATCCGCGTGCGCATGCTAGATAGTCTGCCCCGCCGCACCGGCGACCGTCAGAAACCGAGTTCCATGAGCCCAGCCGCTGCCCTGAAGCCTGCCCCCGAAACCGAGCTCGCCCAGGACCTCGAACGCGTCCTGCTGTCGATGCCGCCGCTGCGCGCCATGGGCTGTCGCGTGGCCTGCATCGAACGCGAGCGGCTCGTGCTGTCGGCGCCGCTTGATGCCAACGTCAACGACAAGGGCAGCGCCTTCGGCGGCAGCCTCGCCGGGCTGATGACGGTGGCCTGCTGGGGATTGTTCAGCGCACATCTCAAACAGGCCGGCCTCATCGCCGAAGTCTACGTGCAGGACTCGAACCTGCAGTACTTCGTGCCCGTGCTGGAAGACATCGAAGCCGAAGCGCGGCTGGCCGAAGGCGAAGACCTCGAAGCCGCGATCCGCGCGATGCGCAGTCGCCGCAAGGCGAGGCTCAAGCTGGTCGCAAGCGTGCGGCTGAAGGACGGGCGCGAAGCGGCGCGGCTGGAAGGCCGGTTTGTGGCGCTGGGGGCGGTGGGATGAGCGCCCCGCCGCGGCCGATGAGCCTGTGCAGGGTGATGCGGTTCGCTGGCGATCGATTGAGCGAGCTGCCGGAGACCGTCGTCTTTCTCGGAGAGATTCCGAACATGGCGGGCCACGCAGCAGTTGCGGACACGGCGACTGGGCGCATGTTCGTGGGTCTGCATCTTGATCGGCTCGTCGAGTTGACCGAAGACGAAACGTAGACGGCGAGGCGGAGAAGGCCCAGCCGCCAAGACTCAGTCGGCGCAATCACGTAGGTTGGGCCAAGCGCAGCGCGGCCCAACGTCGGGCAATCGGAGCTTGCCGCGAGCGTTGAGCCTGCGTGTTGGGCCGCGCTGCGCTTGGCCCAACCTACAAGAGCGTCGTGGCTTTGCTGTCGCTTCGATCGCGGCATGCTCGAATCGCGCGCGATCGTTTCGCAACGGACACCGATTCGCCACTCATGCGCCCGTGCGAACCACCGAACGCTCCGCCGTACCGGCTGCGAATCCCAAATCCCGAATCCCCAATCCCCGCTCTCAACGCTGACAGCGCGGACACCACACCGTCGCGCGCTGGCCAAGCGCCATGTGCTTGAGGGTTGTCCCGCACAGCTTGCAGGCCTGACCCTCGCGGCCATACACCAGCAGCTCCTGCTCGAAGTAGCCGGGCGCGCCATCGGGCGCGAGGAAATCGCGCAGGGTGGTGCCGCCGCGGACGATGGCGTAGGCGAGGATCTCGCGCACCGCCTCGGCCAGCGCCCGGTACCGCGCCAGGCTCACCCGGCCGGCGGCACGGCGCGGATCGATGCCGGCGCGGAACAGGCTCTCCGCGGCGTAGATGTTGCCGACCCCGACCACGATGGCCTGGTCCATCAGAAAGGTCTTCACCGCTGCGGCGCGGCCGCGGCTGAGCCGGAACAGGTGTTCACCGGAGAACCCGGCCGACAGCGGCTCGGGCCCCAGCTCGGCGAGCAGCGGATGCACCTGCCCGCGCACCTGCCACAGCAGGGCACCAAACCGTCGCGGATCGTTGAAGCGCAGCAGCTGGCCGTCATCGAGTTCCAGATCGACATGGTCATGCGTGCGCACCGGCGCGCCCGCCGGCAGCACGCGCAGACTGCCGGACATGCCCAGGTGCAGGATGGCGTCGCCGGTTTCGGCGCGCAGGATCAGGTACTTGGCGCGGCGTTCGACGGCCTCGATGCGCTGGCCGGGTAGCTCGCTCGTGATCTCGGGCGGGATCGGCCAGCGCAGGTCGGGCCGCCGCAGCACCGCACGCGCAATGCGTCGCTGCACGAGATGCGGCTCGATGCCGCGGCGGGTGGTTTCGACTTCGGGCAGCTCAGGCATGGGTCGGGAACGTGCCGACAGTCGTGAAGGATTGGTCGAAGTACGCTGCTAACATCTGTTCACTCACTCAAACGTACGAGACACAGGGTTTCATGGACAACGCATTTCTCGCCTGGGCCAGCAGCGGCCTGTTCGGCAACGCATGGTGGCTGGTGCTTGGCGCCTTTCTGGTCATGGCGCACTTCACCCTGATGTCGGTGACGATCTATCTGCATCGCTGCCAGGCCCACCGCGCGGTCGATCTGCACCCGCTGGTCAGCCATCCGATGCGCTTCTGGCTGTGGTTCACCACCGCCATGGTCACCCAGGACTGGGTCGCCATCCATCGCAAGCACCACGCCCGCTGCGAGACCGCCGAAGACCCGCACAGCCCGCAGGTGCTCGGCATCAACAAGGTGCTTTTCCATGGCGTGACGCTGTACCAGAGCGCGCGCAAGGATCGCACGATCCACGCCCAGTTCGGCCACGGCACGCCGACCGATTGGGTCGAGCGCCGCCTGTATTCGCGCTTCCCGGGGCTGGGCCCAAGCCTGCTGCTGTTTGCCAACATCGGCGTGTTCGGTGCTATCGGCATCACCGTGTGGGCCGCGCAGATGCTGGTGGTGCCAGTGCTCGCCGCCGGCGTGATCAACGGGCTCGGCCACTGGTGGGGCTATCGCAACTTCGAGACCGACGACCGCGCCACCAACATCAGCCCCTGGGGCCTGATCATCGCGGGCGAGGAACTGCACAACAACCACCACGCGTTCCCGAGTTCGGCGCGCTTCGCTCTGCGCCGCTTCGAGTTCGATATCGGCTGGGTGGGGCTGCGGACGCTGTCGATGCTCGGCCTGGCGAAGATCCTGCGGGTCGCGCCCAAGCTGGATATCCGCCCGAACATCCAGATGCCCGACACCGACACCGTGCGCGCGGTTCTGGCGCATCGCTTCCAGGTGATGACCGACTACTTCCGCATCGTGGTGGCGCCGCATCTGAAAGCCGACATGGCCGGCGCACAGGCCAATCTGAAGGCCTTGCCGGGTCGACTGCGGCGGGCGCTCAAGGACCACGGCCGCTGGCTCAAGCCCGAGCAGCAGCAGAAGCTCGACAGCTGGATCGCCGAGCATCCGCAGCTGGCGGCGATCTACGACTATCGCCAGCGTCTGCGCGCGGTGTTCGAGCGCACCAGCCAGGGCTCGGAAGCGACGCTCGAAGCCCTGCGCCAGTGGTGCGTGGATGCCGAGCAGTCCGGCAACGCGGCCCTGCAGCAGTTCGCGCAGCGGCTGAAGGGCTACAGCCTGCGGACGGTGCAGGCCTGAGTGCGGCGCGGGCCTCCCTGCGCCCGCGAGTGAGGCCCGGCGAGGATCGAAGCCGACAGCGCCTGTCCGCGCGTCTTCGGCTTCTGCTTGCACTTTCGACTGGAGAGAAGTGGTGCGCCGCAGGCGCACCCTACGCGTTCGGGGGCGATTGACTGCGTTCTGGGAAAGGCGTCTTTCGCAGGTGTTTCATTGATTGAGGCCGAAGGCGGCGCACACCCGCTCTCGGCTTCGTTTCTGGCGAGGCGTCTCTCGTGCTTGTGGGTTGGATGAAGCCGAAGGCGGCGGACTCAGGCTCTGTGCTTCGTTGTTGGCGAGGCGTCTCTCGTGTTTGTAGGTTGGATAAGCGCAGCGCATCCACCAGCAAGTCCAGTGGAGGCCGGACGCCAAGCGAAGCCATGTCGTCTGCAGTTGCGGTCCCTCAGCGCCGCGATAGCGCGACAGCGAACGCCCAGCACCTCCGTCAAGAGCCAGCCCCCGCAGCCGCGCAGCGTTTTCCGCGAGGCCTCAGGCCAGCACCCGCATCCGCAGCTGACCGCGCCAGCGCTGGCCCGGGGCCAGGCGGACCGGTTCAAAGATGCAGCCGGGTTCCACGCATAGAAACTGCTGCGCCGCCTCCGCACCGAGATCGGTCAGGGCCTCGCCACCTGAAGGCCCCGGATTCCACACGACCCAATCGCGGAAGCCCTCGCACTCCAGCGCGAGCCCGCCGTTCGGGCTCTCGATCGTGAGCTGGGGCGCCGGCCCGCCGTACACACGGTCGAGCGGGGGCACCGGCTGCAGGGCCGGCTGGCCGCAAGCGGCGTGCAGCGCGCCCTGTTCTTCGTAGGCGCAGCCCTGCAGACCGAGCACGCGCGTGACTCCTGGCGCGCCGGCGAAATAGCTGTGCAGGGCGCAGCTGAACTCGAAGGCGCTGGCATCGCGGTTCTCGACCGAGAGTTCGAGGCTGAGTGACTCGGGCGTGATCCGCGCAAGCAGCTGCAGGTCGAAGCGGTGCGGCCACAGCGCCAAGGTCGCGTCCGAGTCGATGAGCCGCAGCCGCAGTTGATCCACGGCCTGCTCGATCAGCTGCCAGCGCTGCGTGCGGGCAAAGCCATGCCGGACGAAGGGGCCGCGTGCATTGAACTGCGGAAAGATCACCGGCACGCCGCCCCGAATCGCGCTGGAGCCGTCGAGTACGGCGCGCGGGCTCACGAACAGGCGTTCACGGCCGCCTGCCCGCCAGCGCAGCAGCTGACCGCCGTGCGGGCTGAATTCGGCGACGGCGTCAGCGCTGTGGATGCGCAGCATCTGCATGGCGGCACGGCCGTTGATGGTGTGGGCGGCAGACTGCCAGAGACGCGGCGGCCTGCGCAGCCCCAGCGGGCTGCGCAGGCCGCAGGTGTCGCGCGTGCGCTGCGCCCGGCGCTTACAGCTGAGTGAGGGCCACCAGGCGACGCAGCAGCTTGCGGATTGCCGGCGGCAGGCGCTCGGCCTGCAGGGTGGTGCCATCGATCTGCACGCTGCCGCTGAACTCCGGGCCGTCGCCGGCGCGAACCACGGTGAGGTCGTTCAGGGTCAGAACGCGCGCTGCGGTGTTGGTCGCACCGGCTGCCGGGGTCAGCGTCAGTCGACCGCTCAGCACGCTTTCGGTTTCGCGACCTTCGCGGCTGAACTCACGGCGCAGGCTGCCGTCGACGCGGCCGCCGTCTTCGCGCGGCTGGAAGTTCGAGAAGGTGGCATCGGTGCTGCGGGTCGCGGCGGTGGCATCCAGCTCACCGGTGGTGACTGCGACCATCTGGCCGCCGCGGCCGTCGGCCAGCGTGGTTTCCTTGCTGAGGCTCATGGCCTGTCCTGCCTGGGCAAAGGCAAGCAGGGCGAGAAGCGCGAAGCTGCTGCGAAGAATCATCTGAAGTCTCCTGTGGGGGCGTGAGGGCGACAGGCCATCCGCGGCCTGCCCCAGCTTCAACGCGCGGGTGGCGTTCGCGTTGACAGCGCGCCCAGCCACAGCGCCAGCAGGGCAAACAGCAGCACCGACAGAAAGCTCGAATACACGGCGTAGTGCGTGTTGAGCGGAAACAGCAGGGTCAGCAGGGCCAGGCTCGCCGGCCAGGCGCGGGCGCGCGCTTCCGTCGTGGCCGCACGCAGTGCGCGCAGGCCCAGCGCGAATGCCGCCAGCCAGCAGAACAGGCCGATGAATCCGGTCTCGCTGAGGATCTCCATCACGATCTGATGCGCGTGGTAAGCCCCTTGCTTGCCGCGCTCGCCCTCGAACAGGAAGCGGTCGTCCGCGTCCACGTGCTCAGGGTAGGCATAGCGGAAACCGCGCACGCCGACGCCGTTGGCCGGGTGCGCCTCGATCATCGACCAGGCGGCACGCCAGATCGGCAGCCGGTACGACAGCGCATGATCGAGCGCGTCGGCGTCACCGCTCAGCGCTGCGGCGCTGCGCTCGATGCGATCGGCGAAGCGCTCCGAGCTGCGCTCCAGCGCGAAACCCGCGGCCACGACCAGCACGCAGGCCGCGCTCAGGGCGGCCAGCCGCTGCGAAAGTCGCGGCATTGAGAACCAGAGCAGCAGCACGAGCACGCCCGCGTAGCTGGCCCAGGCCGCGCGCGCGCCGGCCAGGCCAATCACCACGGCCAGCGCCAGCGCGGCCGGCACGAATCCACGCCAACCGAAGCGCTGCTGAGCCACCACCAGGAGCAGCGGTGACAGCGCCGCCATCACGGCACCGAGCTTCAGGTCGTCATCGCCGAAGATGCCGCTCAGTCGATCGACCCGATTGGCCCCGCCCAGCGATGTGCCGGCGACCGCCTGCAGCAGAGCGTCGAGCGTCCACAGCGCGACCAGCAGGGCCAGGCCGCGCAGCGCGAAGACCGCAGTGCCCGGTTGCGCCAAACTCTGCTGCGCATACAGCAGGAAGGGCAGGAAGCGCAGGTCGGCCACAACTTCGGTCCAGCTTTTCTCCGGCGCGAACGAGTCGAACGCCGAGATCAGCTGGGGCAGCCAGTAGCCCAGAAACAGCAGGCCCGCCAGTCGCTGCGCCGGTGGCGCATCCGCACGCCACAGCGCGGGCACGAGCCGCAGGCCCAAGGCGGCCATCACCAGCAGGGGCAGTTCGTAGCTGCGCGAGAACGGCAGCAGCGCGAACAGGGCAAGCAGCCACAAGGCCGGCGCATGCGTCCGCGCCGTCTGCAAATGTGCCTGCAGCGCCGCGGCGCTCATCCGCGTGCGGCCGCCAGCTCGGCGTACAGATCCAAAGTCGCCTGCTGCATGTCGGCCAGCCGATAGCCGCTGAACTCGGCGACCTCAGGTGCGGCTTCGAGCAGGCCATGCGCTGCCTGCAGCAGCGCCGACGCATCGCCCAGCGGCACCGCGCCTGCCGGAAACAGCTCGCGCAGCAGCTCGCCGACACCGCCGTGTTCAAAGCCCAGCACCGGCACGCCCATGTGCAGGGCCTCGATCACCGTGCGGCCGAAGGCCTCGGGCTTGCTGGACAGCTGCAGCACCAGATCGCTGATCGCGTACACATCGGCCACGTCCGCTCGCGGCGGCGTGATCGCGAGTCGATCCTCGACACCGGCGGCGCGCGCCTGCGCGCGCAGGCCGGCGAGATAGCGCTGCCGACCGGCTTCGTCGGCGCCGAGCAGCAGAAGGCGCGCATCGACACCGCGCGCCACCAGGCCCGCCAGCAGCTCGATTGCCTGCGCATGGCCCTTCAGGCGCGTGCCGCGGCCGGGCAGGGTCAGCAGGCGGCCGCCGGCGAGCTGCGGATGGCTGCGGTAGAAGTCCTCGCGCCAGTCCGCAGAGGGCTGATGCCCGCGCGGGAATGCCTCGGGTTCGATGCCGCGCGGAATCACCACGTAGCGCTCGTCCGGCACCTCGGGGTAGTGCGCGCGCAGGTAGTCGCGCACCGTGCGCGACACGCAGATCACGCGGTCGCCGCGGGCCATGATTGCGCTGTAGCGGCCCGGCGAGTTCAGGCCGTGCGCGGTGGTGACGAAGATCGGCCGAGGCCGCAGCCCGATCATCGCCGCCAGCGCCATCCAGGCCGGCAGGCGCGAGCGTGCGTGCACGATGTCGGGCTTCACTTCGCGGATCAGCCAGCGCAGCGCGAAGATCCGCGCAGGCGTAGCCAGTGACTTCGCGCCGATCTTCAGCTCGACATGGCTGCTGCGCTCCTTCTCCAGCTGCGCCACCAGCCGCCCGCCACCGCTGACCACCCACGAGCGATGTCCGTCGGCGACGAGCGCGCGGCCGATCTCCAGCGTCGAGCGCTCGACCCCGCCCGCGTCCAGCCGCGGCAGCAGCTGCAGCACGGTCAGGCGTTTCGGTCCGGAGGGTTCGTCGATGGGTTCTTCGGGCAGCGGCTGCCCGGGGTCGGCTTCAAACATGGCAGGGCGGGGCGCTCAGGCATCCGGAGAGGGTGACGCGCCTCAGGCGGCGCAGCGCAGCGCGCGACTCAGTGCCTGCACAGGCGGCGAAAGCGGCAGCGCAAGTGCCCGCCAGGGGCCAGCGCCGCCCAGGCCAAGCCGGCGCGGACACGGCGCGCGGCTTCAGGCCTTGAGCACGTAGTGCGCACCGCAGTAAGGGCAGACCGCCTCGCCCGTCGACTCGATCGGCAGATACACCTTGGGATGCGAATTCCACAGCGACATGCCCGGCATCGGACAGGACAAGGGCAAATCGGCCGCGGTCACTTCGTAGCGGTTCTGGGCGTTGGCGGCAGTGCCGCGGTCGGAGGCGGTGGCAGGCATGGTGGGCGCGCGGTGGGGCGGAGGGGACGGAGTTTAGCGCGGTGGGGGTGAGTGACGGTGGCGCGGGCTTCCCGAGGATGCTGGCCACCGGGCGGCGCGCTGCTTGATCGGGTGCGGCTTGTAGATGCCCTTCAAACCAATCCAAACTTGAACGTGTAACGGTTGGTCACTAGACTCGCCGCTCGAATTGATTCTCATCTGTGAATTCCGTGCCGTTGGCCTCTGGAATTCCGCTCTCGCTTTCGGACTTATTGGATGGCCGCGGACTTTTCTCGCAGGCTGTTGGCGTCAGTCGCCTTGCTCATCTTTTGCCAGCTCGCGCAGCTTGTGCAGGAAGCAGGCGTCGTGCGTGCGAACGAAGCCGTTTGTGCGGAAGTCCGCATCGAGATCCGGCAAAAGCTCAATCTTGAAAGGCAGGCGTTCGACGCGGTCTTGCGCATCCGCAACGGGCTGGCGACATCCGAGATCGAAGCGCTTGCGGTCAACGTCCTCTTTACGGACGCACTCGGCAACCCGATTCCGGCGAGTGCCGATCCCAACCAGACCAGCGCGCGCTTCTTTGTTCGCCTGGACTCGCTGGAAGGCGTAGATGCCGTCGATGGCAGCGGCCGGGTCGCGCCGAGTTCGGTAGGCGTCGCACGCTGGCTGATCATTCCATCGGCCTCAGCGGGTGGTACAACGCAGGCGGGCGAGGTTTACCGCGTCGGGGCACGCGTCACGTACCGGATCGGGGGCGAAGACCGCTCGGTGGACGTCACGCCGGAAACGATCACGGTTCGCCCTCAGCCGAGACTGGTGCTCGACTACTTCCTCGCTGGTGACGTCTATTCGGACGACCCGTTTACTCCCGCTGTAGAGCCCCCCGAGCCTTTCACGTTCGGCGTTCGTGTCCGCAATGCCGGCGCTGGCGTGGGTCGCAGGCTGCGCATCGAATCGGCACAACCGCGCATCGTTGAAAACCTGCAGGGTCTGCTCGTCGATTTCCTCATCCTCGGTGGGCGCGTCGACGATGCGCCCGCATCGGCATCGCTGCGGCTTGATCTGGGCGATATCGAGCCCGGGCGCGCACGCATGGGGCGCTGGTTGATGCGGACCTCGCTCAGCGGTCAGTTCGTCGACATCGAGGCGACCTATACCCACGCCGATACCCTTGGCGGTGCGCTCACCTCGCTTATCGACGGAGAGCCGTCCAGTCACCTCCTGGTCGGCGACGTGCTGGTCGATCTGCCTGGCCGCGACGGGGTGCGCGACTTTCTGGCGCGCGATGGCGACGTGCTGCGCGTGTACGAATCGAACGGCCCGGACTCGGAAGTGCAGGATCTCTCCTCGGCCGCGACGCTGACGCCTCTCGGCTCGCCGGGGCAGTACGCGATCCAGCTGCCGCCCACGCAAGGGCTGGTGTTCGCGCGACTTGCCGACCCGACGTCGGGCGCGGGGGCCACCGTCCAGGCGACCCGCGCGGACGGCACCGCACTACCTGCTGGCAACGTGTGGCGGTCGCGAACGCGCGACGCAAACCTCGCATGGAACTACTTCATCAACGTGTTCGACACGCGTGGAGGCGGCGCCTTCACGGTCAGAACCGACCTGCCTGCGCCTGCTTCAGGTCTTTCGGGCAGCGTTTACGTCGATGTCAACGGCAATGGCACCCGCGATCCTGATGAGCCTGGCCTGGCGCAGGCGTCCCTGCTGCTGGATGGCGTGGCCGCGGGCGCACAGGTGCAGCGTTCCACTCAAAGCCAGACCGACGGCAGTTTCGAGTTCTCCGAGCTGCCCGCGGGGACGTACGCGCTTTCGGTAGCGGCGGTGGATGGCTTTGCTGACGGGGTGCACCAGGCGGGCAGTGCAGGTGGACAGGTCAGCAGCAACGCCATTTCCGGCATCGCGCTGGGCCAAGCCCAGTCCGCCAGCGGCTACGCGTTCGCCAAGCGTCCTCCGCCCGTGGGGCCGCGACTGGCGGATCTGTTCGTCGCTCCGCTGCAGGGGCCGAGTACGGCGACGGTGGGTGATCCCGTGAACCTTCTGTTGCGGGCCTCCAATCGCGGCCCGGAAGGCGCATTGGCGCGTAGCCTCGTTGTGCTTCCCGAGGCTTTTGAGCTGGCGTCTTTCAGCGCATTGGGAAGCCAGTTCAATCCGGATGACGGGGTTTGGACCCACGGCAGCGTCCCGGCTGGCGCCGAACAGACCTTGAATCTCTCAGGCCGATTCGCCACCGCCGGTCCGGCGCGCATCAGTCATTCCGTGGCCTTGATCGACCCTGACATCAGCGATCCGAACATGGCCGACAACGCGATCAGCCTGGATGTTCTGGTCGAGCCTGCGCCCGGCCTGCAGCTCGATTTCGCGCTCGCGAGCCAGTCGCGGCTGCTGATCTGGTCGGCCTGTGCAGCGCAGGCTGACCCAAACTGCTCCGCGCAGCGGCGCGCGCGCTGGCAAATGGCACTGCAGCCCCATGCGGATCTCCTGCAGATCGCCGAAAGCCCGGCCGATTTCCGACGCCTGTTCAGGCTTGGAGAGTTCAATGCCGCGCTGATCGACGGACCCCTGGAGCCCTTGGCGCAGCTCGCCCTGCTCGATGAGCTTGGCGAGGCCCTGCGTCGGGGATCCGCCTTGATTCTCTCCGGTGAGCGCGACGCCCGCTGGAGTGCGCTGGAAGCGCGCGGCGGGCTCGGCGCGCCCAACTCCCGGCCGGGTGCAGACGCGCTTGTCGAGTTCGGCGACAGCGAGTTCTTCCCGGCAGGTGCGCTGCAGGTCGTGGGGCCCTTGCTGACCCATCCCAGCGCTGACGTGCGGGTACTTGCGCGCTATCCCGATGCAGCCGCGGCCGCCATTGCGTCCTCGCGCGACGGTGTTCGCCTGATGTCGGTGGGCTTCGATCTGCTGAGCTACATCGAAACAGCCGTCAGTTCGGACGCCGCGCAGCGCGTGCTGGCCGGCGTGGCCTCCGTGTCCGACACCGCCTTGGACGCCCAGGACCGAATCCCGCTGCGCGTCTCGGTCGATCGCGCCTCGGGCGCAGGCGCGCTCGATCTGCGGGTGAGCTGGCCGACTCTGTTGGCGCTTGCTGGCGTGCAGCCCGCACCCACGACGCAAACGGCGCTTGAAGCCCGCTGGCAGCGCAGCCTGACCGCCGCGGAGCTGCCCTTCGAAGTCTTGCTTGACCTGCGCGCAAGCGGTGGCGCGGGCATGGGAGCGGTCCTGGCATCCGCCACGCTGGACGCAGACTCTGCGGCCGACACCATCGAGCTTCGCGTGCTGTCAACGGCAGACAGGTTCGCCGCCGCTTTGGCCGCGCTGGATGCCGTGCCAACCCCCAGCGCACCTGAGCAGCAGGCGCTGGCGCGAGCGCGGGCTGGGGTGTTGGCCGCGCAGGCGACGCTCAATGCGGATGATCCCTGGGGCGCGCTCGCGCATCTGCTGCAGGCGCTCAGAGACCTGGACGAGGTCACCGCTTCGGAAGCGCGCGTCGCGCAGCGTGCGGTTTCGTTCCTGCTTGCTGCGGTCTCCCCTGCTGCAGCAGCCGAACAGGGCGACTCGATCTTCGCAAACTCGTTCGAGGCACAGCCGTGAGTCCTCAACGGCGACGGCATCGATTCCCGGCTGCGCTCGCCGCTGCGGCTGGCCTCGTGTTGGCTCTTGCAGCAGCCGCAGAAGATTGCTCCACATCAGGTGCAGCGCTGCAGGTAGCCGCCAGCCCTGAGTCCGCGGATTCCACCCTTGAGGTTGACGAAAGCGCCTGCGAAGTAGACGCGGACGCGCTGGGCCAAGCGCCCTGGTCGGCGGCGCTGCTTGTGGATCTACGACGGTCGTCGGAACTCGACGGCGTGCATATCCCGAATGCGATCCGGCTTCGCCGGCCCGAGCTGGACAGCCTGCACGCGTCTGCCGACGACTTGCCGGTGCTTCTGCTCGGCTCGGGGCTCGATGATGCCGCGCTGCGTCCGCTGTGCGTCCGGCTCGCTGCACGGCGCACGGCGCCCGTTGCGCTGCTGCGCGGCGGGGTGCCCGCATGGGCGGGTGCAGGCCGATCGCTGCTGTTGCCCTCGACCACCGCATCCGACGGCATGCCCACCCTGCTTGAGGGCGGGCCCGCACGCGAAGCGCTCGCGAATCCGCAGGCGCGCGTGCTCGATCTGGGCCCGCAATTCGCTCTGCCTGCAGACATCGCCGCGCAGATGCACAGGTCTGATCCTGATCCGGCAACACCTGCGCAGTTGGCCGAAGCGGCAGCGGACTGGCTGTCGGCTCTTCCCGCCGATCGTAGTGGTCCTGCGCTTGTCCTGGCCCCCGCCGATGCCGACCTTGTGGCGGCCTTGACCCGGCTTTCGGCGTCGCAGACGCAACCGTTCTGGCTGTACATCCACGACCCTGCCGGGGTCGCTGGACGAGACCCCCAAGCGTTTCGTCGACCCGATGTCGATCCGCTTCGACCGGAGAGCTGCGCATGGAACTGAGGTGCCATGTTCGGCTTGGCTCCGCCTGCGTTCGCGACGGTCCTGCGCCCACAGGCCGGCGAAGTTCCATGCCTGAACAGCGTTTTCTTCTACTCCGTCTCATCGCGCGCCGACGCACCCACCAGGAAGCACGAGCCATGCGTATCCCACTTTTCACCGCATTTGCCCTCCTGCTGACGGCGTCAGCAGCCCAGGCCTTCGACAGCGGCAGCACCGGCGCCGACGGCGAACTGGCCCCCACGGTCAACACCGCGATCCCCCTGCCCCCGAGCGGCGTTCTCAACTACACCTCGATCAACATCCCGGCCGGGGTGCGGGTTACCTTCACCCGCAATGCGCTGAATACGCCGGCCACCCTGCGGGTCAGCGGAGATGCGTTGATCGCGGGAACCATTGATGTCAGCGGCCAGAGCGCGGCGGACAGCAACGGCGCGGGTGATGGAAACACCGCCGACGATGGTCTGGCGGGCGCCGGCGGGCCTGGTGGCTATGGCGGTGGTCGGGGCGGGCAGGGCAATCCCTCCACTGCAGCTGGATCGCCGCGCATCGCTGCGGCAGGTGTGGGGCCCGGGGGTGGGCGGCCTGTGACGCTGCGGTTTGACGGCTTCTGCGGTGCCCCCAGCGGCGGCTCGTTTGCGACCCTTGGCGGTAGCTCAACGCAGTCACCTTGCGGAATCTCGTCTTTCTCCGTGTACGGCACTCAGGACCTGTTGCCCTTGATCGGGGGCTCCGGCGGTGCGGGTGGTCATGGCGGCCCCGGCATTGGCGGTGCCGGCGGTGGCGGCGGCGGTGGCGCACTGTTGCTGGCCGTGTCCGGCACCCTGAATATCACCGGTCAGATTCTTGCGAACGGTGGCAACGGTGGCCGGATCGCGGGAACCACCACGACCGACCTCGGTGCCGTCGGCGGCGGGGGAAGCGGCGGAGGCATTCGTCTGGTGGCCAGCACCCTGCAGGGCAACGGTGCGATCAGCGCGGTCGGCGGCCGTCAGGGCGCCTACAGCAACGGCGACCCCGCCTCTCAGCCCGTGAGCGGCGGCAACGGCCGCATCCGTCTCGAAGCCGAGATTCTCCAGCGCAGCGCTGCCACCACGCCCGCTTTCACCACCGGCCAGCCCGGCCCGCTTGCCCTGGACGGCGTGCCCAGCCTTCGGATTGCCCGCGTCGGTGGTATCGATGCACCGGCCTCGCCGACCGGCAACGCCGACATCGTGCTGCCGGTCGATGCCCCCAACCCGGTGGAGGTGGTCATCAACACCGTCAACGTGCCATTGGGCAACACCATCACCATCATCGCCAACCCGCCCGCCGGCACGCCGCAAAGTTTTACCAGCGGCGCCATCGTCGGCAGCCTCGCCAGCGGCACAGCGGCAGCCAACGTCGACATCCCGCCCGGCCCGTCCGTACTGCTGGCGACGCTCAGTTTCGCGGTCAGCGGCGCGCAGGCGCAGCAGCTGTCCGCCCTGACCGGGGGCGAGCCGGTGGTGCAGGTCGAGCTGGCGATGCGTCTGGGCGACGGCGCGCAGGGCATGACCCTGATCACCGAGAGCGGTCGTCGCGTCGACGTCGGCGCTGTGCTCTAAGGCCGACCGGACGGAACTGTCGACATGGGATTGTCCCGCCAGCGACGCGCGCCGTGGCGCGCCATCGCCGCCCTTGCCCTGCTGTCGTTTGGCCTGATCGCGGCGGTGCCCGCGCAGCAGGGCATCGACTGCGCGGGCGCCCCCTGTGGCAGTCAATCCGAGACCCAGAACCTGCCGTGGCCGGTTCGACCGGGCACGGTGATCGGCAACGCGCCCTTGGGCGTTCAGCGAGCCATTCCCCAAGTCGTTCAACGACAGATCGTGTCGGCCGCGCTGGGCGTGCAGCGCGAGCGTGCGCAGACGCCGCAATCGGTCGTGCTGGCGTCGGCCGCGCTGGGCGTAGTGCGCGGCCCCGTGGTGCAGGAGATCCAGCCTTCCCGCCTCGCTCCCGGGGAACAGAATGTGCAGGTCCAGATGCTGGGGCGCGCGCTTCCCAGCGGCGCCGCGCCGCAGCTGGATCCCTCCTCTGACGTGACCATCACAGTGGAATCGCGTGCGGCGGACGGCAGCTCCGTGACGCTTCGGATCAGCGCCGCCGCCAGCGCCCAGCCGGGCGTGCGGCGACTGCGCCTGTTGGATGGCCAGGGCAATCCGATTCCCAGCAGTGGACTCGACGCGCAGTCGCTCCTGATCGCGGCGGCCGCGCCCGAAATCCACAGCATCGAGCCCATGCGCGTTGCCCCGGGCGATCGTGTCGAGCTGTTGATTCGCGGTCGTCACCTCCGCGCCGTGCCCGAGCCCAGCCGCAATCTGGTGCTGGCGACGCGCGTCAGCCTGGACCCGCCCAACGACCTCGTGATCGAGCCTGAGGCCCGCGTCAACGAGGCCGGCACCGAGGCCCGGATCGCTCTGCAGGTATTGCCAGCTGCGGCCCTCAGCCCGCGGCGCGTACAGGTCGAAACTGCCAGCGGGCAGTCGTCCGATACGGCCGAGCCCGCGAACACCCTGAACATCAGCGCGGGCCCGCTGCGAACCTACGCCCCGCTGGTTTCGCCGCTGCTCGGAGTGCGTCGCGGCACGCCGGTCGAGGCGCCGCGCGAATTTGTCAGCCCCGCACTTTCGGTAGTGCGCGGCGCGGCGGTGACCGCGCTGCTGCCCGCCTCGGTTGCACCCGGAACGCGCGAGCGGCTGCGTTTGCAGGGCCCCGGTTTGTCTGCAGCAAGCGCTGTGGAAATCACTCCCGCGGCGGGTTTCAGTCTCATTGCTGGAAGCCTCCTCATCGGCGCGGAAGAGGTGTCCGCCGAGTTCGACATCGATCCTGCCGCTACGCTGCAGTCGAGACGGGTGAGTGTGGTGATGGCGGACGGTCGCCGCATCGACGCGCCGCGCCTGCTGGTGGTCCGCGGCGCGGTGCCCGAGATCACCGCGCTGTCGCCGAACACGCTGGTGCGCGACGGCGAGAATCAGACCGTCATGATCCAGGGCCGCAACCTCAGCCAGGTCACCAGCGCTCGCCTGCTGCCGCCGACGGGCGTGGTTCTCGAAGGCCTGCAGATAATCGGCGATCAGCGCGCCAGCCTCGTGCTGCGCGCAGCACCAGGCAGCGCGCGCGGCCTTCGCGTGCTGCAGCTGGTATCTCCCGCCGGCGACAGCGATGCGCTGCCGACGGACACCAACACGCTGCGCCTCATCGATCGCAGCGATCTGCGCACGCCGCTGGTATCCGCGCTGCTGGGCGTGCGTCGCGGCGGCGAAGGTACTGCCGACACGCGAGCGCTGTTCTCGGGTCTGCTTGGCGTCCAGCGCGGCGACTATGCGGGCCAGCCGACGCCTTCCGAGCTGCCGCGCGGCGTGCGCGTCACTGTGCGCGTGCCGGGTGCCGGTCTCGCCGCTGTCGACAGCGTCAGCATCGAGCCCGCCACCGGCATTGCCGCGCTGATCGACGGCGTCGACGCAGACGGCACCGGCGTGAACCTGCAGCTGGACGTGGCCACCGATGCAGCTGTCGGCGTGCGCCGCCTGCGCCTGTTTGCCGGCGCCCGGGAGCTACCCTTCACGCCCGCCGGCGCCTCGCAGCTGCGCATTCTGCAGACCAGCGCAGGCGGCCCCGTCGCGCTGGCTGACAGCTATGACGCGCGGACCAACGGCAGCCTCAGCATAGGCGCCGCAGCAGGCGTGCTCGCCAACGACATTGATCCCGCCGGCAACGGATTGACTGCCGTGCTGCGCGCGCCGCCTGCGCGCGGCAGCCTGCAGCTGGCAAGCGACGGTAGCTTCGTCTATACCCCGGATGCCGATTTCGCGGGCACGGACAGCTTCGACTACTCGGCGACCGATGGCGTGGTGGTCGGCAACGCCGCGCGCGTGACTCTGCGAGTCGCCGAGCTGCATGCGGCGGTCGACGACAGCTACATCGCGCTCGACACGGCACCACTGGTGGTCCCCGCAGCACAAGGCTTGCTTGCGAACGATCTGCTTGGCGCAGGGCCCGCTCCGGCCATCGAAATCGTTCAGCAGCCGACGCGGGGACAGCTCTCATTGCAGGCGGGCGGCGGATTCACCTACACGCCGCAGCAGGCCGGTCAGGAGCAGTTCCGCTATCGCCTCAGAACCGCTGACAGCCTGTCGCGCCCTGCGCTGGTCCGGATCGACGTGTCCGCCGTCAACCAGCCGCCGTTGGCGCAAGACGATGCCTTCAGCATGAGTCGCGGCGCGCGCCTGGACGTGCCGGCCGCCCAGGGCGTGCTGGCAAACGACAGCGACCCCAACGGCAGCGCGTTGACTGCCGTACTGCGCACCGCACCGGCAGTCGGCGCGCTCACGCTCAATGCCAACGGCAGCTTCAGCTACGTGCCGCCGGTCGACTTCTTCGGTCAGGCCAGCTTTGTGTACGAGGCGCGAGACCCCGGTGGGCTTGCAGGGGTGGCAACGGCACGCATCACGGTCAACGACATCGATCTGCCGACCGCACCCGTTCTCGCCACGCCTGCTGACGGCGCCACCGTCTATCGCCCCCAGCTGTCAGTGAGTGGCACCGCCCAGCCCGGCAGCCAGATCCAGCTGTACCTGAATGCGGCACCCGCGGGTGTTCTGATCCCGGTAAATCAGAGCGGCAGCTTTGCCGGCAGCCTGCTCCTGCCGGGCGAGGGGACGCATCGGATTTCGGCGGATGCGCGCAATCCGCGTGGCACCGGTCCGCGCTCGTCCGAGCGCTGGGTCACGCTGGCCTCGCCAGAGCCGCAGATCAGTCTGCTGAGTCCGAGCGCGGGCGCGATCCTCCAGACCGACACCGCGATCTCTGCGGCCGTGATCGACCCGCTTGGGGTTGCCCGCGTCGAATTCTTCGTCAATGAACAGCTGCGGCACACCGCCAACGCTGCCCCCTGGACTTGGACCTGGGCCGTTGGCGTTTTCGAGGACGGTCCGTACACCCTGCGCGTCCGCGCGGTGAACGTGGCCGATCGCAGCGCCGAGGCCGAAGTCGCCGTGCAGCTGCAGAAGCTGCCGCCGCCGCCGCCGCCGGTACCGACCCCGTATGTGGGCGCGCTCGACGGCATCGGCCCTGCGGTTTCGTTTGGTGAGCAGCCGATCCGCATCCAGGGCCGGGCGATCGAACGCGGCGGCACGGCGGCCGTGCCCAACGCACTGCTGCGTCTGGTGCTTGAGGTCGGCGGTTTCGAGCGACGCATCAATCTGGCCACCGATGCACAGGGTGCGTTCGACTACAGCTTCCGTCCTGATCCGACCGATGCCGGTCGCTATCGCGTGTCCGTGCGGCATCCCGATCAGTCCGATCCGGTCTGGCAGGGCGAATTCAGCATCAACCGCGTGCGCGTGAACCCGACGACCTATCGTCTGAACGCGGCGCGCACCGTTCTCGACCGAATTCCGCTGCAGATCACCGCGGGTGCCGACAGCCCGGTGACCCGCTTCCGCTTCGAGGTGGTGCCGGCCGATCAACCTTCGGGTGCGCTGCCTGCGGGCCTCCAGCTGACGCCTCCAGCACCGATCAGCCTTGCCGCGGGCGCGTCGCGCACGATTGAAGTCGGTTTCCTGGGCGGCGCCAGCGCGCCGGAGCAGGGCATCGTCGTACTGACCGCCTTCGCCGACGAATCCGGCAGCACGCCGCGCGCGCGCGTCAGCGTGCCCTTCCAGCTGCGCGCCCCGCTGCCGGCCTTGAGCCCCCAGCCGCGCTCTATGGCCGCGGGCGTCAGCCAGGGTGGGCAAGCGAACGTCGGCGTCGAGATCGTGAACCAGGGTCTCGCTGCCGCCGAAGGCGTGCAGGTCGAGCTGCTCAATGCTGCGGGCAACGGGCCCGCCCCCGGCTGGATTCAGCTCAGCTCTCCGGCGGCCATCGGCCGCATCGAGGTAGGCGCGCGCGCGCCCATCGAACTGACCGCCTCACCCGGCGCCGCGATCGCTGACGGTGTCTACACGGTGCGGGCGCGCGTGAGCGCGAGCAATGCGGTGGCCGGCGATGTCCTCGCCAACATCAGCGTGACCCAGGCGGGCGAGGGCGACCTGCGCTTCCACGTCGCCAACATCTACACCGAAACCGAGGACGAACAGGGCCAGCTGATCCCTGGGCTGGCGGGCGCACGCATCCGCCTGCAGCACGAGACCATCCCGAACCTGCAGTTCACGGCGACCAGCAATGCCGAGGGCCATGCGGACTTCAGTGCGGTGCCGGCGGGCCGCTACATCTGGCGCGCCACCGCGCCCGAGCACGGCGACAGCAGCGGCACTGTGCAGGTGCAGCCGGGTGTGCAGCGCCTGGTTGATGTTTTCCTTGACCTCGAACTGATCAGCATCGACTGGGAAGTGACCGAAACCAGCATCGAAGACGAGTACGACATCAGGATCGGCGCCACCTTCCGGACCTTCGTGCCGGCGCCCGTCGTGCTGATGGAGCCGGTGTTCGTGAACCTGCCTGCGATGCAGGTCGGCGAGGAGTTCACCGGCGAATTGACCATCAGCAACTACGGGCTGGTGCGCGCCGACAACCTCGTGTTCGTGCCGGCGCCAAGCGATGCATCTTTCCGTTTCGAATTCCTCGGCGAAGTGCCCAGCGCGTTGGAGCCCCGCCAGCGCATTCGTCTTGCCTATC
>JBIJCA010000379.1:0-3561 GCA_044344935.1 Aquimonas sp. | reverse complement strand
CCAGGAGCTGGCCCAGGCCGGGCCGCTGGTGATGGGCGCCACCACGGGTTCGGACGCGCTTCCGCCTGTGCTCGCGGGTTTGCTGAACACGCTCAATAGCGGCACCTGTCGTGCCTATAGGAATGCGGCCTTCCTGCGCTTCGACTATGAGTGCGCCAACGGCGATGTCCGCGGTGGCTTTGCCAGCACCACCTGGGGGCGAACCTGGGGCCAGCAGTGCAGCGGCTCTGGCGGCGGTGGTGGTGGCGGTGGCGCCGGCGGCGGTGGCGGCGGCTGGGGCGGCGGCGGTTTGGGCACGCCCATGTCCGACTCACCGGGCTGCACCCCGAACTGCCGCAAGTGCTGCGGTGGTGGCGGTGCAGGCGGAGGTGGTGGTGGCGGAGGTGGTGGAGGCGGAGGAGGCGGTGGCGGTGGCGGTCCTGGCGGGGGGCCCGGCGAATGAACGCATCGCTGACGCATCCCGGTGTTCTGAGCGTCTCCTGCGAACGCACCGATTCCCGCTCGATTCAATCCGCAGCATCGCCCCGGCGCTCGACCGGGGCACTCTTCACTCTGGATCTCTTCATGCCGTGCTCTGCCATGCGTTTGCGCTGCCTGCTTGCCTTCGTAATGATCCTGTCCGCGCTCGTCCTGCCGCAGTGGGCGCTTGCCCGCGGCGAGGTGTTCATGCCGACCGGCGAGTTCCGCGTCAATGCCGAAGACATGCGCGTCAAGGTGCGCGGTGGCTACGTGGTGTTCCAGCGCGGCTGGCGCGCCGATGACCTGAACCGCGGCGAATTCCGCTGGCACCCGAACCCGGCCTGGGACGACCTGCGCTTCGAGCTCGACGTGATCGACGGCGTGCCGCGCAGCATCCTGCGATCGGGCTCGCGCTTCGAGCGCAGCGGCAACGATGTCTACGTGTTCCAGCGCGAGTTCTTCATCCGCGCCGAGCGCGATGCCAACGATGAAATCTCCGGCTGGCGCTGGTACGACCGCCGTGGCGAGTGGATCAGCTACGACGCCGAGGGCCGCATCGCCAGCTATGGCGACCGCAACGGCCCGACCGCGCGCTTCCTGCGCGACAGCGAGGGCCGTATCGAGGAGCTGCGCGACCGTGCCGATGCGCTGATCGCCCGCTACACCTGGCAGGGCGCGCAGCTGCGCCGTATCACCGACCGCGCCGATCGTCATGTCGAGTACCACTACAGCGGCGAGCAGTTGACCCGCGTGGTCGACGTGCTCGGTTACGAGTGGCAGTACGGCTACCAGGGCCGCCTCCTACACACCCTGACCGACCCGGAAGGCCGCGTCACCACGGTGCACTACAGCGGCAACCGCGTGGTGCGAATGGTGGACGCCGCGCTGAAGGAAACCACCTACAGCTACACCTACGACCGCGTCCGCCGCGAGTACACCGTGGTGATGCGCAGCCCCGACAACGTACGTAGCGAACGCCGCTATGACTTCGACGGCCGCCTGATCAATGAGGAAGTTGGTAGCCGCGTGCAGAGCCAGCTGCTGCGCGACGGCGAGTTTGTCGAGATCAGCATCGACGAGCGCGGCCTGCGCACGCGCACCGAGCTGGATGCCAACCGCAACCCTGTGCGCGTGCTCTACCCGGACGGCAGCCAGACCCAGAGCCGCTTTGATGGCACCTACGGCAACCTGTTGGAGCACACCAACGAGCGCGGCGTTCGCAGCACCTACGAGTACGACCCATCCGGCCGCCTGCTTCGACAGACCGAAGCCGTCGACACGCCCGAACAGCGGGTCACCGAGTTCGTCTACAACGAACACGGCGAGCGCACCCAGCGCACGGTCAAGGGAACAACCGTAGCTGAGGATGTCGTCACCGACTGGACCTATGACGCCTACGGCAATGTCGAAACCGTCACCGACGGCGAGCGCCACACCACCCACTTCACCCACCACGTCAGCGGCGTTTGGCTGACCCGGCGCGACCCGCTGAATCGCACCTGGACCCAGGAGGTGAATGCCGCCGGCTGGGTCACCGCCCAGCTCGACCCGATGGCTCATCGCGTCGAACACGAGTACGACAAAGTCGGCAACCGCACCGCCACAATCGATGCCGCGCGCAAGCGCACCGAGTTCGAGTACGACGCCCTGGATCGGTTGGAAAAGACCATCGACCCGCTGGGTGGCGAGCAGACCACCGTGTTTTCGTCAGACGGCGAAGTGCAAAGTCGCAGGGACGAAACTGGCGCAGTCACCACGTATAGGTATGACGCAGAAGGTCGTTTGGAGACGATCACAGATGCGGCTGGCAACGTCACGCGCATGGTTTACGGCGACAACGAGAGCGGTTTGGCTGGTCTCTTGGTGTCAATTGAGTATCCGACCTACCAGGAGGAGTATCGTTACGACTTAAGGTCGAGAAGGACTTCTGTTTCCAGATTGGCTCCCGATGGTGGAACAATAATCGGTGCCTACTTGAGTTCCTTTGATGCCGCTGGAAACCTGACTGCTTCTGTTGATCCAGCTGGTCGTGCTCACGTCTATATTTATGATTCGTTAGGGAGACTGACGGCGACGATCTCACCCGACGGTTCCAGCTCCACTGTTCAGTATGACGTCCGGGACAACATAGTTGAGTACGTGGATGCCGCGGGCGGTACCCATCTGTTCGAATATGATCGAGAAAACCGGGTGATTTTGGAGGCTCGCCCCAATGGGGGGCGGATTTTCTTGACTTATGATTCGGCAGGTAGAGTTGTAGCGCGCCGCAGTGCTTCAGGAGAGCGCGCGGTGTTCGTTTATGATGATGCGGACAACAAAATTGAAGAGCGTTTGCATTACAGCGACGCGTTCGAGCCGAGTGAGATAGTGCAGTTCGACTACGACCCGCGCGGCCTGCTCGAGGCCTACACCCAGGTCACCGACCCCGGCACCCCTCAGCAGGCCGGCACCGCTGCGACCTACACCTACAGCGACAAGGGCGAGAAGACCGGCGAGACGATCACCTACCGCCGCGGCAGTGGCGCGGGCGCCGTCGAGTTCAGCCACAGCCTGGGGCGTCGCTACCGCGCCAACGGCCAGCTGGAGGCCCTGACCTATCCCGACGGCACCGAAGTGGCCTACGGCTACGACCCACAGAATCGGCTGACTTCTGCCGGCTTGCCCGACGGCGGCCAGATCCAGTGGAGCCAGTGGCAGTGGCAGCAGCCGACCCGCGTCGTGATGCCGGGCGCGGTGCGCACGCTGGAATTCGACGGCTTCCAGCGGCCCACCCGCATTCGCAGCCAAGCTATCGGCGACGGCAGCGTGGCGAGCCCGAGTGGCGCGGTGATCATGGACTACCGCTACCGCTTTGACGCCACCGGCAACGTCACCCAGCGCGAGACCGAAGACGGCGCCTTCAACTACGGCTATGACCTGCTGGACCGCCTGACCGCAGCCACCCCGCCGCCGGCCCTGCAGCTCGACCCGGCTGCACCGGAATCTGACAAGCTGCCGGTCGAGGCCTACAGCTACGACCCCGTGCACAACCGTCTGAGCAGCCAGCACCAGCCGGGCGAATGGCGCTACAACGCAGACAATCAGCTGCTCGGCTAAGGCCTG
>JBIJCA010000371.1:0-3687 GCA_044344935.1 Aquimonas sp. | reverse complement strand
CGAGCGAGGCGAATTCGGCGGCGGTGATCACGTGTTCGGGGTCTTGCAGCTTTGAGGCCGCGGAGTATGCCAGCGCGCGGAGACCCCCACGGTGCAGGCGCAGGAACAGCGCGCAAATCGACTTGAGCGAGCCCGAGGCCGCCAGACTCTGAATAGGGTGGGCCCTGGCCCACCATGACCTGTAGGCTCGCCACGGCTTGTGATTCTGCACGACACAACACACCGCCTCGGCGCGGAGCCGTACCGAGGCGAGAGTATCGCTCATGGTGGGCCAGGGCCCACCCTATCAGCCCACCGCGCGCGCGGCATGCCGCGCAAACTATCCGACCAAGCCCTCCGATTTGATGCGGCGGATCTCGTCGCGGATCTTGCCGGCCTCCTCGAACTCCAGGTCCTTGGCGTGCTTGTACATCTGCGCTTCGAGCTTCTTCAGCACGGCGCCGAGCTGGTCGGGGTTCATCTGCCGGTAGTCGTCGCGCGGTTCGGCCACGCGACGTTCGCTGGCGCCGGTGCGGCCGCGACCCTTTTTGGTCTCGGCCGGCTCGCTGCGCGCGCCTTCCATGACGTCGTTGATGCGGGAGACGATGGTCTTCGGCGTGATGCCGTGCTCGGCGTTGTAGGCGATCTGCTTGTCGCGACGGCGCGCGGTTTCGCCCATCGCGGTTTCCATCGAGCCGGTGATGCGGTCGGCGTAAAGAATGGCCTTGCCGCGCACGTTGCGGGCGGCGCGGCCGATCGTCTGGATCAGTGAGGGCGCCGAGCGCAGATAGCCCTCCTTGTCGGCATCGAGGATGGCCACCAGCGAGACCTCGGGCATGTCCAGACCCTCGCGCAGCAGGTTGATGCCGACCAGCACGTCGAACACGCCCAAGCGCAGGTCACGGATGATCTCCATGCGCTCGACCGTTTCGACATCCGCGTGCAGGTAGCGCACCTTGATGCCATGCTCCCCCAGGTATTCGGTGAGGTTTTCCGCCATGCGCTTGGTGAGCGTGGTGACCAGCACACGGTCACCCCAGCTCGTGCGCTCGGTGATTTCCGACAACAGGTCATCGACCTGGGTGCGCACCGGTCGCACTTCGACCTCCGGATCGATCAGCCCGGTCGGCCGCACCACCAGCTCGACGATGCTGCCCTGCGATTTCTCCAGCTCGTACTTGGCCGGTGTGGCCGAGACGAAGATGCTGCGCGGCGAGCGGCGCTCCCACTCCTCGAACTTCATGGGTCGGTTGTCGAGCGCGCTGGGCAGGCGGAAGCCGTATTCGACCAGGGTTTCCTTGCGCGAACGGTCGCCCTTGTACATGCCGCCGATCTGCGGGACCGTGACATGCGATTCGTCGACCACCAGCAGCGCATCCGGTGGCAGGTAGTCGAACAGGCAGGGCGGCGCTTCGCCGGGCATGCGTCCGGTCAGATGACGCGAGTAGTTCTCGATGCCCTGGCAAAAACCTATCTCGCCCATCATTTCGAGATCGAAAGTGGTGCGCTGCTGCAGGCGCTGGGCTTCGAGCAGTCGATTGTTGGCGTAGAACCACTCCAGTCGATCGGCCAGTTCGACTTTGACCGCTTCCATCGCCTCCAGCACGGTGCGGCGCGTGGTGACGTAATGGGTCTTCGGGTAGATCGTGTAGCGCGGCACGCGCCGCTGCACTTCCCCGGTGAGGGGGTCGAACACCGAGATCTGCTCGATCTCGCTGTCGAACAGTTCGATGCGAACGGCCTCGCTGTCGCTCTCCGCCGGGTGCACGTCGATGACCTCGCCACGTACGCGGTAGGTGCCGCGGCGCAGGTCGAACTCGTTGCGCGTGTACTGCAGCTCGGTCAGACGGCGGATAAGCTCGCGCTGGTCGATGCGCTCGCCGCGCACCATGTGCAGCACCATCTGGAAATACTCGTTGGGGTCGCCGAGGCCATAGATCGCCGACACCGAAGCCACGATCAGCGCGTCGCGTCGCTCCAGCAGCGCCTTGGTGGCCGACAGCCGCATCTGCTCGATGTGCTCGTTGATCGAGCTGTCCTTCTCGATGAAAGTGTCGCTGGAAACAACATAGGCCTCGGGCTGGTAGTAGTCGTAGTAGCTGACGAAGTACTCGACCGCGTTGTTCGGGAAGAACTGCTTGAACTCGCCGTAGAGCTGGGCCGCGAGCGTCTTGTTCGGCGCAAGAACAAGTGTGGGCTTCTGGATCTGCGCGACCACGTTGGCGATGGTGTAGGTCTTGCCCGAGCCGGTCACGCCGAGCAGGGTCTGGTGGGCGAGGCCCGACTCGAATCCCTCCACCAGACGCGCGATCGCCAGCGGCTGGTCGCCTGCAGGGGCATACGGCGAGACGAGCTCGAAAGGAATCTTGGCGGCTTCGGGACGGGTCATGGGCTTTGGGTGGGAGTCGGGCATCGGAGATCGGGGATCAGCCGAGACCCGGCCGATCGAGGGCCAGCTTGGGAACCCCGTACTGACACTGTACTGACAGCAGCGTGAGGCAGCCGAAAGCTGCGCCGCCCTTCAATGATTCGCAGCCGCGCCTTGGCAAAACTCCTACCCCCGCGTGAAGCGACGTCCGATTCTGCCGAGCCTGCCCACTGCCGAAACTGTGTCCCGTCGAGCGCGGCACTGCGCCGCCGACACTTTCGGGAGTCTGACTTATGCGTATCGTTTCGGCGTATCGCTCGATCAGGGGACTCAGCCTGATCGAGCTTTTCATCACCCTGACGATCGCCGGGGTACTGCTGGGCATCGCCCTGCCAAGTTTCCAGCAGTTTCGCGAGCGGCAAACCTACGTTGCCACCCAGCACGGTCTGATGGCCGGTTTCCACCACGCACGGACGCTCGCCGTCACCCGCGGCCAGCCGGCAGCGGTCTGTCCGACGGTCGACGGTCAGAGTTGCCGAATTGGCGGCGTGTGGGATCACGGCTGGCTGATCTTCGTCGACAGCAACCGCAACGGCCGCCGCGACGAGGACGAAGTCGTCGAACGCATGCAGATCGAGCCAACTCCCCAGCTGCGGGTGCGCAGCAGCGCGCAGCGGCCGATGGCGATCTTCCGACCCAACGGCGGCAGCGGCGCAAGCAACCTCAGCCTGCGGATCTGCTCGAAGGAGGGCGATCTGCTGGGAGCACTAGTCCTGAATAACAGCGGCCGGCTTCGCACCGCCGCGGCCGGCGAGATCGGTGGGCGCTGCAGCTGACTGCCTGTGACGAAACCACAGGCCGACTTCGGCCGCGGCTGAACGGCAGAGGTGGCAGCGCGCCGCGCAAGCGCTGCGATCACTGCCGCTCTGGACTTCATTGAGTTTACTCACCGCGCTCTGCCACGAACGCCCACTCACACCCGCGCCAAGTCATCGCGGTTCTCTCAGACGCTCCACGGCCATGTTTGGCTACCCGTAACCCTGGCGAGGGACTTGACCCCGGCGACGGACTGACTACAATGCGCGGCTCTGTTCCCGAGTAGCTCAGCCGGTTAGAGCATCTGACTGTTAATCAGAGGGTCGCCCGTTCGAGTCGGGCCTCGGGAGCCACCATTCACAAAGGCCGGAACGCATGTTCCGGCCTTTGTTCTTTGTGGCGTCCGCGCCCGCGGGCGCCTGCCCCGCCAGGACTCGCGACCGCCCCATGATCGCCTTCCGCAATCTCGCTCTGCGCCGCGGCGAACGTCTGTTGATCTCAGGCATGGATGCCGCCCTTCATGC
>JBIJCA010000108.1:0-13487 GCA_044344935.1 Aquimonas sp. | reverse complement strand
TGGCCTACGCAGGGTCTGAGCTCGAGACGCCCGAGCGCGCCCAGGACATTGAACGACTGTCGCTTGAGACCGAGACGGTTGAAGTGGAAGCGATCGAGCTCGAACCTGAGGCCGAGCGCATCGACTCTGTCTCGGATGCACGTTTCGAGGAGCAGGGCTTCGAGGCCGAGGGCTACCCCGAGCACCTCCTCGCAGATGTGGAGTCGAGCGATCCGGACGCTGCCGACGCGTCGCTGATGGCCGAGGAGCGTGAGTCCGAGCCCACCAGTACAGCAGAAGACGGACTGGAATCGGAGTTGGCGCTGCCCGTCGATGCCGCTTCCGCGGCGCCCGGCGGCGCAGCCGAGTTCGAGCCAGAAACGCGGGACGCTGCATCCACGGAGCGTGCGGACGCCGATGGCGCTGCCGCCGCCGCCGCGCCTGCACAGACGGCCCTCAAGCTGGCCATTCCGAAGGACCTCGACCCGGATGGACCGCTGGATGTCACCGACGTCGATGTCGATCTGCTGGACGTGTTCCTCGAAGAGGGTGTCGACATCCTTGACCACTCGGACGGCCTCATGGCGCGTTTGCGGGAAGCGCCGCAGGATCGCGAGCTGGTGGTCGGTCTGCAGCGTGATCTGCATACCCTGAAGGGTGGTGCGCGCATGGCTGGGCTCGCGCCGATCGGCGACCTGGCACATGCCACCGAGTCTCTGCTCGAGGGCGTCGCTGCGGGTGGGCGCGATCTCGATGGTGTCGGCGTCGAAGTGCTGGAACGCGCGTTCGACCGGCTGCACAGCCTGGTCTCTCGCGTGGGCGAACGTCGCGCCATCGAGGCGCCGATCCATCTGCTTGGCGCGGTCGAGGCACTGCTGCGAGGCGAGTCTCTGCCGGTCGAAGGTGCTCCGGTGGTCGGTGCGGTCGACGTGCCTGCGGCCGCGCGACTCGAAACTGCCGAGCCTGCACGCAAGCTGCCGCCGCCGATCCGCAGCATCCCCAGCGAGACCGCGCTCGACGAGGAAGAGGGCATCACGCGAGCGCCGCAGGAGCAGATTCGCATCCGCGCCGACTTGCTCGACAGGCTGGTCAACTACGCCGGTGAGGTGGCGATCTATCGCGCCCGCCTTGAACAGCAGTTGGGTGCCTTCCGCGGCAACCTGGGTGAACTCGATCAGACTACGACCCGTCTGCGCGATCAGCTGCGCAAACTCGAAATCGAAACCGAAGCGCAGATCCTCTCGCGCTACCAGCGTCAGCAGGACGAGGGCGACACACAGTTCGACCCGCTCGAGCTCGATCGATTCTCGACCCTGCAGCAGCTTTCTCGCGCCCTGTCGGAGTCCGCGGCTGACATCATCAATCTCCAGCACACGCTGGAGGATCTGACCCGGCAGTACGAAACCCTGCTGTTGCAGCAGTCGCGCGTCAGTTCGGACCTGCAGGAAGGTCTCATGCGCACGCGCATGGTGCCCTTCGACTCGCTGGTTCCGCGCCTGCGCCGCATCCTGCGTCAGACCGCAGGCGAACTTGGCAAGCAGGCGCAACTGAAGGTCGAGGGCGCGCAGGGCGAAATGGACCGCAACGTCCTGGACCGCATGACTGCGCCGCTTGAGCACATGCTCCGCAACGCTCTCGCGCACGGTCTGGAGACGCCCGCCGATCGCGGTGCTGCAGGCAAGGCCGCGGAGGGCACGATCCGTATCCAGGTGGCTCGCGAGGCTTCAGAAGTCCTGATCCGGGTCAGCGACGACGGCCGCGGTCTCGATCGCGAAGCCATACGCCGCAAAGCCATCGAGCGCGGCTTGATGAAGCCGGATGCGCAGTTGGGCGATCGTGACCTCTACGGGTTCATCCTGGAGAGCGGTTTCTCCACCGCTGCCTCAGTCAGCAAGATCGCCGGACGCGGTGTCGGCATGGACGTCGTGTACAGCGAAATCCGCCAGCTGGGCGGATCGCTGCACATCGAATCGGAGCAGGGTCGCGGCACCGAGTTCGTGATCCGGCTGCCGTTTACGCTGGCGGTCACTCAAGCCGTGTTCGTGAAGCAGGGCGAGACCTCCTATGCGATTCCGATCACCTCCGTCCAGGGCGTGTCGCGGATCGACCGCGAGGAGCTGGACAAGCAGCTTGCCTCCGGCAGTCCGGTGTTCGCCTATGCCGGCGAGGAGTATGTGATCCACGACCTCGGCCTGCTGCTTGGCCAGCCGGCGGCGCGTGCCGCCGACAGCCTGCAGGTGCCGGTGCTGCTGGCGCGGTCAGGTGATCAGCGCGCCGCGATCTGCGTCGACAACGTGCTTGGCAGCCGCGAGATCGTGGTGAAGCCCACCGGACCGCAGGTGAGTTCAATCCCGGGCATTTTCGGGGCGACCATCATGGGTGACGGCAGGGTCGTGGTGATCCTCGACGTCGCTCCCTTGGTTCGTCGCGCGGCGGCGGTCGAGCTTGTCCCCGTTGCAGTGGAGCCCGAAGACCTGCGCGTCGTGCCGCTGGTCATGGTGGTCGATGACTCGATCACCATGCGCAAGGTCACCGGACGTGTGCTTGAGCGCCACAACTTCGAGGTGCTGACAGCGAAGGACGGTGTCGATGCCATCGAGAAGCTGGCCGAGCGTGTGCCAGATGTGATGCTGCTCGACATCGAGATGCCGCGGATGGACGGCTACGAGCTCGCGACCCACATGCGCAATGACCCGCGTCTGAAAGGGGTGCCGATCATCATGATCACCTCGCGAACCGGCGACAAGCATCGCCAGCGCGCCTTCGAGATCGGCGTCGACCGTTACCTCGGCAAGCCGTACCAAGAGGCGGATCTGATGCGCAACGTGATGGAAATCCTGCAGGTCCGTCGTGAACGCGGTCGTTGATTCCAGGCACGCCGTGTCGGTGGCCCTGCTGGGGCCAGCCGACCCTGCGCGCGAACAGCTGAGGCTAGCCCTGGTGACCCTCGGGGCAGAGCTGGTGTTCGAAGGCGAAGTACGTGAGGGAGCCCGCCTTGCGGGCCATGCGCCTCAGGTACTCATCGTCAACCTCGAGCCGGGCGTCGAAGATGACCTCGACGCGCTTCAGGAACTGCTCGACGACCCCGACACTTCGGTCGTGTTCAATGAAGGCGAAGTGTCAAGCCAACTCACGGGTTGGGATCTGGCCCGCTGGGCTCGCCATCTTGCAGCGAAGGTGCTCGGTGTACGCGACACCTTGCCGCCGCCACCGTCTGGCGCGGAACGACTCCCTGATCTGGCGCTGATGCCCGAACCCGGGCGCCCGACCTCGCCATCGCAGCAGCATGATCACCTGCAGTTCGACGATTACGCCGAAGAGGCGCTCGGGCACAGCGATGAAGTCCCCGCGAGCCCGCGGCTCGAACTCGAAGCGACCGGGCGTGAGGCGGAGCTCCCCGGGCTCGACTTCGACTTCAGCCCGGTGCAAAGCGCCGACAGCGGCGCGGATGCGCCCGCGCCGGTTGCCAGCGAGTCAGATTCCCTTGAATCCCTCGACCTCTCGACTCTGTTCGAGCAGGACCTCGGTCAGCTTTCGCCGGAGGACATGCTGCTGAAGCTGCAGCAGGTCATGGGCCTGGAGCCGGGGCCTATGGCGACCGCTTCCGGCCAGCTGCCGGAGTACGCCGAGAAGGTGCTGGAGGCGGCGGTCGAGTCGGAGCCACCTGTCGTGGCGGACATGCCTCCCGGGGATCGCGACGAGACCCTGTCTCTGGCGCTGGCGGACGTTCTGCCGATCTCCGATGCGCAGTTGCCTGAGCTTGAGTTCGACTGGGGCTCGGTACTCGGGGCGACCTCCGAAGAGATCGACACCGGGGATAGCTCCACGGCGGCCGAGGCGCCCGTTACCGTTGTCTCACCGGTTGGACGTGAAGCCGCTTCAAGTTCAGCGGCTGTGGACGCCGACCAAGTAGGCGAGCCCATCGGTCAGGCGGACGCGACCGGGTCGGCTTCGATCGGGCTGAGTTTCGACCCCGTCGAGTTCGAGTTCGGTCTCGACGAGTCGAGTCCAGCGATTTCTCCAGATAGCGAATCCGTAGCGGCCAACACCGCGGTGGTTTCGTCTGCCGCGGACACCCTTCTCGATTTCGATTTCAGCCGCTTCGACAGCGAGGTAGAGAACGACTCGGCGCAGGGCGAACCGGATGTCAGCATCGAATCACGCGTGTTCGACGCCGCGGTCGGAGATGCCGGACTTGATCTCGACTTCGTTGCTTCGGAGGCGGACGCGGACATCCTTCGGTTGGCGGCTGAGCTGGATGCGAGGTCCAACCTGCCGGCCGCGGCGGATCTTCCGGATCTCGAGTTCGATTTCACGCTCCGCGAGCCCGACGCCTTTGCGGCAGACTCCGTCGCGGAGCCTGCGCGGTCTGAGGTCAAGTTGTCGGGCGCCGCCGACAGCCCTGCCTCCTCTGCTGCTCCGGCAGCCGCTTCTTCCGTCGCGAGCGCGGGCTTCGGCGAGCTGTCCCTGCAACCGATGAATGACGGTTTCATCGATCCCGGGGTGAAGGCCAGCGAAGCCCCCGTCCGCAGCTTCGATTTCAGCCACCTCACGCTGAGCCTTGAGCCGATCGAGGACAGCGCGCCCGCCAGCGCACCGCAGGTTCAGCCGGATATCGCTGTATCGACCATGCGTGATGGCGCCTGGCTGCGCGATCTCGGCGAACACGAGCCCAGAGTGTCCTCGGCGCCAGCCGTCTCCGCCACGAGCAGTCCGGCCGCATTCGAGCCGGAATCGGTGGCTGCGCAGGAACCCTCCACCTTCGACTTCACTCCAGCTGCGACCGCGCTGCCGCCGCCCTTGCCGGCAGCGGCTGTCGCTGCGTTCTCGACCGCCGCTCCGCCCTTGGCGCCGCTCGCTCAAGGCGTCAGCCGGGTGGTGGTGCTGTGTGCATCGATCGGTGGTCCAGACGCCGTGCGCGGTTTCCTTTCGGGAATTCCGGCAGGCTTTCCGGCCTTGTTCGTCGTGGTCCAGCATCTTGAGAACGGCTATTTCGAACGCCTGGCCCAGCAGCTGCAGAAAGCCAGCAAGCTGCCGGTGCGGGTGCCGATGGCCGGTCTGTCGGCACGCGACGGAGAAGTGCTCGTGGTGGCCTCGGGTTCGCGCTTCCTGCTGGCGTCGGACGGCGAGGTGGATCTCGCCGAGCAGGAGCAGCCTTCGCGCTATCGGCCCTGCATCGATGACGTGTTGGTCGACATCGCCGATGCCTTCGGGCCTCACGCCCATGCCGTGATCTTCAGCGGTATGGCGGCTGATGCCGTCGAAGGGTCGGTGTACCTCACCCGTCAAGGCGGGGAGGTCTGGGCGCAGGACCCAGAGTCGTGCGTGGTCAGTTCGATGGTGGATGGTGCCCGCGCGCGCGGCGTGGTCGAGTTCATCGGCAGCCCGCGCGAGCTCGCCGAACACTGTGTGCGCCGCTTCGGCGGCGCCAACTGACACCTTCTGCAAGGCCGTCCATGAGCATCGAACGCAAAGACATCCGCGGCGTCACCATCACCGTGACCGGTGGCCGTTTGCTCCTGCCCAACGCGAACATCGCGGAGATCATCACCTTCGCCGAGCCGGAAGCGGTGCCGGATGCGCCCGAATGGGTGCTGGGGCGCCTGCGCTGGCGCGGCTGGCGACTGCCGCTGATTTCGTTCTCGCGCCTAGCCGGCCTGGCAGTCGACGAGGGCGAGCTGGGTGCGAAAGTCGCGGTGCTCCGCGCGCTCGGCGGGCATCCTCGACTGCCGTATTTCTGTCTGCTGACCCAGGGTTTCCCACGCCTGACCACAGTGTCCTCGGACGCTCTGATTCCGGCTGACGAAGGCGAGTTGCCTGCGGGTGCGCAGATGCGCGTGCTGCTTCGCGACGAGTACTCCTACATTCCCGACCTCGTCGACATCGAGCGTCGACTGCTGGATGTACTTCGCATCGCGGCGTGAGCCGCGGAGTCTGCGGGTTGAGCAGACGCGCTTGCCCGGACGCGATGCGAGCAACCCGAGCCTGCAGTCCCTTCAGCGCGCTCAGCGCGCGTCGCAAACCGCCATGGCGGCACCCACGATGCCGAGCTGTCCGTGCTCGATCAGGCGCACGCTGACCTGCTGGAGCACCGGCGCGAGCGGGCCCTTGGCGGTGAAGCGACGTGTGAATTCGGCCTGGTCGAACAAGGGCATCAGGCGCGGCAGGATGCCGCCCGCCAGCAGCACGCCACCGTAGGCGCCCAGCGACAGCACCGAGTTGCCGCACAGACTCGCCAGCGCGCCCCAGAACACCCTCACGGATTCGATGGCCAACGCGTCACTGCCGTCGACCGCCGAGCTGCCCACTTCTTCCGGGCTGCCCAACGGGGCCGGCGCGCCCCGCAGTGTCGCCAGGCAGCGGTAGATGCGAAGCAGGCCGGGTCCCGACAGCAGGGCTTCCACACAGACGTGATCAAACTCCTCGCGCAGCAGGGTGTGCATCGCGGACTCGAGCGCTGTCGCCGGCGCGAACGCCGCTTGCCCCCCTTCGGTCGGCACGACCACCTCGGCCTGGCCTGCGCGGACACGCAGCGCAGCCCCGAGGCCGGTGCCAGGGCCAAGAACGACGACCGGCGCTCCGCGTTCATTGCCGGGCTGACCGAACAGGCGTTGTCCCGCTTCATCGGACACCCAACGCGTCGCCCGCGCCAGCGCTTCGAAATCGTTGCTCAGATAGAGTGGCGCCGGTCCCGCCAGCGCTTCCAGCGGATCCAGCAACAGGCGCCAGGGCAGGTTGCGGTTGATGACTTCCCGCTCGTGCCGCAGGCCGGCGCACGCCAGAGCCACAGCTGCGGGTTGGCCGGGGTGGTCGAGCATGAAGCGTTCGAGGATAGCGGGTAGATGTTCGAAGTCCGCGCAGCGGTAGCTGTGCGCGGCCAGAACCATCGGCGGACTGACGCCTGCCCGATCGACCTCCACCCAGGCCAGGCGCGCATTGGTGCCGCCGACGTCTGCTGCGAGCGCATGAATCAACGCCATCGAGGCGTCTCCTTCCAGTTGATCAACCGAGCAAGCCTGCAAGGGTAGCGGCTCGCCGCCTTTGCGTTGCAACAGTGTGCATCCGGACCCCTCGCGCATACGTATTCAGCCCCCTCGGAGCATGTATCCGGCGCGAGGGCGCACGACGCGGCCTGCAGCTCCGAAGACACCGACTGGCTCGCCGGCGCGGCCCGGCGGGCGACTGCCCGGGGCCGCGTATCATGCGCCAACGCCTCTCGATCACCGCCCCACGTGCCCATCCAGCTTCTGCCCGACACCCTCATCAACCAGATCGCTGCCGGCGAAGTTGTCGAGCGACCTGCCTCGGTGATCAAGGAGTTACTCGAGAACGCACTCGATGCGGGCGCGACGCGCGTCGAGATCGATCTCGAAGAAGGCGGCATCCGTCTGATCCGGATCCGGGACGATGGCTGCGGCATTCCTGCTCACGAACTGCCCCTGGCGCTGTCGCGGCATGCCACCAGCAAGATCGCCTCGCTGGAGGATCTCGAACAGGTCGGTACGCTCGGGTTTCGCGGCGAAGCGCTGCCGTCGATCGCCGCGGTGTCGAAGTTCAGCATCACCTCGCGGCCGGAGGCCCAGTCGACCGCTATCCGCGTGGAAGTCGAGGGCGGCCGGCTGCGCACACCGGAGCCCGCCGCTCATCCGCCGGGCACCACCATCGAAGTGCGCGATCTGTTCTACAGCGTTCCGGCTCGCCGCAAGTTCCTGCGCGCCGAGCGCACCGAGTACGGCCATGCCGAGGATCTCGTCCGCACGCTCGCGCTCGCGCGCATGCAGGTCGAACTGAAGCTCAAGCACAACGGCCGCATCAGCAAGCACTATCGCCCGGTGGAAGACGAAACCAGCCTCGGCAAGCGTCTTTCGGAAGCACTGGGCGAGGACTTCGCCCGTGGCGCCCTGCGCATCGAGCATGAAGGTGCGGGCCTGCGCCTGCATGGCTGGGTGGGCTTGCCCACGGCCTCGCGCAGCCAGGCCGACCAGCAGTTCTTCTTCGTCAACGGTCGCCACGTCAAGGACCGGCTGGTCGCGCATGCGGTCAAGCAGGCCTACGCCGACGTGCTCTATCACGGTCGACATGCGGCCTTCGTACTGTTCCTCGAAATCGATCCGCGCAAGGTCGACGTCAATGTGCATCCGGCCAAGCACGAGGTGCGGTTTCGCGACGGCCGCCTGGTGCATGAGTTCATCTACCGCAGCCTGCACGAGGCGCTGGCGACGACGCGCGCCGGTGCGGTCGCCGCGGGTCAGGGCAGTGCACTCGTCAGGGGAGACGTGAACACAGCGCAAGCCTCTGGCGCAGCTCAGGCCGCAGTGCCTTTCGACGGGACAGCGGCCCCGTTCCCCGTGCGTTCGTCTGACGTCGCAGGTGTCGGCTATGGCCTGCAGTCGACGGGCTTCGGGCAACGCCCGCAGCAGGTCGGCATGCCGCTGCGCGAGCAGATCGCGGCCTATGGCGCGCTCTATGGCATGGCCACGACATCCAACCCCTTGCCGCCGCAGGATTCCAGCGCCGCGCCGCCCCTGGGCTATGCGCTGGCCCAGTTGCACGGTGTCTTCGTGCTGGCGCAGAACGCGCAGGGCCTGGTGCTGGTCGACATGCATGCCGCGCATGAGCGCATCACCTACGAGCGCTTGAAAACCCAGCGCGAAGGCGAGGGCATCCGTTCGCAGCCCTTGCTGGTGCCGATCGAGCTGGCGGTCAGCGAGCGCGAGGCCGATCTGGCCGAGGGCGAGGCCGAAGCGCTGGGCGCGCTTGGTATCGAGCTGCAGCGCACCGGGCCGCAGTCACTGAGCATCCGCAGCGTACCGGTGCTGCTGGCGGGCGCCGATGCCAGGCAGCTGGTGCTCGATGTGCTGTCCGACCTTGCCGAGAACGGTCGAACCCGGCGTATCGAGGAAGCCGGCAATGCGCTGCTGTCGACCCTGGCCTGCCACACCTCGGTGCGCGCCAATCGGCAGCTCACGGTGGCCGAGATGAACGCGCTGCTGCGCGACATGGAAGCCACCGAGCGCAGCGGCCAGTGCAATCATGGCCGCCCGACCTGGACCCAGCTCAGTCTTGCCGAGCTGGACAAGCTGTTTCTGCGCGGGCGGTGAGCCACATGGTGACCTTGCGGTCGTGTCTGGAAGTCCGGGAGTGCGGTGACTTCGCGATGCCTAATGACAGTGGCTCAGGGCCGACTCTCCGGCAGCCGTCGGGGCCGACCTTTGCGTCCCCGCGGCGCAGGTCTTGGGCGCTTGCCTCGATCCTGTTGTCGCTGTGCGTTGCGCCCCTGACCGGCTGCGTCGGTATCCCGGCGAGCGCGCCGTCGCCTTCCGCCGAGCGCCGCGACGGGCAACCGGTTTCAGGCGCCGTGAAGGATCAGCGGTCTGTGGACACGCAATCGCGGCGAGACAGCGGCTGGGGGCAAGCGCTGCAGGCGTTTCGCGACAATCGTGAAGGCAGCCTGCGCAGCCCGGATGGCTGGATGGCCCTGGTCGGCCTGCACTGGCTGCCGCCGGGTGAGCTCAGCGTGGGCAGCGCCGAAGAAAATGTCGTGCGACTTGCCGTGGGTCCGGCCCGGCTGGGGTGGATCGAAGTGCTGCCCGCTGCCATGGCCGCGCGTCTGCGCCTCGATCCTGCCGCAAGGGTGCTCGGCAACGGCGAGGTCGTCGACACTGGCGCACTGCTCGTCCACGCCGACAAAGCCGAGGTGCCGACGCGTCTGGACTTCGATGGCGGCAGCCTGGGTCTGATCGAGCGCGGCGGCCGTTTCGCGCTGCGTGTGCGCAGTCCGCAGGCGCCCACCTTGCTGGCCTTCAAGGCGCTCCGCTGGTTCGAGCCCGATCCGCGCTTTGTCGCAAGTGCGCGCTTCGAGCCGCATGAGCCCGGTCGGACGATTCCGATCGTGAACGTACTCGGTCAGATCGAATCCACGCCCAATCCGGGCCGCCTTCACTTCGAACTTGGGGCAGCGGCCTTCACGCTGGAGGCGCTGGGCGATCCGGACGACGCGCTGTTCCTGATCTTCGCAGACCGAACCAATGCGCGGGAAAGCTATGGTGCAGGGCGCTTCCTCTACACCGGCAAGGTGGTCGATGGCCGCGTCGAGCTCGACTTCAACCGCAGCATCAACCCGCCTTGTGCCTACACCGAGTTCAGCACCTGTCCGCTGCCGCCGCCCGAGAACCGCCTTCGTGCCTTCATCCGTGCCGGTGAGGCCCGCTACGGTCACACTTCCGAAGCGCCCGCATCCTGAAGCACCCCTTGAGATCTGGAGCCGTTCGCATGAAATCCCTTGCCGTTCGCATTCTGCTTGCGGGCCTCTGCCTGCTCGTCGCGAGTCTTGCCCATGCGCGCCCGGTGCCCCTGCTGTGGGTCGCCAAGAAGGGCGAAACCGAGGTGCATCTGCTAGGCAGCTTCCACATGCTGAAGCCGCAGGACTACCCAATGGACCCGAGCATCGATCTGGCCTACGCCGGTGCCGAGAAGCTGGTGTTCGAGATTGATCCGGTGGAAATGCGCTCGCCCGATCTCGCCAGCGGCCTGATGCAGGCGGCGCGCTTCGAAGAGGGCGGCAGCCTGCGTGCCGTGCTGCCCGAGGACACCCGCAAGAAACTCGAAGCCTTCATGGGTGAGGCCGCAGTGCTGGGCTCGGACAGCATGAAGCCTTGGTTCATTACCTTGAACCTGACGGTCTCGATGATCGTGCAGGCCGGCTTCGACCCCGGCCTGGGTATGGACACGCACTTCATGCAGCGCGCCAGCGAAGACAACAAGCCCACCTCGGGTCTGGAGACCGTCGCGGATCAAATCGCCGCGTTGTCTGGCGCGCCGATGGACGAACAGATCCTCGGTCTGCAGGAAGCCCTGTTGCCACGGGAGGAGATGCTCAAGCGCTTTGACGAGCTGCACGCTTTCTGGCGCACGGGTGACGCAGAGGCGATCGAGCGACTGATGGTCGACGAACTCATGGCCAAGACTCCGGTCAGCGGCAAGCTGCTGAATGAGGACCGCAACCGGCGCTGGATTCCGCAGATCGAAGCCCTGCTTTCGGGTGGGGAGGACACTCTGGTGATCGTCGGAGCCCTGCATCTGGTGGGAGACGTCGGCCTGGTCGAGCTGCTGCGTGCCCGCGGCTACAGCGTCGAGCGCGTCGACCCCACGCCGTAGGTTGGGCCCTCGTCCGAGGGTGTTCATGGGGTGGGCCCTGGCCCGAAGGTCTTCATGGGGTGGGCCATGGCCCGAAGGTCTTCATAGGGTGGGCCCTGGCCCACCATGGCAACGAACCTCCCACGAGCATTCGCAGGCGCGCACTTTGGATCGCGTCTCGATTCGCCGCTGACAATGCATGAGGCATCCCTGCGCTTACGGTGGGCCAGGGCCCACCCTATGCACATTCAGGCACTGAACCACGAGCACTCGCAGGCGCGCACTTTGGGGCGCGTCTCGATTCGCCGCTGACAATGCATGAGGCATCCCTGCGCATACGGTGAGCCAGGGCCCACCCTGTGCACATTCAGCGCTTTCGCAATGCTTCGACGCGCGCGGCGCACGCCAGCGGCTACAGTGTCGACGTTCACCCGAAGCCCAAGGAATCTCCGCACCGTGTCCCGGCCCGGCTCTGATCCAGACGAAGTGCTGATCCTCGGCGGCGGCGTGATCGGCCTGTGCAGCGCGCTCTACCTGCTCGAAGCCGGTCGTGCGGTGCGCGTCATCGAACGCAGCCACATCGGCGCGGGGGCCTCGCACGGCAACTGCGGCACGCTGACTCCAAGCCACGCGCCGCCCTTGGCGGCCCCGGGCGTGATCGCCAAGGGCCTGCGCTGGATGCTCAAGCCCGACGCGCCGCTCTACATCAAGCCCCGCATCGATCCCGCACTGTGGCGTTGGCTCATGCATTTCGCCGCACGCTGCAACCGCCGCGACTGGCGCGACTCCACGGCCAAGCGCGCGGTTCTGCTGGACTCCTCGCGGCGCCTGCTGGCCGATGCGGTGAGGCGGCACGGACTCGACTGCGAGCACAGCGACAGCGGTCTGACCTATGTCTTTCGCACCCGCCAGCTGTTCGATGAAGTCACCGCCGACCTGCCGGCTCTCGCCGAGTTCGGCATTCGCGCCGAGCGGATCGAGGGCGCACAGCTCGAGCGCGACGAGCCAGCGCTGAAGCCTGGCGTTGCCGGCGGCATCCTCTTTCCCGATGACGGTCATCTGCGCCCGGATCGCTATCTGAACGCGCTGGCGGAGCGCATCCGCGCGCTTGGTGGCGTGATCGAGGAAGGGGTCAGCGTCCAGCGCCTCGACATCGCGCAGGGCAGGGTGCAGGCGGTGCAGACCAGCCGCGACGCGCTGCACCCGCGCGAGCTCGTTTTCGCGCTGGGGGCGTGGAGTCCGGCCTTCGCCGATCAGATCGGCCTGCGCTTGCCGATCCAGCCCGGCAAGGGCTACTCGATCACCTATACGCGACCGGGGCTCGCGCCCACGCGACCGCTGGTGCTGAAGGAGCGCTCGGTCTGCGTCACCACCTGGACCGACGGCTATCGGCTCGGCAGCACCATGGAATTCAGCGGCTACGACGACAGCTTGAACCGCGTTCGCCTCGATGCACTGGAACGGGGTGCCGCCGAATTCCTGCATGAACCGATGGGTGCGACCAAGCAGGAAGAGTGGTTCGGCTGGCGCCCAATGACCTGGGACGACCTGCCGCTGATCGGCCGCGTCCCGCGCGCGCAGAATCTCGTGCTCGCCGCGGGCCACGGCATGATGGGCGTGAGCATGTCTGCGGTCAGCGGTCATTTGGTCGCGGACCTTGTCTGCGGCCGCGCGCCGATCATCGACCCTGCCATCGTCAGCCCCACGCGGATGTAGGCGACGCGTGTCGCGTCCCTACAAGCACCACTGACGCGAGCCCCCGAAACGAAGCCGATCACTCCTGTTCGCGCTTCACCCGCTCTCTTGCGGCCGTGCGAAGCGGTGCGCCACAGGCGCACCCTATGCGGGGGAAGGGGCCGGCTCGTTGAATGCACGGCGTCCTCCGCACTGACGTCCCGAGCCCATAGGGTGCGCGTGTCGCGCACCTGCATTCACGACTGACGCGCGCCCCAGAACGAAGCCGACCACGTCTGGGCGCACTGCTTTCGCTTCACCCGGCTCGAGCAGCGGTGCGGAGTGGTGCGCCACAGGCGCACCGTATGCCGTGGGCAGCATGGGGCCCCAGTCGCACCCAGTGCCACCGAGTGCCCGGACGTGGATGGAGGCTCGACGCGGTTGGTGGTTTGCGGGTGCCCATTCCGGCCCACAACCCGCTAGGCTGTGCCCACCCTCGCCAACCCGCCGCCCCGCGTGAACCACACCGCCAGCGACGTCTACGAGCTGCACCAGGGCACAGCCCCGCTCCTGATCAGCCTGCCGCACGACGGCACCGCGATTCCGGACGACATCGCGCCGCACATGCACGATGCCGCACGTCGCGTGCCCGACACCGACTGGCATGTCGCCACGCTGTACGACTTCGCCCGCGAGCT
>JBIJCA010000107.1:0-13528 GCA_044344935.1 Aquimonas sp. | reverse complement strand
GGCCCAGGGCAGTTCGAGTTCAGGGATGGAGGGCTGGCTCATGGCGATCGCATAGTGTGACGAGGCGCACATTGTGCCGCATCACGCCACCGTTTGGGTTGCAGCAGGGAACGCTTCGCCCCAAACCCGAGCGAAATCCGCGGAGTGCCCTGCATCCGCTCGATGGGACGCATCGGCCTGTGACCCAATCGACATATAGCCCCTATACTGTGATGCGATTCGCTTTTTTGGACACGCTCATGCTCCGCCAACGCCCGTGGATCCTGACGCTGGCCCTGCTGCTGGCGGCCTCGCCGCTGCCTGCGGCCGAGTGGTTTGTCGCTCTCGACGGCAACGACGACAGCGGTGACGGCAGCCGCGAACGCCCCTACCGCACGGTGGGGCGCGTGCTCAGCACCAGCAACGGTGTGGTCAGCCCGGGCGATACGGTCACCCTGCGCGGCAGCGGCGAGGGCCGCTACGAGGAATGCCAGCTGCGCCTGCGCATGCCGCTGACCCTGCGCGCCGCGCCCGGCGAACGCGCGCATGTCCACTGCGATCCGGCCACCGCCGATTCCTCGGTCGTACAGATCGACCCCACCGCCGCCGGCAGCAAGGTGATCGGGCTGGAGCTGTCGGGGGCCCAGTATTACGGCGTGTTCCTGCAAAGCTGGTGGGAGCGCGAGGGCAACGCCGAGGTCGAGGGCGCCTCCGATGTGCTGCTGGAAGACCTGCACATCCACCACACCGGCCGCGACGGCATCAAGCTCACGCCGAAGTCGAACCGGGTGACCATCCGCCGCTGCCATATCCACCACACCGGCGCGCTCTATCCGCCCGGCACGGCGCTGGACGAGAAGAACGCCGACGGCATCGACAACGTCGGCGGCCACGACATGCGGGTCGAGGACTGCCACATCCACGACATCGCCACCTCGGGCCTGTACTTCAAGGGCGGTGCGCGGCGCGCGCTGATCCAGCGCAACCGCATCGAGAACGTCGGCATGTCAGGGATCCTGGTCGGCTTCGACACCAGCGAGAAGTTCTTCGACACCGCCGAGAATCCCGAGTACCACGAGTCCGTCGACGCACGCGTGCTGAGCAATCTGATCCGCGGCGCGGCCTACGCCGGCATCGGCCTGTACGCCTCGAAGAATGCGCAGGTGCGCAACAACACGATCATCGATGCCAGCCGCTCGGGCCATGCGGCCCTGTACTTCGGCATCGTCTTCCAGGACTGGAACGAGAACGCCGGCCGCCCGCCGAACCGCGGTGCCGATGTGCGCCACAACCTGGTGCTGCAGGACGGCGGCGCCTGCGTAGCGGTGCGCTGGTCGCACGAGCTCGGTGGCCTGTCCGGGCTTGAAGGCCCGCCAGGCCTGGACCACAACGTCTTCCACGACCGCACCGGCGACTGCGGCTTCAGCGACAGCCGCCCGGGCAGCCGCATTCCGCAGCCTGCCACCCTGACCCGCTGGCAGCAGCAGACCGGCGCCGATCGGGCCAGCCTGGAAACCGCCTTCAGCCTCGACGCCCGCGGCGCGCTGCCGCTGGACTCCAGCCTGCGCGGCCGCGCCGGCAGCGCCGGCCCGGAAGACGACCTCTACGGGCGCAAGCGCGGCAAGGCCGCCGACCCCGGCGCGGTGCAGGCGGATGCGGGCTGATGGGTACGGCGCGACCGGCGCCGTCTTCGGCGCAAGCGCAAGGGTGACGGCTGCTCCTGCAGCGGATCGACTCGCCCTCTTCATGGCCGCTGATCGATTTTGCCGCCGCTTTGCGAGTAGTGAACCTGTCGACGCGAGTTGTCTTGCGCGACCCAGGGCGGAGCTCCGCCGCCCGAGTGATGTCTATCCCTCGCCCAGCGAGTTCTTGCCTTCGGCGTCAGCCCCGGCCCTGGCACTCAGGGCCGGGGTTCCGACCCGCCGACCCAGGCCACACGGCACCGCGACGCGCTGCCAGCGCGGCCAAGCCTCCACCCACCCGCCGCGGCGATGCGCGGGCGCTCCGATGGATCGCGGGAGCGGCCGGCGATGAACGCGCTGTCCTTCCTGCCCGGCCCCAACGGCGCGCTGGCCTGTCGCTACTGGGCGGGCGACCTGCAGCGTGCGCCGGTGCTGCTGCTGCCGCCGCTGCATGAGGAAATGAACCGCGCCCGCGTGCAGATGCGGCGCATCGCCGAACACCTGCAGACGCGCGGCCACAGCGTGCTGCTCGGCGACCTGTCCGGCACCGGCGACAGCGCGGGCGAGTTTGGCGAGGCCTCGCTATCTCTCTGGCGCGCCGACGTCGACGCGCTGTTCGATGCGCTGGCCGCGAATCACGCGACGCCACCCGTCGCATTGGCCCTGCGAGGCGGTGCGCTGCTGATACCGCCGCGCAGCCGGCATCAGATCGCCTGCTTCCCGATCGCCAGCGGCCGTCGACAGCTGCAGCAGTGGCTGCGCCAGGCCCTGTTCATGGCCCGCTTCAAGGGCGCCGACGTCGACCAGGCTGTCCTGCAGGCGCGCTGGCGCAGCGAGGGCATCGAGGTCGCCGGCTATGCGCTGTCGCCGCGGATGCTGGAAGAGCTCGAAGCCGCGGCCTGGCCCGAAGCCGACGACGACGCCCGTCGCCACGTGATCGAGTGGCAGCAGCCGCAGCCCTCGGCGGCCTACGCCGCAGCGCTTTCGGCGGGCAGGCTGCACTGGCGTTCGCTGTCCGGCCCGGCCTTATGGCAAACCCCAGAGACCACCGTCATCGACGCACTGCCGGAGGCGCTCGCCGCATGGATGCCCGCGTGAGCCCCGCGATTCCGGACGCGCCCGAGCCCTTCTTCATCGCCCTCGGCGATGCCCGCCTCGCGGCGATGCTGCACCGTGGCAGCAGCGACGCGCGCGTCGGCCTGCTGGTTGTGGTCGGCGGGCCGCAGTACCGGGTTGGCGCACACCGGCAGTTCCTGCTGCTGGCGCGGCGGCTCGCGTCGGCGGGCATTCCCTGCCTGCGCTTCGATGTGCGCGGCATGGGCGACAGCAGCGGCGCGGCGGTCGACTTCCTTCATTGTGGGGCGGACATCGAAGCCGCGATTGCGGCGTTCAAGGCACGCTGCCCGGGTCTGCGGGGCGTGGTGCTGTGGGGCCTGTGCGATGGCGCCGCGGCGATCCTGCTGCATGCCGCGACCCGCGCGGATGTGGCCGGGCTGGTGCTGCTCAACCCCTGGGTGCGACAGGAGCACACGCTCGCCCAGAGCATGGTCCGCCACTACTACTGGAACCGCCTGTGGTCCAAGGACTTCTGGCGCAAGCTGCTCCGCGGCGGCGTCGATTTCCGCCGGTCCGCGCGCGGCCTGCTGCAGGCGCTGCGCAAGAGCCGCGCGGCCGAAGCGGGTGCAACTCGAGAAGAACCGGCGCCGACATCGGCGAACTACATCGCGCGCATGGCCGCGCACTGGCAAGCCTGTTCTGCGCCGAGCCTGGTGCTGCTGTCCGGCGATGATCTGGTCGCCGCCGAATTCCGCACGCTGTGCTGCGACGACACCCGCTGGCAGAGCCTGCTGCAGCGGCCGCAGGTGCGCTGCGTCGAACTGCCCGACGCCGACCACACCTGCTCCAGCGCCGCCCACCGTGCGACCGTCGAAGCCGAAACCCTGGCTTTCGTGCGGGCGGTTGAGGAACGCTGGGCGCAGCGCTGAGCGGCGGCTTCGCTGGGGTCGACTGCTTGGCGGCACAGCGGAGCGCGGCTTTGGAAGAGCGCGAACCAGCGGTGTCGGCTTCGATGGAGGCAAAGCGTCATTCGTGGTGGTAGGTGGATAAGCGCAGCGCATCCACCAGCTGGTCCGATCGACGCCTGACCAACATCGGAGCCACAGCGCAGACGACGCAGCCCAAGCCTACGATCGCTGCCCCGCGAAACCCGGCGCCCCACGCCACGCACGCCCCACCGTCGTTCGAGCCGGTTGGAACGGCGGATGCGCTGCGCTTATCCGCCCTACAACTGCGAATGACGGGTTGCCTCAACCGAAGCCCGAAGCCGCACCACGTGCAGAGCGGACAAACGCAACGCCGCCCGCACCGCCGAACTACTCGAACCCGTGCCCGAACACCAGGTTCGGATCGGAGAAACTGCGGCTGGCCTCGGCCGTGTTGCCGTAGGCGCCGAGGTTGACGCGGCCGCCGTTGGGTGCGGGCTCCTGTGCGTACGGCGAGGCCAGATCGCCGGCATCGATCGCCGGGCTGGTGCGCGAGTCCAGCACCCAACCACTCGGCGTGTAGTGACCGCCCATCGACAGCACGTGGTAGTCGCCGCTGGCGGCCTGCACGAACAGCGGATCGACATTCCGATTGCCGGTGCCCGACTGGGCGGTGATCGAATGGCTGATGCTGAAGCTGCCGCCGCTGTTGGTGGCGAACTCGCGCGTGTTGCCCCAGAGGATCGAGTTCCTGAGGCTGAGCGTCGAGCTGGCTTCGATCAGGATCGCCGCGCCTCCCGGCGCCGCGGCCGCGCAGGCGTGACCGGCGATGGTGAGGTGCTCGGCGGTGACCCGGGATGCGCCGCCAGGTCCACCGTCGAGGTACAGAGCGGCACCGAAACGGTTGCCGCCCGGACAGCGGTTGGCCACCAGCAGGTCGTTGCGCATGGTGCCGATCGCGCCTTCATCCCAGAACACGCCCGAGCCTGCAGTGGGCGCATGGTTGTCGGTGACCAGGTTGCGCTCCATCGACGCGCCCGCCGTATCGAGCAGCACGCCACCGCCCCAGCCGTAGCCGACGGTGGCCCCGACCACGTTACCGCGAATGACGTTGCCGCGGATCTCTGTGCTGCCCGTGGACACGTACAGGCCACCGCCATGGTCGTTGTGCGCGGTGTTGTTGGCGATGCGGTTGCGCAGCAGCAGGGCCTGGCGGCCGCTGACGGTGATGCCCGCTCCCTTGCCGGCGAGGTTGTTCTCGACCACGTTGTCTTCGATACGCAGGGTGCCGCCGGTGTTGTCGAAGCCGTTGCGCGCGTACAGGCCACCGCCGCGCGAATCGATGCTGGTGTGGTTGCGCGTGCGATTGCCGTGCAGACGGTTGTGGCTGACCAGCAGGGTCGGCGTCCCACTCATCGTCACGTAGACACCGCCGCCGTGGCCGTAGCCGTTCTGCCAGGTCGTGCCCAGGCCTACGCCGCCGGTAATCTCGAAGCCGTCGAGCACGCTGCTGCCGCTGCCGCTCAAGTGCAGCTGGAGGGCCGGGTTAAGGCCCTGACCGTCGAGCACGCTGCGATGCACCGCCGCGTTTCGAACGCTGAAGTCCGCGCTGAACCCACCCAGCAGACTCAGATGCTTGCTGCTGGCACTCGACAGGCTGCCGAGCGCGGGGTTCTCGCGATAGGTGCCCGCCGCCACCTGCACGGTGTCGCCGGCCTTGGCACCGGTGAGCGCCGCCGACACCGTCGTCAGCGGTGCCGCCGCCGTTCCGGTTCCGCCGGATGCCGCACCGGCGCGCACGCAGATCACTGCCGCACCCGAACTCGTGAACCCGGTGCAGGGCAGGCGCACCCCATTGTCCGAGCCCTGCGGGCCTTCGCCGATGACCGCGGCGGCCGCCGCCGGGACCAAGGCCAGAAGACAGACGCAGGCCACCAGCATCGCGTGGGCATGCGGCAGCAACCTGCCGCGACGATTTGGGGACACCTCGGACATCGCTGCAAATCCTTGCCGGTACCGACCGCCACCGCGTGCCAGGCACCCGCCCTATCGAAAGAGTCCGCATGATCACTCTTCGAATGTGATTGTTCTAGCGTGCTGGTGCGAGATCCTTCCAGCCCATGGGGCGGGTCTCGTCCCACCGAACTTCGATACGGCCCAACCCACAGGATGCGTCTCGACCCACGAACCTCGGCACGCCCCATCGCAAGGGGTGGGTCTTGAGGGCTCGGTTCCCCCGCACGGAACACATAACGTCTGACGCGGCCACTTCTCGCAACTGGCGACGAGACGACGTGGCAGTTGCCCGCAGCTAAACGCAGACAATGCGAGCTTGGTGCGCTTGCTCGGAGAATCCTGCTGGCACTCCACATAAGTTCGAGAAAGTGCGCTCTGCTCCGAAGCTCTTGTGCTTCCGTTATCCAACATCGCAACCCCTTGCAAGGAACCGCTGCGGACAGCGATTCCTTGCAAGCCAGTAGATCGGTTCGGACGGTGGGGATGGTTGCTTTTGTGGGCGCGCGTTCCGGCCCAGCCAGGGAAGGACGCGTGATCCCTCAAGCTCAGTTCTCGAACCCGTCTCCGAACAGCGCGACGTCACGGCTCGCGCCAACGACGACGCGCGGACGTTCGAACGCCAGATGGCCTCCGACAACAATGGCCGTGCTTCCCGTTCCGATCAGGTTGGGATTGGCAAAGGGCTGGCCAGCGCCGGTTTGCAGTGGTGTGATCCCGAGAACGCGAGCACCGGCGATGCTCAGCCTCGCGATGCTCGGGCTGGCACCTGCCACGGTCGTACCCAGGGTGACGTTCAAGCGTCCTTCTGCTCCCACCGCAGCCTGACCGATTGACGTAAAGGCAGGCAAACCCGACACCGCGGCTGAGATGGGGGCTGCGCTCCAGGAGGCGCGCGTCCATAGGCGGTACGCGGGCGCGGTTTGCTCAGGACAGGGCACAAGGTTGATCAGCTGTGCGCCCAGCCTGAAAACCCACCCTGACGATGTAGATCCTGAGCCGGAGCACTCCAACGCGCTGGTCGCCAGTGTCGCTCCGTCGCTGAGGGAAACGGTCAGCTCCCTGACAAAAAACGGCGGCGGCCCGCTGCGGCCCCAGATGCGTGCCTCCTGGGCACTCTCGTCAACCAACATGCGGTCCAGTTCCTCGGCAGTCGCGCCAAGCGATCGGATCGCTCCGAGCGACCCATCGCTTCTGAAGCGGTGGAACATGTCGGCAAACTGAGCCGGCGAGGCGAATACGCGCGAAAGCGCCACCACGCCGCCGTCGCTCAATACACGGACTTGCCTGATTGCTCCGCTAGATGTGCCGAACTCATTCGATCCAATGAATCCAGACCAGAGCGGGTTGCCCGTTGCGAGTTCGTAGGACACCACCAGAGCGCCTCCGGATACATTGCCGCCAAGCACGAATCGCGTGCGCGATGGGTCCACCTCAAGCATTAGCGGAGCAAAGACAGCGCCACCTGCGTAGATCACCGGGCGCGAATACAGGATCGCTCCGGTTTCCAGGTCAATACGCAGGATGTGGCCTTCAGGCGCGGTGCTTCCGCGCAGTACGGCCACCAGGCTGCTCTCATCCACTTGCTTGGCATCAACCCAAGACCAGTCGGTACCCGTTTGCGGCAGATGCTCGGTCCGCCAGAGCTGCTCGCCCTCGGCATCAAGACGGATGAGGCCAAAGACCTGCTGCGCGAGCCCACCGCGGCGAGTGAGGACAACACTGCTGCCGTCTGTGAGAGTCAGACCACCGGAGGGGTACTCGGCATAGCCGGACACCTGGACGGCGGCGCTTGCACCCACGGTGGTGGCTGCCGTGTCAAAAGGGGTCAGCAAGAGCGCGGGCTGGCCGCTCGCGACATCCCGGACGCCTGCGAGTGAGAGGCCTTGCTCTGCGGTCCAAGAAATAACGTCGGCAAACTGGGCTTCGCTACCGGCGGGAAGATCGGTGCTGGACACCAGATTTCCCGTGCCTGCGTTGAAGAGCAACACGCGACGTCCACCGGTGCCGCCGAACTGGAAGTCTCGAAACTGCGAGCTCGCCAGCAACACGGCGATACGCTGGGTATCGGGCGACAGACGCGCGCTGCGCGGGAAGCGCGGTCCCGTTGCCACGTCGGACGCGAAGGTTCGCCAGTTCTCACTGCCGTTGTCCATGCGGAAGGAACGCAGGTGAACCTGGACCGACGCACCCGGGATGAAGGAGACAGTGAAGGCATTCCCTTGGGCGATCCACAGGGCGAACGGCGTGTGCGACTGGAGGCTCTGCATCGCGCTCAAGGACCAGATCAGGCTGCCATCGCTTCCTGCGCGGACTTCAAGCCCACCGCCACTGCCGCCGTGAAACAGCACGATGCGGTCCTGCTCGTCGATCGCGACCCGCGGCGCCGATGGAACGGGCGTGTTGTTCGCGCCCGTGGTCTGCCAAATCAAGGATCCGTCCGCCGAGGAAAGCCGGACCAGAACTCCGCGAGAGCCCACGGCGAGGAGATCGCCGTTTGAGAACTTCGCGGCCTTGAAGTACGTGATCACCGGACTCGGAGAGGAGGCGTGCCGTGTCCACAACGGCACGCCATCGGTGCCGGACAACAGTGCGGCGTAAGGCAGCTGCACAAACGGAACGTCGACGATGTCGCCGACTGCGTAGAGGTTGCCATTCGGAGCCCCCTCCAATGACTGGATGTCGGCCGGCAGCAGCCTCTCCCACAGGATGGCACCCGTGCTGCCTTCCATTGCGAACACGCGACGAGTGAAAGCCACGATCAGCTTTCCACCCGCGAGTTCGGCTACAGCGGTGGCTCGGGATGATTCCGTGGCAGAGGCAAGTCCGAGACTGCTCGTCCAGAGCACATTGCCGTCAACACCTACGCGCGAGATGAGCCTTACGCGTGCGCTCTGCACAGACTGAAATCCAGCCTCGCCCTCTCCGGCGAGCAACACGGAACCGTCGGAGACCTCCTGCGCCAGACCGAGAAGCACCGGTAGCGGACCCTGCGGCGGAGCCAGCGACGTGGACCAGTCTAGGGCTCGCGCTGCCGATGGCAAAAGCGTGAAGAAGAGAAGCAATAGGAGAGTCAATCGATAAGGCATGGTCGGCTTCCAAAGTGACGGCTGATTTGGCGCCGCGAAGTCTGGCTAGATGCAATAGCACTGTCCACCGGCAGGCTCTATTGCGCTGGATACTGGTGTGGCACGCCCCACGTGCAAAACACGGTAGGCAACCCGAAAATCCCCCAGACAGCGGCGGCGCGACCCACACCCATGCGTGAACTCAGCACCCGACTCCGCCAACGCCTGGGGCTGGCGCAGCCCACAACGGTGAACGTTCAACGCAGCGAGCCCCTCGACTTCGAGGGCTACACCCGCGAGCGCATCGAATACCGCGGGCTCGAGGACGACGTGATCTCCGCCTTCCTGTTCACTCCCACGCAGGGCAAATCAATCGGCGCCGTAGTGGTCTTCCACCAGCACAACGGCGAGTTCCACTTCGGCAAGAGCGAAGTGGCCGGCGAAGTCGGCGACCCCTTCCAGGCCTTCGGCCCCGCGCTGGCCCGCCGGGGCCTCACCGTGCTGGCACCCGATGCGCTCACCTTCGAAGACCGGCGCGGCGCGGTGCAAGGCGTACAGCCGGACACTTACGACTGGCTGCAGCACTACAACGCCCTGTGCTACCGCCTGCTGCAGGGCGACTCGCTGATGCGCAAGGGCCTGGACGACGCGCAGCGGGCGCTGAGCGTGCTGCTGCAGATCGCCGATGTCGACGAGGACAAGGTCGGCATCGCCGGCCACAGCTACGGCGGCTACACCGCGCTCTACCAGGCGGCCCTGGACACGCGCTGCCGGTTCGTCTGCATCAGCGGCGCGGTGTGCAGCTTCGAAACCCGCCGCCTCGCCGGCACCGGCATCACCCTGTTCGAAACCGTGCCCGGCCTGGCGCTCGACCTCGACACCCACGACGTACTCGCCGCCATCGCTCCGCGTCCAACCCTGGTGGTGTCAGGCAGCGAAGACAAGTACTCGGGCGACGCTGACCAAGTGGTCGCCAAGGCCGGCGGCACGCACATCACCGAGCTGCGCGTGGAGCGCGGGCATGCGCTGGATCAGGAGCGCTTTGAAGCGATCGTGCAGTGGATTGTCGGGCGCGTGCACATGGATCCGTCGCCGCGAGAGGGCTGAGGCTTGCAGCCTCTGCCTCGCCTGGTCGATTGGGGCTGCGCCAGGTGCTTGGAGCACCCTCACCCTCGCCAACAGGCGCAGCCGCACTCGGGCCCCCGCACATAGGCACCGGGGAGTTTGCGGATACCTGTCGGCGGCTGCGGGTGCAAGCGCGTTGATGGGCTCCTCGTGCGAAAGCTGCAGGCTTCCGGATCGGGCAGGAGCGGCGATGAGCGCTTCAGTGGCTCAGCGCAGGCCCAGGGCGAAACGCTGCTTCGGGGCGGCACTCGCACCCAGCGCACGGTAGAAGCCGATCGCAGCCGCGTTCCACGCCGGAGTCTGCCATTCCGCCCAACCCAGCCCCAATGCGCGCGCGTGCGCCAGGCTGGCGTCCAGCAGCGCCAGTCCGATCCCTTGACCGCGCCAGGTCGGGCGCAGGTACAGGCAATCCAGATGCCAGAAACGTGCGCCGCGCCAGGCACTGGTCTGGACTTCGCCGCAGCAGAAGCCAACCGCGGCGCTGTCGTCTTCGGCCAGCCAGGCACACCAGTCCGACGAACGCAGCAGAAGGGCCAGCCTCACGGCCAGATCCACCGGTGGCGCCGCGGCGCGCTCGAACGCGGCGTGCTCGATACACAGCGCGGCCAGCACCGCGGCGTCATCGGCGCCCGCGATCCGCAGCCGGATGCGCGTCCCTCCCGCGGATAAAGAGTCAGCCATCGCCGCCTGCACCCTGCAGCGCAAAGCCCTCGTCCAGCCAACCGGTGATGCCGCCGGTCATCAGCTTCACTGGTCGCCCCAGCCGCGCCAGACGCAGGGCTCCGCGCGCCGCGCCGTTGCAGTGCGGCCCTGCGCAGTAGGTGACGAACAGGGTCTCCGGCGGATAAGCGGCGAGGTTGCGCTCGACGATCCTGCCATGCGGCAGGTTGACCGCCCCCGGCACGTGCCCCTGTGCGAACAGCGCCGGCCCGCGCACATCCAGCAGCACGAAGCCGGGTGTCTCGCTGGCGAGGGCTTCGTGCACATCCCAGCAGTCCGTCTCGAACTCGAACAGCGCCGCGAAATGGTCGGCCGCGGCGGCGGCGGATGCCGCGGGAACTTCGTTCACTGCGTTCTTCATGGCGCTCGACTCGGTGGGGACGGGAGACCCCATTGTTGGCAAGCCCGCGCACGGCGCACACTGGCGGCCATGCCAGGTATCCCACAGAAACCGCCAAGGTTATCGCCATCCGTCGACCCGCTGCGGGTGGTCGCAGTGGCCTATCCCGGGCTGTGCAGCTTCGAGTTTTCCTGCGCCGCCGAGGTCTTTGGCCTGCACCGTCCGGAAGTCGGCGAGCGCTGGTACCGGTTCTCGGTGTGCGCAACCCGGGCGGGCCTGCTGCAGGCCGACTATGGCCTGAGCCTGCGCGCCAATGCGGGCCTGCGCGCCTTGGCGCAGGCCGGAACCATCATCATTCCGGGCTGGTGCGGCGCGGATGTTCCAGTGCCGAGCGAACTCAGCCGCGCCCTGCAGCGCGCCCACGCCCGCGGCGCGCGCATTCTGTCGATCTGTTCCGGCGCCTTCGTGCTGGCCGCCAGCGGTTTGCTGGACGGTCGCCGCGCCGCCACCCACTGGCGCTATGCCGACGCGCTGCAGGCGCGCTATCCGCAGATTCAAGTGGACGCCAAGGTGCTCTATGTCGACGAGGGCCAGGTGCTGAGCTCAGCCGGAAGCGCCGCCGGCCTGGACCTGTGTCTGCATCTGGTGCGCCGCGACTTCGGCAGCGCCATCGCCAACCAGGTCGCGCGGCGGCTGGTGATCGCCCCGCACCGCGACGGCGGCCAGGCGCAGTTCGTCGACCGACCGGTAGCGCCACGCCCGCGCAGCGTGGTGGCGCGACTGCAGGAGCGGATGAGCGCAAACCTTGCGCATCGCTGGACCCTGCTGGAACTCGCCCGCGAGGCCGCACTGAGCGAACGCAGCCTGCTCCGCCGCTTCCACGAAGCTGCCGGCTGCACGCCCGGGCAGTGGCTGGCCGAAGCACGCCTGGCCGAAGCGCGTCGGCTGCTTGAGCACAGCCAGCTCAAGCTCACCGACCTCGCCGAACGCTCCGGCTTCGCCAGCGTGGAAACCCTGCGCCGTCAGTTCCAGCAGCGGCTGGGCGTTTCTCCTGCAGCGTATCGGCGTCGGTTCTCGTGTGCGTCAGGGAAGCTCTGAGAGGGGCATCAGGGGCTTCGGAACAGTGCGGGAGGCTCAGGCCAGCTCGCCGATCAGAACCGTCAGTGCAGCGAACACAGCGAGCCAGCGTAGGCCCATCGGCTTCCAGATTAGCCAAGCGCCGCCAAGCGCTGCGAAGCACATCAGCAGCATCAGACCGCGCGCATTGCCGAAGCTGGCCAGCCAAGGCGTGCCAGCCCCGATAGCGATCAGGCAGGCTGCGATGACATGCCGGTACAGAACAGCGGATATGCCTTCGACGGGCGCCGGCACATCAGCCCAAGGCTTGATCAGCAAGGTGCCGACCAGAACACTCACCAGCACGAACGCGGCGAAAGCGACCAGAAGCGCGAGCAGGCTCATGGCGGTTGAGGTGTTCCTGTGGGCGCCCCAACGATCAATGATCCGGTCAGTGAGGTTGGGTGCTTCGCCGCCAACCCACGGATGACTCGGGTAAGCGCAACTGCGGGGTAGGTGCTTTGCATGGCGCGGCTACTACAGTTCGCGAAGCCTGCTGCGCGACGTGGCGTCGAGGGCAACCGTGACGCCTGCGCGCGCTCGGATCGCACGAGATCATCGCGCTAGAACTGCACGGCCCAAGGCCTGTAGAACCCTGCCTGCGGGTTTCCTGTAGACGCGAAATGCGCCCGGATGCACGCGCCGCTCCAGCTCCTCGTCGGTGAAGGCATCAAGGGTGTCAACGATCTCGATCCGTTCGCCTGCGCAATCGAGCGCGAGAACATCCTTCGTGCGCGAGTCCACGCTGACCTTCAGCTCGGCGCAAGGAAACACGCCCTTCGCAACGGGCTCGTAGAGGAACTGGCCGGACAGGAACAGCGTGCCGCCGGAGCCGAGCTCCAGCACGAAGTGCAGGCCCTCATCCTCCAGCTCAGCAATCTGCCATGCGCGAACCACGTTGAACTCACGCACCTCCAGCTTACCGGCACGCGCAGCGCGCTTGGCCGGATCCGCCGGGGGCCAGATGCGCAGGACCAGCCAGGGCGCCAGCACGAAAGTCGACAGCGTGCCAAAGAGGATGATGAAGAAGGGCTCGTCGGCGCGCTGGACGAAATAGGTCGTGACGACGAAGACAAGGAAGCCCGCGATCGCGGCAGTGAGGAGTCTGAGCATTCTTAAGGGACACCGCTTCGAGGTCGGACGAGCGCGCGCCGGTACAGAGGCGTCGCATGCTGACGTTACTGCGAGGACGTTTCGCATCGCTTCAACGTGGCGGGGACGCCCGGCCCGCCGGCCGTTCGCTCAGCAATTCAACGCACCCGCGAGAAGTAGTTCTCCCGCAGCACGGGTTGGCCCTCCAGGGTGAAGTGCGCCACCGTTTCGACCATGGACATGCCGTCTGGCCGGACCGCGTAGATGCGCGTCGATGCGGGAACCCCGCCCTTGCCGAGCTGCAGGATCAGAAGATCGGAACGCGGCATCGTGGTCGCGGCGACATCGGCCTCGAAGTTCACCTCGACCGGCGTGGGTGACCCATCCAAGGGCGTCACTCCGTCCGCCTCC
>JBIJCA010000368.1:0-3716 GCA_044344935.1 Aquimonas sp. | reverse complement strand
TCTGGACGTGCTGATCAACGGCGACCGCGTCGATGCGCTGTCGATGATCTGCCACCGCATGTATGCCGACCGCCGCGGTCGCGATATCTGCGAACGCATGCGGGAACTGATTCCGCGGCAGATGTTCGATGTCGCCATCCAGGCCGCAATCGGCGCGCAGGTGATCTCGCGTTCCACGGTCAAGGCGATGCGCAAGAACGTGCTGGCGAAGTGCTACGGCGGCGACGTCAGCCGCAAACGCAAGCTGCTGGAGAAGCAGAAGGAAGGCAAGAAGCGCATGAAGCAGGTCGGCAGCGTGGACATTCCGCAGGAAGCCTTTCTGGCCGTGCTGCAGGTCGACAACAAGTAGTCCTGCGGCGCTGATCCAACCCCATTTCCCAACCCTACTGGAACGCCCTACGTGAACTTCGACTTTGCCGCCGTGCTGGTGGGTCTGGCCGCTTTTACCGGGATCGTCTGGGCCATCGATGCCCTGTTCTTCGCCAAGGGTCGCGCCGAGCGCGCGCAGGTGGGCTCCAGCCTGGGCACCGAGGTGGTGCGCGAGCCGCTGCTGGTGGAGTACTCGCGATCGTTCTTTCCGGTCATCCTGATCGTGCTGATCGTGCGCAGCTTCCTGGCCGAGCCCTTCCGCATTCCGTCGAGCTCGATGATGCCGAACCTGCAGGACGGCGATTTCATCCTCGTCAACAAGTTCACCTATGGGCTTCGCCTGCCGGTGCTGGACACGAAGATCGTCGAGTTCGGCCTGCCCGAGCGAGGCGATGTCGTGGTCTTCCGCTACCCGGTCAACCCGAAGGAGAACTACATCAAGCGGGTCATCGGCCTGCCCGGTGACGAGGTGGTGTACAGCAACAAGACGGTCTACATCAATGGCGAGCTGCAGCCTCAGGAGCGCGTGGGTCGGTTCATCGGTGTCGGTGCCGCCCGCGAGATGGACGGTGCCGACCATCTGCGCGAAACCCTGGGTGAACGTGAGCACGACATCCTGATGCGCCCGAATCAGCTCGGACGTCAGGGCGAGGGGCGCTGGGTGGTGCCCGAAGGGCACTACTTCGTGATGGGAGACAACCGCGACAACAGCCTCGACAGTCGCGCCTGGGGCTTCGTGCCGGAGCGCAATCTGGTCGGGCGCGCCTTCCTGATCTGGATGAGCTGGGACAGCGGCATCGAGTTCAGCCGGATAGGCAAGAGCATCGACTGAGCGCATGTCGGCAAGGGATGACTGGCAGCCGGGCGCGAGCGTCGAGGCGCTGCGCCTCAGGGCAAGGCTCAACCGCCTGATCCGGGAGTTCTTCCAGGCACGTGACGTGCTCGAAGTCGAAACGCCGTTGATGTCGATTGCGGGCAACACCGATCCCAACATCCGCAGCTTTGCGCTGCGGTACTCGGGCCCCAGCGCGGGGGACAGCCGACAGCGCTTCCTGCGCACATCGCCCGAGTTTCCGTTGAAGCGCCTTCTGGCCGCTGGGATCGGCGACTGCTTCGAACTGGGGCGGGTATTCCGCGACGGCGAGTGCGGAAGTCGCCACAACCCTGAATTCACCCTGCTCGAGTGGTATCGCCTCGGGTTCGACCACTATCGCCTGATGGAGGAAGTGGCCGAGCTGTTGCTGGCAGCTTTCGCCCTGGTCGGTCGGCGCATGAACGTTCGCCGTTCGAGCTACCGTGACGTGTTCCGAGACTGCATCGGGATCGACCCTGCATTGGCCAACGAGGCGGACCTGCGCGCGGCGCTGGACGGACACGATATCGATGCACGTGGGTTGGAGCATGACGACTGGCTCGACCTTCTGATGACCCATCGCATCGAGCCCGCGCTGCCGCGTGACGAGCTGCTGTTGCTGCACGACTTCCCGGCGAGTCAGTGCGCGCTGGCGCGGATCGCGGGCGAGGGTGTCGACATGCACGCCTGCCGTTTCGAGGCCTATATCGGCGGCGTGGAGTTGGCCAATGGCTACCACGAGCTAAGCGATGCACGCGAGCAGCGCGCGCGCTTCGAGCGCGACAACCGGCGTCGCCGCGCGCGCGGCGACGCCGAACGTCCGCTTGACGGACGCCTGCTGGCAGCCTTGCAGCACGGCATGCCCGACTGCGCGGGCGTGGCGCTCGGCGTGGACCGACTCATGATGGTGCTGACCGGCAGCGAGAGGATCGATCAGGTTCTCGCTTTCGCGGGCCCGAGGGCCTGATTCCGGCGCCCACTCCGGGCGCCATCCGCTTGTGGCGGCCGCCCTCGGATTTCCGCCGGTGTGCAGTCCAACGCGGTCGACGACGGTTCGATTGGCGCGCGGAGCGCGCCGGCCGCTTGCACGGCCTTAGGCGCGCCAGCGCCTCGCGAAGCGGCGCCGGCATTGGCTTGGCCCTTGATGCCTGGGCCGCGCTGCGCTCGGCCGAAGCCGCCTGACTCGCTCCGGTTCGGAGCCTGCGAATTCCGAATGCCGGGTCCCGACTCCCGACTCCCGACTCCCGACTCAGAACTCCCAGCGGCCGCCGATCGACAGCAGCCAATGGCTGATGCGGTCGTCCTGAAGGCGTCGTTCGTACTGCAGGAAGCCGCTGCGGCCTCCGGGGAACAGCGCGCTCATGCCAAAGCTCAGGTTGACGTGACCGGTATCGATGGCGGCACCGCTCTGCCTGAACTCGCCGCCCGTGGGATCATTGATGAAACGCGTGTCCAGTCGGGTCGGATCATCGCGGAACTCGCGGCTGTACTCGATCGAGAGGTTGGGCATCAGTACGCCCCAGTCGTAGCTGAAGGCGCGCGACGCGCGTCCACCCAGCACGCCCTCGAGGCTGTTCCAGACAGGTGATTCGACCCTCAAGCCGAAACCTTCGCCGGCGCGCCCGCTGATCAGCTGTTCCTCGAAAGCGTCGTGCTCCACGCGGCTGAACTGAGCGCGCACATAGGCCCCGACGTTCCAGCTGCGTTGCTGCCAGTCACGGCCCAGCGACAGGCTGCCGCCGATCAGCGTGGCATCGGTGTCCGCCGACGCCTTCTGATCGATTGCCAGGCTGCCAAGAGTGAAGCGCAGAGAGCGTTCAAGCTCGAAGCTGTTGCGTCCGTAGCTGAGGCTCGCGTCGAGGTAGGCGTCCTTGGGCAGCCAGAAGCTGGCGTAGGCCGACAGCACGCTGCCCTCGCTGTCGAGCTGGCCCCGGCCAGCCGCGTAATCGGTGCTGTCGCGATTGATGCCGAGCGCCGCGCCGGCGACGAAGCGGTCGCTGAAGCGGTAGTCGACGCCCGCGGTCAGGCTGCCCAGGTCGTACTCGAACGCCGGGTTCAAGCCGGTTTGGCGGGAGCGGCCGCGCCCGAAGCTGCCGTTGACAAAGGCGCCCCACCGCTCGAACTGCGATCCGGCTTCCTCCCGTGTCGCCTCCGCGTCGGCGACTGCGGAAAGCGCTGGCAGGGTCGAAAGGGGCAGGCTGCCTCCGGGCGTGTTCATCGCGAACGCCATCTGCACGCGTTGGCCTCCGCCGCGCAGAGCGCGCTGCCGCTGATCGAGGTTGCCGGTCTGGCCGCGCATCGCTTCATCGCCGGCACGCGCAAGATTCAAGCCGACGTCGTTCGGCAGCTGCGACAGCACGCGCGCCACCGAAGCCGGGTCCGAACCGGACTGATCCGCCAGATCGCGACAGCGCGCGAGCAGATCGCTCTGCGGGCCGCTCGGGTTCGGCAGCGCGGCCAGCGCCGCGCAGGCGCTGTCCAGTACATCGGCGAT